>NZ_CP013372.1:1867431-2178669 GCF_001522585.2 Burkholderia sp. NRF60-BP8
CGCGATTTCCGGCATGTCGGCGCGGCCGTGGTACGGCGCCATCGCGAGCGTCTCGATCAGGCCGGCCATCAGGTTGGTCGACACCTGCGGCAGCCAGCTGCCGAGTTCGAGCCCCTTCTTCGTCGCCTCGCCGGTCTGGCGCGCGGTCATCTTCGCGTAGATGTCGTCGACCAGCTTGCGGAAATCGGTATCGAGACGATTGCGCGGATGCTTGAACGGCACCTTGATCTCGGCGATCACGCGGCCCGGGTTCGACGACAACACGAGAATCCGGTCGCACATGAACACCGCTTCCTCGATGTTGTGCGTGACGATCAGCACCGACTTGATCGGCATGCGGCCCTGCGTCCACAGATCGAGCAGGTCGGTACGCAGCGTTTCGGCGGTCAGCACGTCGAGCGCGGAAAACGGTTCGTCCATCAGCAGGATGGTCGGATCGACGACGAGCGCGCGCGCAAAGCCCACGCGCTGGCGCATCCCGCCCGACAGCTCGCGCGGATACGCGTTCTCGAAGCCGTCGAGGCCGATCAGGTCGATCGCGGCCAGCGCGCGTTCGCGCCGCTCGCGCGCGCCGACGCCGAGCGCCTCGAGCCCGGCTTCCACGTTCTGCAGCACGGTGAGCCACGGGAACAGCGCGAAGGTCTGGAACACCATCGCGACGCCCTCGGCCGGGCCGCGCAACGGCTTGCCGAGATAGGTCACTTCGCCGTCGGTCGGCTCGATCAGACCGGCGATGATGCGCAGCAGCGTCGACTTGCCCGAGCCCGATCGGCCGAGCAAGCCGACGATCTCGCCTTCGCGCAGCGACAGGTTCGCGTCGTCGAGCACGAGCAGCTCGCCCTGCGTCTTGTTGAAGCCGCGGTTCACGTGCTCGACGCGCAGGATTTCCTCGCCGAGCCGGGGCGGCTGCAGCGGCTGGGACGTCTTGACGGGGGCGTTGATAACGGTCGGATTTTGCATCGCGCTTACTCTCAATCGAGACGGAGCCGGGATTCCGCATAGGCGTACATCGGACGCCACAGCAGGCGGTTGAACAAGGTAACGAACAGGGACATCACGGCGATGCCGAGGATGATCTTCGGGAAATCGCCGGCGGCGGTCGTTTGCGCGATATACGAGCCAAGACCGTGCGCGACGACCTTCGTGTCGCCCCACTGCACGAACTCGGACACGATGCTCGCGTTCCACGCGCCGCCCGATGCGGTGATCGCGCCCGTCACGTAGTACGGGAAAATGCCCGGCAGAATCGCCTGGCGCCACCACTGCCAGCCGCGGATGCGGAAATTCTTCGTCGCTTCCTTGTAGTCGTTCGGATAGGACATCGCGCCCGCGATCACGTTGAACAGGATGTACCACTGCGTGCCGAGCACGATCAGCGGCGACAGCCAGATATCCGCGTTCAGGTGAAAGCGGACGATCACGATCACGAACACAGGGAACAGCAGGTTCGCCGGAAACGCGGCGAGGAACTGCGCGAGCGGCTGGACCTTCTCGGCCAGCTTCGGGCGCAGCCCGATCAATACGCCGAGCGGCACCCAGATCGCCGACGCGATCGCGATCAGCACCAGCACGCGCAGCAGCGTGACGAGCCCGAGCACGAGCACGTGACCGACCTCGGCCATCGTCACGCCGGTCGCGACGAAGCCGACGACGCGCCACACGACGTACGCCGTCAGCACGATCACGAACGCGCCCCATACGATGTCGCCGATACGCGACGAACGGCGCGACGATGCGCCGCGCGCACGCGTGCCCTTCAGCGCCGGCAGTCGCAGCGGAATCCGGGCGGCCTGCGACAGCAGCCAGCCGGCCGGCACGAGCAACTGATGGATCAGGTGCGTGCGACGCATCATGTCGAGCAGCCACGATTGCGGCGCATCGCCCGACGCGGTGTTCTCCATTCGGAACTTGTCGGCCCACGCGACCAGCGGGCGGAACAGGAACTGGTCGTAGGCGAGGATCACGACCGACATCGCGACGATCACCCAGCCGACCGCGCCGAGATTCTTGTCCGAGATCGCCTGCGCGAGATACGCGCCGATGCCCGGCAGCGTGATCGTCTGGTTGCCGACGGTGATCGCCTCCGATGCGACGACGAAGAACCAGCCGCCCGACATCGACATCATCATGTTCCAGATCAGGCTCGGCATCGAGAACGGCACTTCGAGCTTCCAGAAGCGCTGCCACGCCGTCAGGTGAAAACCGCGCGACACTTCGCTCAAGTCGCGCGGCACCGTGCGCAGCGATTGGTAGAAGCTGAACGTCATGTTCCATGCCTGGCTCGTGAAGATCGCGAAGATCGCGGCCAGCTCCGCACCGAGCACGCGCCCCGGAAACAGCGCGAGGAAGAACGTGACCGTAAACGAGATGTAGCCGAGCACCGGCACCGACTGCAGGATGTCGAGGATCGGGATCAGCACCATGCCCGCGCGGCGGCTTTTCGCGGCGAGCGTGCCGTAGACGAGCGTAAACACGAGCGACGCGACCATCGCGGCGAGCATCCGCAGCGTGGTGCGCAATGCGTATTCGGGCAGGCTCGCCGGATCGAGCGAGATCTTCTGCGTCTGCAGCACGCCGATCGGCGCCATTGTCTGGTGAAAACCGACGATCGCCATCGCCAGCACGCAGATGATCAGCGGAAACGCGACGGCATCCCAGCGGTTGGGCAGCACGCGCCACGCGGAGGCGTTGGCGGTGCGGTTCGGATCGAAACTGATATCCATCGGTAGCGTCTTGTGTCGAATTGAAAATCGATGGGTCCGGCCGCGTGCCGCGCGGCCGGGCGGCGCACTCGCGGTGCGAATCAGGACAGTCCGTGCGGCACCCGTTCCGGGATGGCCGGCCGCGCGAACGGCAGCACCGGGCCTGCCTTGACGAAGCGGAAATCGGCACCGGGATGAATGCCGGCATCGGCGATGCCGCAGGCAATGATCGGAAAAAACGGCGCGAGGCCGAAGGTGCGCATGCGGTGACCGACCGCACCGACCGTGTCCGTTGCCGCGAGGTTCGGCATGAAGGGCTCCGGAGAGGTGATTCGGAGTGGGAGGCTATCGGGCGGTCGTGACGCAAATGTGACGTGTCACTTACAGGACATTGACAGGTCATCCGGCGGGTGTCGTGCCTCGACCCGTCGGCCGCCGACACGGGGATTCGATCTCGCAACGGTCGGGAATAAATGGGCCGTCTCGCCGGTATCGCATGCGAAGGCGCCGGCTTATTCCAGGACGATCCGGCCGTCCGGTTTCGTCACACGAATGCGAGGCTCACATGTCTTCATCGACCCCCACCCGCCCGTCGCGCCGCAAGGCCCTGCAGTGCATGGCCTTCGGCGGGCTCGGCACGCTGTTCACGCTGTCGGGCGGCATCCTCACCCCGTTCGACCTCGCGCTCGCGCAGACCGGCGACGCGCGCCCGGCCGACGCGGGCCGGCCGCTGTTCGTGCAGATCAGCGATACGCACATCGGTTTCAACAAGGACGCGAATCCCGACGTGTCGGCCACGCTGAAGCAGACGATCGACCTCGTCAACGGGATGCCTGCGCTGCCCGCGCTGACGATCCATACCGGCGACATCACGCATCTCTCGAAGCCGGAAGAATTCGATCGCGCGTCGCAGTTGCTGTCCGCGCTGCGCGTGCCGGAACTGCATACGGTGCCCGGCGAACACGACGTCACCGACGGTTCGGGCGCCGAATATTTCGGCCGGTTCGGCAAGGCGTCGGACAACCGCGGCTATTACAGCTTCGACCATGCGGGCGTGCACTTCATCGGCCTCGTCAACGTGATGCACTTCAAGCCGAACGGACTCGGCAGCTTCGGCGACGAGCAGCTCGCATGGCTCGCACAGGATCTGAAAGGCCGTTCGTCGAGCACGCCGATCGTCGTGTTCTCGCACATGCCGATGTGGACCATCTACGAACCGTGGGGCTGGGGCACCGGCGACGCACCGCAGACGATGGCGCTGCTGCGCCGCTTCGGCTCGGTCACCGTCCTGAACGGGCACATCCACCAGATCGTGTCGAAGGTGGAGGGCAACGTGACGTTTCATACCGCCCGCTCGACCGCGTTCCCGCAGCCGACGGCAGGCAACGGCCCGGGCCCCGTCCCGCTCACGGTGCCGCACGACCGGCTGCCGTCGATGCTCGGCGTGACGACCGTCGAATTCGCCGGCCATCCGGTCGCGTCGTCGCTGCACGATGCGACGCTCGCCTGATCAAAACATAAGGAGAACGACATGATCCGCTTCCAACGCGCTCGAATCGTCGCGATGCTGATCCTGTGCGGCGCGGCCGCCGGCACGCCGCCCGCCGCATTCGCGCAGGGCCCGAGCGGCCCGCTCGTGACGATCCGCAACTTCATGTTTTCGCCGATGTCGACCACGATCAAGGCCGGCACGACGATCACGTGGAAGAACCTCGACGCGGAGCCGCATACCGTCGTCAACGACGCCGGCATCTTTCATTCGAAGGCGCTCGACCAGGACGAGACGTACGCGTTCCGCTTCGACAAGCCGGGCGTCTACAAGGTGTTCTGCGGGATTCATCCGTACATGAAGGAGACGATCACCGTCGAATGACGCGGCCCGCTACGACACGCGCGGGTGAGCGACGGGCGGCTGCCGCCTACAATGAACGTCGCCCTCTTTGCCCGCGAGTCAGATGGAGTCGCTCATGCCAAAAATCGATCTCGATGCCGTGCCCGAACGCCGCGGCAGCGGCTATCCGCAGCCGTTCGACGCGCCGTGCGCGCGGCGTATCCGCCAGCGTCTCGGCGACGCCGGCGGCCTGCGCGATTTCGGCGTCAACCTGATGCGCGTGCCGCCGGGCGGCTGGTCGGCCCAGCGGCACTGGCATTCCGACGAGGACGAATTCGTCTACGTGCTCGAAGGCGAACTCGTGCTGATCGAGGACGGCGGCGAGACCGTGCTGCGCGCGGGCGACTGCGCGGCTTTTCCGAAAAATTCCGGTAACGGTCATCACCTGGTCAACCGATCGAGTGCGGTCGCCGTCTATCTCGAGGTCGGCTCGCGCTCGCCGGACGACGTGATCACCTGCCCGGACATCGACATGATGAGCCCGAGTCGCGACGGCCGGTTTCTGCACAAGGACGGCACGCCGTACCCGGACGCGTGACGCCTGCGCCGGCCACACCCGCCCGGCCCGCAGTCGCGCACGGCCGGCGTCGTCTCCATCGCCGCCCGGCGTATGGCGGCGGACCACGTAGCCGTGCGCACCGGCTTCTCCCGACATTTTCCCGATCGATTTTCGTCACGGGCGAGCGTTGCATGCAGGCTCACTGCCCCGCTGCGCGCAGGTCCGGCGCCGTGCCGGCGACGACCGGACACGACGGCGGCAACGCCTGCCCGAACAACACGGCCAGCCCGCAAGCGGACGTGAACATGCCGAGGCCGTCATGCCCGACACCCGGCACTTCGACGACCTGCTGCGCGAGATCGGCCGGATGCCGCTTCTTCAGGTATTCGAAATAGGCGAGCCCGCGCGCCAACCGGTACGGCCCCTGCGCCATCGCCGCGCACGAGCGGTCGATGAAATGCGTGTAGGGATTCGTGTCGGCCTGCCCGAGCAGGTACACGACATGGCGCGTGACGTAGCGCGTCTCGAGATCGCCCACGTCCTGCGACGCAACGTAAGGCGGCGCCGATTTCAGCCCGTACTTCCATTCGGTCGCGCGCGGACAGACGCCGCCTGCAAGCGCGTCGGCATTCGGCCGCTCGTCGTCGAAATACAGGTAGCTCGACGGGTTCGCGACCACGTAGCGCACGGCAATGCCCGCGCGCGCGAGCGCGTCTCCTTCGCGCCCGGCCACCGCATAACGCTGCAGCAACTGTGCGCCGGCGGAGTGGCCGATCACGACGACCGTGGATAACGACGGGTACAGACTGCGGTCGGCGAAATGCGCGAGCAACGCGTCGAGCGCCGCGAAAGAGCTGAGCGGGCCCGGCTCGCGCGCCGGTTCGCCGCCCTTCCATCCTTCCTGCGTCCACGCGAGCGTCGGTGCGGGCAACGAAAACGCGCGCACGTCGGCGCGTGTCAGGAACTGCGGCGCGACCACCATCGTGCCCGCGCCGAGCGCACCGGCCTTTTCGACGACCTTGCGCCCCGCTGCGCAATACGCGTCGGCGTTACGCAGCGTGCCGTGAATCACGATGAACACGCGCGTGACGTCGGGCGCGGCCTGGTCGAGCGGACGATCGGCGTAGACGGGCAGCATCGCGCGGCCCTGCGCCGTATCGACGGCCATCCGCTGGTCGGCGACGGCCTTGACCGGCGCTTCGAGACGTTCGCGCTGCGTGGGCGTGGCGGCGTCGGCCGGCTGCGCGCCGGCCAGCATGCCGGCCGCGGCGCAGGCGAGCGCAAGCGGAACGGCAGATGAAAGGGCTCGGGCGGCCCACAGCGCACGCGCGCGTCGGAGGCGGGCAAAGGCGACGGATATGACGGACATGGCGGAATTGGCGGCGGCTCGGGTGGCGGATATGGGTTGAACGGCGATGGTCGCAGAATCCGTCGCGCACTGCCGGCCCGTTGCGGAAAACGGGTCAGCCGGCCGGTTGCGCACCCGGTTCGACGTCGGCGCACGCGTCGCCCGAGCGGCGCTGCATCTGCTGCACGATGGCGGCCAGTTCACCGATATGCGTCGGCACCGCCTGCTTGCCGGCGCGCGCCCACGCATCGAACGACGTCATGCCGCTCACCGCGCCGACGAACGGCACGCCGGCGCGCTCGGCCGCCTGCGCGTCCACTGCGTGGTCGCCGACGTAGATCGCCGCCGCGGCAGGCAGGCCCAGCCGCGCGAGGGCCTGCACGAGCCCTTCGGGGTCCGGCTTGTGGCGCTGCACGTCTTCCCCGCCGATCAGCACGTCGATCAGCGATTGCAAGCCGTGACGTTCGAGAATCGCGTCGATCCGGTAGCGAAACTTGGACGACACGATCGCGACGGCGATCCCTTGCTCGCGCAACGCCGCAAGCAGCGGCGGCACTTCCGGATAGATGCGGGTGCCGGACACCATGATCTCGTCGGCGCGCGCCACGAAGTGCCGCGCGAACGCATCGGCCCGCGCCGCGCCGGTTTCTCCCGTCAACGACCGGAACATGTCCGGCAGCGGCAGCCCGATCACGGCGCCGATCTGCGCGGGCGTCGGGCCGGCGGCGCCCAGTTGATCCAGCGCATGCTCGGTGCATGCGATGATCGCGGCGGACGAATCCGCCAGCGTCAGGTCGAAATCGAATATCACGGCCCGGACTGGCATCAAAGACTCCGTAAGCAAAGCACGATGCCACGTATGTTACGCGGGCGGCGGCGATACGAGATCGTCGACGAGATGGCCAGACACCGGCGCCCTGCGTCGAAGGCGCCGCCCTCGTCGTCGATCCGACCCCGCGATCGGCGCACGCTATCAACCCCATTGCCGACAGTGCTTTCAAGCATATCGCAAAAAGACGATATAAGATTCGCCCATCGACGATACCCGTTGCCTGATCGAAACACCCAGCCTTTCCATGCCGACCGAACTCGACATCGACGCGATCCTGAAAGCGCTCTCGAACCCCGTGCGCCGGGAAATCCTCGTCTGGCTGAAAACGCCCGGCGAGCATTTTCCGCAGCAGACGCTGCCGTACGAACACGGCGTCTGCGCGGGCCAGATCGACGCGCGCTGCGGGTTGTCGCAGTCGACCGTGTCCGCCCACCTCGCCACGCTGCAGCGGGCGGGGCTCGTGACGTCGACGCGGATCGGCCAATGGGCGTTCTTCCAGCGCAACGAGGCCGTCATCGACGCATTTCTCGACGCTCTGCGCCACGAACTCTAGCCAACGGCCGAACCGGCCATCCGGGGCGCCGCCGCACACGACGCGACGGCTTTCCCGCCTTTCGTAAGAGGTTATCTGCCATGCCCACGCTGTTCGATCCCGTTACCCTCGGCGAACTGACCCTGCCGAACCGCATCGTGATGGCGCCGCTCACCCGCTCCCGTGCGGGCGCGACGCGCGTGCCGAACGCGCTGATGGCGCGCTACTACGCCGAGCGCGCGTCGGCCGGCCTGATCATCACCGAAGCGACGTCGGTCACGCCGCAAGGCGTCGGCTATGCCGACACGCCCGGCATCTGGTCCGACGAGCAGGTCGAAGGCTGGAAGCAGATCACGCAGGCCGTGCACGCGGCCGGCGGGCGCATCGTGCTGCAGCTCTGGCACGTCGGCCGGATCTCCGATCCGATGTTCCTGAACGGCGACCTGCCGGTCGCGCCGAGCGCGATCGCCGCGGGCGGCCACGTGAGCCTCGTGCGTCCGCAGCGCCCGTACGTGACGCCGCGCGCGCTCGAACTCGACGAGATTCCGGGCATCGTCGCCGCGTACCGCAAGGGCGCCGAGAATGCGAAGGCCGCCGGCTTCGACGGCGTGGAGATTCACGGCGCGAACGGTTACCTGCTCGATCAGTTCCTGCAGGACAGCACCAATCGCCGCACCGATGCGTACGGCGGCCCGATCGAGAATCGCGCCCGCCTGCTGCTCGAAGTGGTCGACGCGGCGATCGACGTGTGGGGCGCCGGCCGCGTCGGCGTGCACCTCGCACCGCGCGGCGACGCGCATACGATGGGCGACTCCGATCCGGCGGCAACGTTCGGTTACGTCGCGCGCGAACTCGGCCGCCGCAAGATCGCGTTCATCTTCACGCGCGAATCGTATTCGGGCGACCAGTTGAGCCCGCGTCTGAAGGAAGCGTTCGGCGGTCCGCTGATCGCGAACGAGCAATTCACGCTCGATACCGCGCAGGCTGCGCTCGCGAACGGCAGCGCCGACGCGATCGCGTGGGGCAAGCTGTTCATCGCGAACCCTGACCTGCCGCGCCGCCTCGAAATCGGTGCGCCGCTCAACACGCCGGTGCCGGAGACGTTCTACGCGCAAGGCGAAACGGGCTACACCGACTACCCGGCGCTGAGCGACGCGGCCTGACGGCCGGCGACACGCGCGGCGCACGGACCGTGCGCCGCGCCCTTCCCGTCGCCTGGGCACGCTGCTTCAGCGTGCCGTCTCCTCGCGAAACAATGCGAGGCCGACGAAACTGGCCACCCCGCCGCCGAGCACGTACCAGGCCGGCGCATAGAAGCTGCCCGTCGCACGCCACAGCGCGCTGACGATCAACTGCGCGAAACCGCCGAAGATCGTCACGCCCAGCGCATAGATCATCCCGAGCGACGTCGCACGGACTTCCGGTCGCAAGGCTTCGAGAATCATCACGAAGCCCGCAGGGCTCGACAGCGTCATCAGACCGATCAGCACGACCACGACCGCCAGCACGGTGAAGACCGACGGCCATGCGCGCATCGCATGAAACGCCGGCAGCACGAGTGCCGTCGAGATCGCGCACACCGTTTGCAGCATCGGCTTGCGGCGGCGCAGGCGGTCCGCGAACCGGCCGGCGAACGGTGAGCCGGCCAGCATCACCGCACCCGCCGTACAGCCGGACAGCAACGAGACGGAAGCCGGCATGCCGAGTGTCAGCGTCAGGAACGACGGCAGGAAGAACACGATCGTATACATCGTCGACGTGCCGCCGATCACCAGCAACGTGCCGGCCGCGACCTGCCGCCACGGAATGCGGCGGCTGACACGCGGCGCGCCCGCAGCCGGGTGCGGCAGCGTGTCGTCGAGATGGCGTCTCAGATAAAACCCGACCGGCCCGATCAGCAGGCCGAGCACGAACGGTACACGCCAACCCCAGCCTTGCAGCGCATCGGGCGGCAGCCAGCGCGACAGCGTCAACGCGACGAGCGCGCCGGCAAGCGCCGCGCCGCCCTGGCTGGCCATCTGCCAACTGACCAGTTCACCCCTGCGGCGGGCGCCGCCCGACTCCATCAGCAACGTCGTCGCGGCCCCGACCTCGCCTCCTGCCGAAAAACCCTGCAGCAGCCGGCCGATCACGATCAGCAGCGGCGCCGCGATGCCGATCTGCGCGTAGGTCGGCGCGAATCCGATGATGCCGGTGCCGAGCGCCATCAGCGCGACGGTCAGCACCAGCGCGGGCTTGCGCCCGACGCGATCCGCATACGCGCCGATCGCGACGCTGCCGAGCGGCCGTGCGACGAAACCGACGCCGAAGGTCGCCAGCGACAGCATCAACGCACCCGCATCGCTGGATGCCGGAAAGAACAGCCGGCCAATCAGTACCGCGAAGAAGCTGTATACGGTGAAGTCGAAGAATTCGAGTCCGTTGCCGAGCGCAGCCGCGGCGACGGTTCGCCGCATCGCGCGTCGTTCGTCGATGGTCTGCGCGGCAGCCGCGCGATTCAGGGTGCTCATCCGAAGCCCTCGTTCAGAAGTTGTGATACATGCCGAGCGACATCGTCACGGGCGTCGTGCCGGTACGCGGCGTCGTGCCGCCGGGGTCGGTCGGCAACGGATTGCCGTTCAGCAGAACGGTCGACACGCCGTAGTTGCGGATGAACCCCGCCCGCGCGTAAAGACCGGTACGTTTCGACAACAGGTAGTCGTAGCCGAGCATGACGCCAAGCGCCGAATCCTTCACCGGCCGGCCGGCGACATCGCGTACGCCCGACGTATCGCGATAGACGACCGACGCGCGAACCGCATTCACGCCGAACGGCACGATCGTGCCGAGGGTGTACACGCGTGCGATCCCGTCGCCGGCCAGTTTCGGCGCATATTGATTGAACGACGCGGACAGCACGAGCCGCCCCGTGTCGTACACGGCGCCGAGCCCGTACAGGTCGTTGCGGACCGTGCTCGCGCCGTTGATGCCCCACACCTGGTTGTAGCTCGCCGCCAGATAGGTCGTGCCGTTGTACCACTGCAGCAGTGCGCCCTGCGCGGACGCCGCCGGTGCGCGCCCCGCGACGTTGCTGGGCGCGTACATCAGCATCAGCGTCGTGGTGCCGGCCACGATCGGCGTGCGATAGGTGATCGCATTGTCGACGCGTGCCGGCAGTTGTGTCGCGCCCGGTCCGAGGTCGCTGTTGTAGCCGACGCCGCGCGCGGTCTGCACGGCGGCCGCGCCGAGCCACGTGTAAACCGAATTGGTGCCCACGGTGCCGAACACGTCGATGAACAGCGGCAGCCCCGTGCCGATCTGCTTGCCGACTCGCAGCCGGCCATAGCGGTCGGACATCAGGCCGATCCACGACTGCCGGTTGAAGAACGACTGCGTATCCTGCTGCGCGCCGTTGTTCGCGAGAAAGCCGCTTTCGAGATTGAATTCGGCGCGCCACCCGCCGCCGAGATTCTCGCGCCCGAAGAAGCCGAATTTCGACGTCCACTCGCCGCCGCTCTGGGTCTGCCACGTCGACCGCCCACCCACCGACTGGTAGTTGATCCCCATGTCGACGGAGCCGTACAGCGCCACGCCCTCCTTCAATCCGCCGTTGAACTCCGGCACCGCCGCGAGCAGTACGTCCTGATACGGCACCGCGCAGGCACTTCCGGCACCCAGCGCCAGACACGCCGCACCCCATGCCAGCCTCTTCTTCATTCGTTTTCCTTATTTTTCAGCGAGAAAATTCCGAATTGCCGCGACTGGCCGACGCGCTCGTCAGACCGTGGCCAGGAAGCGTTCCGCGATGCCGACGAAATAGGCGGCGCCCCAGCCGAGCGCCTCGTCGTTGAAGTCGTAGCCCGGGTTGTGAACCGAGCAGCCGCCGTGCGAATCGATACCGTTGCCGAGCATCACGTAGCACCCGGGCACGCGTTCCGTCATCCATGAAAAATCCTCGCTGCCCATCACACCGTCGGGAAGCAGCGTGAGCGCGCCGGCGCCGGCCAGCGCCGTGATCGTCTCGACCGCGAGATCCGCGGCGGCGGCATCGTTGACGACGACGCGCGAGATGGCCTGATAATCGACCTGCGCAACGGCCCCGTAGGCCTGCGCCTGCGCGTCGGCGATCCTGCGAATCCGCGCCTCGACCTCGTCGCGCGTGGCCGCGTCGAGCGAGCGGACCGACAGTTGCAGCGTCGCGGTCTCGGGAATCACGTTCGGGGCCGTGCCGGCATGGAACGTACCGACGGTCACCACTGCCGCCTTGGCCGGATCGATGTTGCGGGCGACGATCGATTGCAGCGCGGTCACGATGTTCGCCGCCGCAACGATCGGATCGCACGCGTGCTGCGGCATCGCGCCGTGCCCGCCCTTGCCCGTCACAGTGATCGTCACCGAATCGGACGACGCCATCATCGCGCCGTAGCGCAACGCGAAATGACCGACCGGTACGCCAGGCGCGTTGTGCAGCGCATAAACGCGCTCGCACGGAAAGCGCTCGAACAAGCCCTCCTCGATCATGCGCCTTGCGCCGCCGAGCCCTTCCTCCGCGGGCTGAAAGATCACGTTCAACGTGCCGTCGAAGCGCCCCTGTGCGGCCAGATGATGGGCGGCCGCAAGCAGGATCGCGGTATGGCCGTCGTGACCGCATGCGTGCATCGTCCCGGCGACCGTGCTCGCATGAGGCAGGCCCGTTTCTTCCCGGATCGGCAACGCGTCCATGTCGGCGCGCAGGCCGAGCGTGCGCGACGACGTACCGCGCCGCAACCGGCCGACCACCCCGGTGCCGCCGATACCGGTCGTCACGTCGAAGCCCCACTCGGTCAATTGCGCGGCGACGATCCGCGCGGTGCGGGTTTCGGCAAAACCGAGTTCCGGGTGGGCATGGATGTCGCGTCGGATCGCGACGAAGCGGGGGGCGGTTTCACGGATCGCCGCGAGCGTCCGGGCAAAGTCCTGCGTCATGTCTGGCTCCATTGGATCGGCTGCATCGCAACCGCTGCGGCCAAGTATGGAGAGACGCGCCGGGTCAAAAAACACATCAATTTTGATACGGATAAGATTTGGTTATATCCTCCGCATCATGAAAACCCATCAATTGCGCGCGCTGGTCGCAGTGGCCACGGCAGGCAGCATCAAGGCTGCCGCGAAAACGATGCATGTCAGCCAGCCGGCCGTCAGCAAGGCGATTCAGGAACTGGAAAGCGAATTCGGCGTGGCGCTTCTGGAACGCAAGCCGTGGGGTGTCGTGCCGACGCCGGAAGGCGACGTCCTGCTCGGCCGCGCGCATGCGGTCGTGCGGGAGATCGAGCGCGCACGCGACGACATCGCGCATCTGAAAGGGCTGCGCGAAGGCAGGCTGGTGCTCGGTTTCACGCCGATCGTCGCGGTCACGGGGTTCGCCCACGCCTATGCCGAATTTCGACGCCACTGGCCCCATGTCGAGTGCGAACTGCGCGAACTGTCGTTCAGCCAGTTGACCGAGCAGTTGCACAGCCGGACCCTCGATCTCGCGTTCGCGGCCATCACCGGCGAGGTCGCCGAGTCCGCCGACGTGAAGCCGATCCGCACCTTCGACACGGCATTCGTCACCCGCGAGAACGGGCGTTTCGCCGGCGCGACATCCCTGGACGCGCTACGCGATGCCGAGTGGATCCACACCGATCCGAGCGACAATTTTCCGGCGCACATTCGCGCGCTCCATGCGCACGCGGGCCTGCCGGCGCCGCGTTGCATCACGCGCTGCACGTCGTATGCGCTGTTCTACAGCCTGCTTCTCACGACGGATGCCATCTTCTCGTGGACCCGGCACTCGCTGTCGGAAACCGTGTTCGGCCAGGCGCTCACGCCGCTCGCGCTGCCGCTGTCGCCACCACCGCTGCAGCTCTATCGGCTCACGCCGCCCGGATTGCAGTTGACGCGCCCCGCAACGGATTTTCTCGCGTACATCGAAGCTGCGTTCGCGTCGCGTTCGTTCGGGAGCGACACGCGGCGCTGACGGAATCGGTCCGTACCGAGCATCAGGCCGCCACGGCGCGCCGCATGAACACGCGCCGCGTTTCGTCGAGACCGAGCGCGACGTGGTGCGAGCGGATCGCGCGCAGCGCGTCGTCGAGCGATGCGTCGTCGATGATGTGAAAACCGAGGCGCGCGTAATAAGGCGCGTTCCACGGCGCGTCGCGGAACGTCGACAGCACGACCTCAACGATGCCGTCTTGCGCGGCGCGCGTCATGATCTGCTCGATCAGGCGCGCGCCGATCCGCTGTCCCGCATGCGACGGCGCGACATCCAGTTCCTCCAGATACAGCCGCTGCGCATCGAGTAGCCGGTAGAACACGAATCCCACGCACGCGCCTTGCGGATCGACCGCCACATACGCGCGACCGCCGTCGATCCGCTCGAGCACGGCAGCCGCATCGGTCGGCTCGCCGTCGGCGATATCGGCCATGCCGATCGCGCGAAACCGCTGCGCGGCGGCGACTTCCACGGCGGCCATCGCGGCCGCGTCTTCCCGCGTGGCGGGGCGAATCAGGATCGATGCAGGCATGACGACAATTCAGGCAGGCAGTCTGGAACGGCCGTCACTATAATCGAAACCTCAGACGTTTCGAACGCCCCCCACGAGGCCTGCCATGACGTTGTCCGCCCTCGCCGTCTTCGCCTTCGCGTTGCTCGTCACCGCCGGCACGCCCGGCCCGAGCGTCGCCGCGCTCGTCGCCCGCGTGCTGACGAACGGCGTGCGCGACGTGCTGCCGTTTCTCGCCGCGATGTGGCTCGGCGAAGCGCTGTGGCTCACGCTCGCGGTCGCGGGGCTGTCCGCGTTCGTGCGCACGTTCGCGACCGGCCTGATCGTGCTCAAGCTGCTCGGCGTCGCGTATCTGCTGTTCCTGGCATGGAAGATGTGGACCGCGCCCACGTCGGCGGGCACGGACGCGCTGCCGACCGGCCAGTCGCCGTGGCGCATGTTCGTGGCCGGCATGCTGGTCACGCTCGGCAACCCGAAGATCATGCTGTTCTATCTTGCGCTGCTGCCGACGATCGTCGATCTGACGCATGTCGGCGTGATCGCCTGGGCCGAACTCGTCGGCACGATGCTCGTGGTCCTGATTCTTGCCGACTGCTTCTGGTCGCTGCTCGCTTCGCGTGCGCGTGCGTTGCTCACGTCGGCACGCGCGAAGCGGATCGCGAACCGCACGAGCGCGACCGCGATGGCCGGTGCGGCGGTGGCGATCGCGACGCGGTAAGCCGCCGCCCGGCGCGCATCGCGCGTCCCTTTCTCCGTCGCCTCGGGAATCGACATGAAAACCTGGCTATCGACTGTCCTGCTCTGCCTGTGCACAACGGTCGCGCACGCGGCCGGTGTCAAGTTCGTCCGGATCCCCGCCGATGCATCCGGCCCGGAGCTGCGTGCGATCGTGTGGACGCCGTGCGCGGAGGCGATGCAAACGCTCACGATCGGCCCTTACACGCTGAAAGGACGTCGCGACTGCCCGACCGCCGGCGACAAGCTGCCGCTCGTCGTGATCTCGCACGGCCATGGCGGCACGTTCGTCGGCCATCACGATCTCGCCGAAACGCTTGCCGATGCGGGATACGTCGTCGCGGCGATCAACCATCCGGGCGACACGTTCTCCGACATGAGCCGCGCGGCCGACCTGCAGAACTTCGTCGAGCGTCCGGCAGATATCAAGCGACTGGTCGACTACATGCTCGCTCACGCGCCGGATGCCGCGCACATCGACCCGGCACGTATCGGCTTCTTCGGCTTTTCGCGCGGCGGCTATACCGGCCTCGTGCTGGCCGGCGGCAATCCGGATTTCGCTCATGCGCCGGTCGCCTGCCCTGATCCGACCTGGCCGATCTGCAAGCAGATCCGGGCCGGTGACCTGCCGAAGGCGCCGCTGATGCACGACTCGCGCATCAAGGCGTACGTGCTGGCCGATCCGCTCGATGAATTTCCAACCTCGGATACGGTGAAGAACATCCGTGCGCCTATCCAACTCTGGGCATCGGAGGAAGGCGGCGACGGCGTGACGCCGGATACGGCCCCCGCACTGGCCGCGCTACTACCGCAACGGCCCGAATTCCATGTCGTGCCGAATTCAGCGCACTTCGCGTTTCTCGCGCCATGCCCCGAACGGTTGGCCCACGACGCACCCGACATCTGCACCGACGCAAAGGGATTCGATCGCGCCGCGTTCCACGAAACGCTCGACGCCAAGGCACTCGCGTTCTTCAACGCGAATCTTCGCTGACTAGCAGCGAAACGCCTTGCGCCAGCCGCCCTGCTCCGGCGCGCGATCGTTGCATTCGATCAGCGCACGCACCAGCGCCCAGTTGTCGTCGTCGCAGAAATCGAGCAGCACCGCGCCGTACGGGCCGCGCTGCTCGCGCAAGCGCTCGGCCAGTCGCGCATGAATTCCCTGCACCCGGCCATCGCCGAATGCGACCACCGACGGATTCGCCCCCATCCCCGTTCCGCTGCAGAAACTGAGCGCCCAGCGGCCGCTGTCCGGCAACGGCAGATGCGTCAGCAGCGCGTCGATCGCGCGCCACTTCCATGCGATCGACGCGGCCACCGGCACGCGATATTCATCCTGGATCACGAAGGCGCCGTCCGGATGGTCGATCGTAAACGTCGCGTTGTCGGGCCACGCGGTCAAGTCGATGCCGAGCGGCCGGCCGCTCCGAAAGCGCCGCAACAGCACGACCGCGCCGCGCACGTCGCCGAGCGTCGGCAGCGTGCCGCCGGCATGCCAGCGCAGCCGCGGATGCCGCGCGCGATGCACGTCGAACGTCGCATCGAAACCGCGCGTGCACGCATGCGCCGGCCACTCGTCCTTCACCGACATCACGATGCATTCGCGCGGATGCGCATCGAGAAAGCGCGTACAGGTCGCGAGCACGTCGTCGAACGTCATGCCGAGCGCGATGCCGCCGTGATGGATATCGAACGCATCGCGCACGTGCCGGCAGCGGACGTCGAGCAGCCGCACGCCATGCGCGAGCTGCGCATCGAGCGGCGCACGCTGCGTGCGCACCAGCCGATCATCGACCGTATACGCACAGGTGTCATGGCTGCCCGGTAGGGTCAGCGTATGCAGCGGCCGCGCGTCGTCGAGCGCCGACATCCAGTCGGCAGGCGGCATGCACGTATCGTGGCGCGAAGGAATCATGAATCGATGAGTGACAAGGAAAGAAAACCGTGGGTGACGGCGTCGGATGTCGCGGCGCGGGCCGGCGTGTCGCGCTCCGCAGTGTCGCGCGCGTTCTCGCCGACGGCAAGCATCGCACCGCAAACCCGCGAGCGCGTGATGGTCGCCGCGCGTGCGCTCGGCTATCAGGTCAACCTGATCGCGCGCGACATGATCACGCAGCGCAGCAGCATGATCGGCGTCGTGACGGCCGGGTTCGAGAACCCGTTCCGCGCGCGACTGCTGTCGGACCTGATGGCCGCGCTCGGGCAGCGCGCGCTCACGCCGCTCGTGACCAATGCGGAAGATCCGCGCCAGGTCCGGCAATCGCTCGAACGACTGCTCAGCTACCGGATCGCGGGCCTCGTGATGACGTCCGCATCGCCGCCGCTGTCGGTCGCGCAGCAGTATCTCGAACACCGGATTCCGGTCGTGATGATCAACCGCGAAGCGAATCTGCCGGGCGCGGACGTGGTCGTCAGCGACAACGCGGTGGGCGCCGTCCACGCCGCGCAGCGGCTCGTGCGGGCCGGCGCGCGCCGGCTCGCGTTCGTCGGGCCGCGCAGCGCGAGCTACAGCGCGCGGTCGCGTGCCGCGGCGTTCGAACAGGCGATCGGGCAACGCGACGCGATCGACGCGACGCTCGTACGCGTGCTCGACACGCCGTCCGACACCCATGCCAGCGGAATCGACGCCGCGCGGCAACTGTTCGCGACCGGCGAACGGCCCGACGGCGTGTTCTGCTCGTCCGACCTGCTCGCGCTCGGCGTGATCGACGTCGCGCGCCGCGAATTCGGCTTGCGCGTGCCGGACGACCTGCGCGTGATCGGCTTCGACGACATCCCCGCCGCCGAATACGACGCATATCGGCTGACGACGCTGCAACAGGACACGCGCGGCCTCGCGCACGCGGCGATCGACCTGCTCGCCGACCGGATGCAGACGTTCGACGGCCCGTCGCGCACGCGCGTCGTACCGGTCACACAGGTGGTGCGGGCCAGTTGCGCGTGACGGCGCGGAACCGCGCGCGGCCGCGCCGTGCGTCACTTCAACCCGCCCGCGAACCCGCGCAACAGGTAACGCTGCACATAGCCGGCCACGGCGAGCGTAGGCAGCGACGCCATCAGTCCCGCGCTCATCAGGTCGCCCCAGTCGATGCCGTTCTCCGTCACGTAGCCGGCAATCGCGAGCGGCAGCGTGAAGCGGCTCGGCGTCGACACGAACAGCAGCGCGATCAGGAATTCGTTCCAGGCCGCGATGAACACGAAGATCGCGGTCGCGATCAGCCCCGGCGCGCACAGCGGAAGCACGATCTGCACGAGCCGCCGTGCGAGCCCCGCGCCATCGATGCACGCCGCTTCCTCGTATTCGATCGGCACGTCGCGCACGAACGCGAGGAGCATCCAGATCGCCATCGGCAACGCGTAGATCTGGTACGCGAGCATCAGGCCGAGCGTCGAATCGAGCAGGTGCAGCCGCTTCGCGAGCGCGAACAGCGGCACCGCGATCGTGATCGGCGGCATCAGCTTCAACGCCAGCACGAGCACCAAAAACAGCAGGTCGAGCCGCGCCGGAAATCGCAACCGCACGAGCGCATACGCGGCCGGAAACGCGAGCGCCAGCGCGAGCAGCGTCGTGCCGAAGCCGACCAGCAGCGAATTGGCGAGCGGCGCGCCGATGCCGTTGGACCATACCGACGAAAAATGCTCGACCGTCGGCGCGGCCGGCCAGATCCGCAGCGGATGATCGAGGCGTTCAAGCGTCGGCATGAAGGCGGCACCTGCCATCCACAGGCACGGCAGCAGCAACAGCGCGAGTGCGACGATGCGCAGCGCCCAGGGCACCGCGCAACCGAATGCGGCGCCCGTTCGCGCGCGAGATATGCCCGCCGATCGCGTCGTCATGCGCGCCGCTTGCGAACCGTCTGCCATACGTACCCCGAGACCAGCAGCGCGGACGCCGCGAGCATCAGCACCGACGCGGCACTCGCCGGCCCGACGTTGAAGAAGCGGAAGCCCGTGTCGTAGATATAGGTCGACAGCGTCTGCGTCGCGTTGCCGGGGCCGCCGCCCGTCAGTGCATAGACCTTGTCGAACAGCTTGAACGTGTCGATCGAGCGCAGCAGCAGCGCAAGGCCGATCTGCGGCGCCGCGAGCGGCAGCGTGATGTCGCGCAGGCACTGCCACTCGCTCGCGCCGTCGGTGCGTGCGGCTTCGTACAGTTCCTGCGGGATCGACTGCAGCCCGGCCAGCACGATCAGGAACGCCATCGGCGTCCACTGCCACACGTCGACGAGCGCGAGCGACCACAGCGCGAGGTGCGGATCGGACAGCCAGCGCACGCCGTCGACGCCGAACGCCGCGAGCAGCGCGTTGAGGAAACCGTCGAAGTTCAGCCAGTTGCGCCAGATCGCCGAGCACACGAGCGTGGACAGCATCATCGGCAGGATCGCGAGCGGCAGCGCGATACGCCGCCCCGGAAACGCGCGCACGAACAGCAGCGCGAGACCGAAGCCCAGCGCGACTTCGGCGAGCGACGCGACGAGCGTGAAGCGCAGCGTGTTGCCGAAGCCGGCCGCAAACGCATCGTCGCCGAGCACCGCGCGATAATTCGCGAGCCCCGCGAACGCGCGGCGGCCGGCCGCGTAATCGACCCGGCAGAACGAGTCGATCAGCACCTGCGCGACCGGATACAGCGCGAGCGCGGCGAGCACCAGCAGCGCCGGCCCGAGCAGCGCGACGAACGGCAGGCTGCGGCCGAACGCTCTCATGTGGAACACCCGGCCAACGGATCGACGGGCGCGCTCACTTGCCGGACGCGGCCGTCGCCTGCGCGATCTTCTGCTGCGCCTGGCGCAGCGCGGCATCGGGCGCGGCCTGCCCCGTCAACGCGAGCTGCAACTGATCGCCGAGAATGCTCTCGACCTGCTGCCAGTCCTTCACGCGCGGCCGCGCGCGGCCCGCCTCGAGCGCCTTCAGTTGATCGGGATACCAGCGGTACTGACGCACCAGCGCCGGATCGTTGAAGACGCTGCGGCGAGTCGGCGGAATGCCGATGCCGGCGAGGCGCGTCTGCGTATCGCGCGCGCTCAGGTAAGCGAGGAAGTCCTGCGCCAGCTTCGCGTGCGGCGCGTCCTTCGGAATGCCCATCTGCCAGATGCCGAGCATCGGCGCCGGGCCTGCGGTCTGCCCCGGCGGCGGCTGCAGCGCGATCTGCCCGACCACGCGCGACTGCTTCGGATCGTCGAGCGCCGACACCCACGCCGGCCATACCTCGATCGACTGCGCGGCCGTGCCGCGCTGCAATGCGTCGCGCACTTCGGCCGCCCCGTACACGTCGACGTCCTTCGGTGCGAACGCCTTCAGCGCGAGGAACGTCTTCAGTGCAGCCTGCGCTTCGCGCGAATCGATCGTCACGTTGCCGGCATGGTCGAACACGTCGCCGCCGTACGCCCACAGGATCGGCAGGAACCCCGTGACGACCGGATTGCCCTTCGTGCCGCGGAACACGACGCCCGAGACGCTCTTGTCCGCGCCGCCGACGGTCTGCGCGATCTTCAGCACGTCGTCCCAGTTGCGCGGCGGCTGCAGCTTGTACTTCGCGAGCAGATCCTTGCGGTACGCGAACATCTCGACGTTGCCGACGATCGGCAGCGCGTACAGCGCGCCGGCCGCATTGCGGCCGAGCGCGACGGCGGACGGCACGAGATCGGCGTCCGCGAGCGACGCGGGCAGCGGCTTCAGCCAGCCGTTGCCGATGAATTCGGGCGCCCACGTGTCGTCCATCATCACGAGATCGTAAGCGCCCGTGCCTTCGCGCATCGACAGCTTGAGCTTCTGGTACAGGTTCGCGTTCGGCAGCTTGAGCAGTTCGATCTCGGTGCCCGGATGCAGCTTGTTGAAACCGGCGACGGCGTCGGTCAGCCCTTTGCCGTAGATGTCGTCGCGGCCTGCGATGACGAGATCGGCGGCCACGGCGTGCATGGCGGCGAAGGACAGCGCAAGGGCGGCGGACAGCGCGCGCAGGCGGCTCGGCAAGGTCATGAGGTCTCTCTCGTTCGGCGTGGTGGCGGGACGGCCAGGCGTTGCACACGTGTGCAACGCGGGGGACGCGGCTGGCCGCCTGATGCGAACGCCATTGTTCACGCCGATCGTTAAGAATTTGTGGCATGCGGCGAATGCCGATGCGCGGCATGTGCCGTCGTACCGCTCGCGCCGGCCGTATCGATCGCGCCGCGACGCGACGGAGGTCGGGGGGCGGCCCGGCGCGCCATGCTCGCCCGGCCGCCCGCCTCATGCCCGCGGCCGCACCCGCCGCCGTCAGAAGTTCACGCGAATCCCGGCCAGCACCGCCAGCTGCCGGCTCGAATTGCTGTTCGCGAGCACCGGAATCTGCGCATAGTTCGCCGCGTTGCCGTTCGCGTCGGTGCCGAGCCCCGTGCCGCTCGCGATCTGCCCGATCGCGACCGCATACAGCGCCGTGCGCTTCGACAGGCTGTAGTTCGTGCCGAGATTGATCTGATGGAACCGCGTCGTGCCGCGCCCGTCCGTATGCGCGGCGTTGAAGAGGTACGCGACGCCGCCTTGCAGCGCCGGCGTGAACATGTACGTGACGTTCAGCTCGCCGACGTCGAACGTGAACGCCTGCGTGCGCGGCTGCGCGGCGCTCGAGAAATAGCGGCTGTCGCCCAGGCGCGTATGCGTGTAGGTCAGCGCGAGCGTCGCCGCGCCGAACGTGACCGACCCGCCCGCGCCGAATGCGCGCATCGAGCCGGCATCCTGCAGCAGGCAATACATCGCGCCCGCGTTGCTGCACGCGAAATCGCCGATATAGCCGCTCGCGCCGCCGAGCGCCGCGTCGAGCGGCTGATGCAGGTCGAGGTAGCCGACCGAGAACGCCACCGGCGCACGCGTGTACGTCGCGGCCACCGCATAGCCGCGCTTCGCGGAAAAATCGCCGGCCTGCCCACCGAAGCTGAACGTGCCGCCGAACGTGAGCCCGTTGAAATCGGCGCTGGTGAATTTCACCGCGTTGTTGAAGTTGAAGGCGGCATTCAGGTTGTCGACGTCGCCGAGATGCGAGCCGTACGGCGTCGCCCAGTTGTTGCTCGACACGTACGCGCCGAGCATGTCGGTGTACGAGTCGTATTGCCGGCCGAGGCCGAGCGTGCCGATCCCGTCCTGGCGCAGCCCGACCCATGCCTGCCGGCTGAATGCGGTGCCGCCCTGCAGCGCCTGCCCGCTCGCCGACAGGAACTGCTGCTCGAGCGTAAATACCGCATCGAGGCCGCCGCCGAGCGGCTCGGCGCCCTGGAAGCCGAAGCGGGACGGCACGAGATTGCCGCCGCCCATCTGCCATGCATGGCCGCCGCCCGTGCTGCCGTCGGCGCGCGTGAACTGCTGGTTGGTCGAATAGATGATGCCGGTGTCCACGGTGCCGTACAGCGTCACGCTCCCCGAAGTCTGCGCGTGCGCGTGCACGCAACCCAGCATGACCGCGGCCGCGGTCAGTCGTCGTCCGTTCTTCATGTCCCGCCCCTCCATGTTCATCGGTTCGCAGTGCAAATCGATGGCGTTGTCGATATGGGTGGCAGGACTTTATCCAGCGAAAATTCTGGACCCCTATCCCAAATCAGCAAACGGTGACGAGGACGGGCGACGCACGACGGCGCCGTCGCGGCAGGAGAACGTCATTCGGGGCGCAAGGTTTGCGACGGCAGCTCGCCGAACAGGTCGCGATACTCGCGCGCGAAATAGCCGAGATGCGTGAAGCCCCAGCTCGCGGCGGCTTCGCCGACGCCGAGCTGCTGCACCGGCGTCGTGCGCAGCAGGCGACGCACCGCGTTCAGCCGGATCGTGCGCAGGTAGCCGACCGGCGTGACGTCGGCCACGCGTTGAAAGCTCGTTTGCAGTGTGCGGCGGCTGCAGCGCAGCGCGCGGCACAGCTCGAGCACGGTGACGGGTTCTTCGGGCCGCTCGCGCAGATGCTTCTCGCAGCGGCTCACGATATCGCTGTAGGTGGCGTGCGTGATGTCGCGGCGCTCGACGCCGATGCCCTGTTCGAGCGCATCGAGGAACATGCCGAGCATCGCGTCGCGAAACATCTTGCGGGTGGCCGCGTATTCGAGGCAGCCCGGGTTGCGCTGGGCATCGTCGATCAGCGCCGACAACCGCATGCCGAGCGCGACGCCCTGCGCATCGGACAGCCGTGTCACGTGCCGCAGCCTGCGCGCGGCGGCCGCGCCGAATTCGGCTTCGCACAGCTCGTCGACCATGTCGGACGCGGCGCTGATCCCGACGAGCCCCATCCCTTCCGGCGTGTGGAATTCGAAATCCTCGCCGGCGCGCAGCGCGAGCAGCGCATAGCCGTCGACCGGCTGCCCCTGGAACGTACCCGCGAGCGGCACGGACAGCGGCACCGCGAGCGACGTGCGCCCGAGCGGCGCGAGCCCCGTTTGCGCGACCCGCCGGTTGGTCGTCTCGCGGAAGAAGTGGAAATCGTCGTACAGCACCTGCGTGACGGTGCCCTTGAAGCGGCCCGGCGTCATCTGACGATAGACCTGATGCCAGCCCGCGATCGCGAGCCCGTGATCGTGCACGTCTTCGTGCGAGCGTGACTGGAACAGCATCGGCGTCTCCGGTAAAACCCTCGGGTGCTGGACGCGGCCGCCGGGTTCGCGCGGCACGCATCGCCACAGCTTACCCTCGCAAAATCCTGCGTAGTGCGGTTTCGAACGCGAGACAGGCCGCCGACAGCGCGGCGGCCTGCTCGTCGATCAGCCTGACATAGCGGCGAAACGACGGCATCCGGTTCACGACCTCGCTGCCGCCGAACGGCATGATCGCGAGCATCCAGCGGCCATCGCGCGCGTCGATCGCGCAGTCGGTCAGGTGCAGCGGCCGCAGCGCGTCGGCCAGCGCCGGCTCGGCGATCAATGCGGCCAGCGCGTCGACGAAGCGCGGGTCGCATCCGGGCGCGGGCGCCGCCTCGATGCCGGTGCGACGCAGCCAGCCGGTCTGTCGCACGCGCGCGCTGCCCCGCGCGGCCGGGCCGTCGGCGGCTGCCGTCACCTTCACGCCGACCGTATGCATCAGGAACTGGCGCTCGACGCACTCGTCGATGCTCACGCGCACGCCGTTCGACAGCCGCGCCGTGACGCCACCGACGCCGCCGTCGGCATCGCGCACGGCCCGCAGATCGGCGAGCACGCGCGCGGCGATCGCGCCGGGGCGGTGACCGGGCGGCGACGCATCGGGCGCCGCGCGCCACCGGGCGAGCACGGCCTTCACGGCGCGACGTGCTCGTTGCGCAGCACGTCCTCGACCGGCACCGGCTTGAACGGATGCCGGCGCTGCACGACGAGCGTCCAGAACAGCGCGTACAGCGCGGTGAGCCCGAGCATCGCGCCGAACGGCACGTAGATGTCGCGCGGGTTCATGCCGGGCGGCGTGATGTACCAGATCGCGAGCACGATACCGACGCTCGACACGATCTGCGGCAGCGGGAACAGCGGCGAACGGTACGGCCGCGGCAGGTCCGGGCGGCGGATACGCAGCATCACGACCGACGCGGTGACGAGCAGGTACGCGGTGCCCCACGCGCAGGTCGCGGCGAGCACCAGATGCAGGATGCTGTCGAGATTGCCGTTGATCAGCCACGCATGGAAGATCGGCACGATCGCCGACGCGACGATGCCGACCACGGGCGTCTTGAAACGCGGATGCAGGTACGCGAAGCAGCGCGGCAGCGCGCCGTCGATCGCCATCCCGTACAGGATGCGCGGCAGCCCGGCCATCAGCGTGTTGATCGTCGCGGCGCCCGCGCACAGGAACGCGATGCCGAACCACACGCGGCCGAACGGCCCGAGCACCTGCAGCGCGAACGCGGGAATCGCACCCGGCGTGTCGAGCAGGTGCGTGAGGCCGTCGGGGCTCACCGGCACGTTCGCGACCTGGCGGCGGATCGCCGCGCCGTACAGGAACATGCAGATCGCGACGCCGACGAGGCCGAGCGCCATCGCGCGCGGGATCGTGCGGCCCGGCGCCTTCATTTCCGGCGCGAGCGGCGTGACGAACTCGCAGCCGACGAACATGAACATCGCCATCCCGACCAGCGACAGCACGGTCGGGATCGACGTGCCGACTTCCGAGCCGCCGAACCAGCCGTCGAGATGCACGGCCGGCGCGGCCGCGAGCCCGAGGATCCCGAAGATCATCAGCGACAGCCACATGCCTGCCGTCAGCACGATCTCGAGCTTGCTGAACACCTTGATGCCGACGATGTTGGTGATCGCGAACGTGATCACGAGGCCGACGCCGACGAGCCATGAACTGTTGTGCTTCTCGAACGCGGCGTTCAGCGATTCGAAGTTTACGAGCGCCATGATGCCGCTCAGGATCGTCTCCGCCGTGCCGGCGAACACGTGCACGAGGAAATACGCGGAAATCGTGCCGGTGATCGCCCAGAAGCGGCCGAGCCCGCACGACAGGTAATCGTAAACCGAGCCGGCCGTCGGCAGCATCGCGGCGGCTTCGGAGAACGTGGTCGCCTGCGCCTGCATCATCACGAACGCGACGATCATCGCGACGGCGAACGCCCAGCCGCCCATCCCGAAGCCCGACGTCGCGGTGAGGATCACCGGGCTCGCCATGATGAGGCCGGCGGCGCTCGCCAGCGCGGTCGGGAAACCGACCGCACCGGCCTTCAATGCGGCGCCGCCGCCCGCTTCAGCCGGCGAGCCGGCGGGCGTATCGCCCGCGGCGCCGGTCATTCCCGACCATCCCGACATCGTTGTCTCCTTCGTAGGTGGGCCCGAACCGGCGCTTCGTCGGCGGCCGGGGCCGGATGCTCTGCGGTTGGCCCCGGGCGGTGCTTCAGCACGACGAGACCCGGGCCCTGTCGATCACAGCGTGATCCGATGTCGAAAAAATACGCAGGCAAAATAATCCGGTCATAGCGCAAATCGGCAAACCCGCGATGGCGTTTACCCTCCGCCGCGGGTTTGCCGCCATGCGGTCACGCCGTCATGCGAACGGTACGGCCTCGAAGCCGGCCGCGAGCGCATCGACGATCCGGTCGAGCTGTTCGCGCTGGATCACGAGCGGCGGCGACAGGATGATCTTCGTGCCGACCGGACGCACCAGCACGCCGTTCTCGCGCGCGACTTCCGCGACCGCGTTCGCATAGCCCGACAGCGGATCGATCGGCTCGCGCGTGTCCTTGTTCGCGACGAGATCGAGCGCGAGCATCAGCCCCTTGCCGCGCGCCTCGCCGACCGCCGCGAAGCGCTCCGCGAACGGCTGCAGCGCTTCGAGCAGATACGCGCCCTGCTTCGCCGCGTTCGCCGGCAGGTCTTCCTTCACGACGATGTCGAGGCTCGCGATCGCGGCCGCGCATGCGACCGGGTGGCCGGCGTACGTGTAGCCGTGCATGATCGCTCCCCCGAAATCGGCATTCGCGGCGAACGCGTCCTCGATCCGCGCGTTCACGACCGTCGCGCCGAGCGGCACGTAGCCCGACGAAATCCCCTTCGCGAGACACATGATGTCCGGGCGCACGCCCCAGCCGCGGCTGCCGAACAGGCTGCCGCTGCGGCCGAAGCCCGTCACGACTTCGTCGGCGATCAGCAGCACGCCGTAGCGGTCGCACACCTCGCGCACCAGCGGCCAGTAATTGGCCGGCGGCACGATCACGCCGCCCGCGCCCTGGATCGGCTCCGCGATGAACGCGGCGACGGTGTCCGGGCTCTGGAACTGGATCTCGCGCTCGAGCATTTCCGCGCAGATCCGGCCGAGTTCGTCCGGGTCCTGCGTGAACGGGTTGCGGTACGGCCACGGCGTCTCGACGTGGAAGCAGCCGGGCAGGTTCGGTTCGTAGTTGCGGCGGAACACCGTGTTGCCGTTCACCGACGCGCCGCCGAAATGCGTGCCGTGATAACCCTGCTTCAGCGAAATGAACTTCGTGCGATCGGCCTGGCCGCGCACCTTCCAGTACTGGCGGGCGATCTTCAGCGCGGTCTCGATCGAATCGGAGCCGCCCGAGCTGTACAGCACGCGGCGCATCCCTTCCGGTTCGAGCATGTCGATCAGCTTCTTCGACAGCTCCTCGGCCCGCGGATGCGAAATGCCGTCGAACAGCTGGAAGTATTCGAGCTCGTCGAGCTGACGCACGATCGCGTCCTTCACTTCCTGGCGGTTGTGGCCGACGTTCACGTTCCACAGGCCCGCGACGCCGTCGACGAGCTTGCGCCCCTCCTCGTCGAACACGTAGCAGCCGTCGCCGCGCACGATACGGATCGGCTTGCGCTGTTTCATTTCGTTCGGGTGCAGCATCGGATGCCAGAACTTCGCTTCGTTGTAGCTCATTGCAGTCTCCATGGTCGGATCGGTTGAATCGGTTCGTTCGGGTTCGAGCGCCGCGCGTTCAGTGCGCGATGCAGACGGATTTGGTTTCGGTGAAGCCTTCGATCGCGTACTGACCGAATTCGCGGCCGATGCCCGATTGCTTGTAGCCGCCGAACGGCATCGACGGATCGAGCGGGATATGGCAGTTCACCCACACGGTGCCGGCCTCGATCCGCGGCACCAGGTTCATCACGCGTGTCAGGTCGTTGCTCCAGATGCTCGCGGCGAGGCCGTACGGCGACGCGTTCGCGAGGCGCACCGCGTCGGCCGCGTCGTCGAACGGCACGACGACGATCACCGGGCCGAAGACCTCGTCGCGCACGATCGCGCTGTCCGGATGCGGATCGGCGATCACGGCCGGCTTCACGTAATAGCCGGGCAGATCGTCGGCCGGCGTGCCGCCCGCGAGGAACGTGAGACCCGCGCGGCGCGCGCCTTCGATGTGCTCGACGACCTTGTCGCGATGGTGCGCGGAGACCAGCGGGTTGATCTGCGCGGTGATGTCGAGGCCCGCGCCGAGCTTCATCGACCGCGCGACGCCCGCGAGGCCCTCCGCGAGCGGCGCGAACTTGCTGCGATGCACGTAGATGCGCGACGCGGCCGCGCATACCTGCCCCTGGTTGAAGAATGCGCCGGCGGCCACCCCGTCGAGCGCCTGCGCGACGTCGACGTCGTCGAGCATCACGATCGGGTTCTTGCCGCCGAGTTCGAGCGAGAAGCGCGTCATGTTCTGCACGGCCGCCGCGCCGACCAGCTTGCCGGTCGCGGTCGACCCGGTGAACGAGATCTTCGCGATCGACGGATGGCTCGCGAGCGCCGCGCCGCAGACGCGCCCGCCCGTGACGACATTGAACACACCGGGCGGCACGCCGGCGTCGAGCGCGAGCTCGGCCAGGCGCAGCGCGGTGAGCGGCGTTTCCGGCGACGGCTTCAGCACGATCGTGCAGCCGGCCGCGAGCGCGGGAATCAGCTTCCACACCGCGATCATCAGCGGGAAATTCCACGGCACGATCGCGGCGACCACGCCCACGGGCTCCTTGCGCGTATAGGCCGTATAGCGCGCGCCGGGCGGGAACGGGATCGACACGTCGAGCGTCTGGCCGGTGATCTTGGTCGCCCAGCCGGCCATGTAGCGCACGTATTCGACGCTCGCGCCGACCTCGATCGCGCGCGACACGTGAATCGACTTGCCCTGGTTCAGCGTTTCGAGCTGCGCGAGCGTTTCGGCATCGGCTTCGATCAGGTCCGCGAGTTTCAGCAGGATGCGTTCGCGGTCTGCCGGCCGCAGCCCGCTCCACACGCGCGCGTCGAATGCGTGTTTCGCGCTCGCGACCGCGCGGTCGACGTCGTGCGCGTCCGCATCGGCGACGGTCGCGAGCCGCTCGCCCGTGGCCGGGTCGTACACGTCGAGCCGCGCGGCCGCGTGCGCGGGCTGCATTGCACCGTCGATGAAGAGGCCGAAATCGCGCGCGACGAAAATGCGCACGGTGTCGCTGACGGCGACGAAGTTCGTGTTGCTCATGGGCGTCTCGTTGATGGTCGTGGCTGGACCGCGTGCCGGTGCGGCACGCGGGCGTCGGACCACTGTATCGACGGGGAATCGCGCCCGGTGAGCGCAAATTGGCAGCGCGTGGGACGCCGGGAAGGCGGGTTCGAACCCCGCGGTGACGCACGGGCGGAGCGAGGCGGTGACCCGGCTCGATATCGCCGCGGCAGGCCTGCCGCGTGCGGAGCGATTACAGGAACAACGCCCCGACCAGCTCCGTGCGGTTCGATACGCCGAGCTTGCGGTACATGCGCATCAGGTGTGTCTTGATCGTCGGTTGCCCGAGCGCGAGATCGCGCGCGATCTCCTTGTTCGAGCGGCCGTCGCGCACGAGCCGCGCGATCTGCTCCTCGCGGTAGGTCAGGCGTTCTTCGCAGCCGATCCGATGGATGCCGCGCCGCGCGCGCAGCAGCGGGCTCAGCGCGGCTTCGGCGACCGGCTGCAGCCGCGCGAGCGCATCGATCTCGCCCGGTGCGAACCGGCCGGCGCTGCCGTTGCCGTTCGAGTCGCCGATGCCGAAGCGCAGCAACGAGAACGCGCCGACCGTCCGGCCCGCGTCGCGCAGCCAGATCTCGACGACGTCGGCCACGTCGTGGCGCCGCAGAAAACGGGTCCAGTACGCGGACGCATCACGTCGCTCGTCGGGCAGTTGGGACGCGAGCGTGACGACCGCGCATTCGCCCGCCGCGCAGCGCGACGGATGGAGCGGATCGAGCATCCGGTAGCGGGCGACGTAGGTGCGATGCATCGATTCCGGCATCCCGAACAGCTCGAAATCGGCCGGCTCGCCGCTCTGGTCGAGCCGGTAGAACACGATCGCCGACGGGCTCGCGAACGCGTCGAACGCCTCCACGCACGCGCGCAGCGCGCGTTGCCAGTCGGCGGGAGCGTGGTCGGCGGGAACGGACAAGACGGGCATGGGGAATCGGCCGGCGGGCGGATGCATCGAATCTCGAAGTCCGGCCCAGCCTACCGGCGCCGAAAAGTGCCGGTGAGCACAAATCGGCAAATCGTCCCGGCCCCGGCCGCGGCGGCCGGTTCTACCGGGACGATATCGGCGCGCGACGGGGCACGCGCGTCGTTTCAGCGTGCGTTCGCGGCGAACGTGTCGCAGGCGCTCACCTCGCCCGACTCCATCCCGCGCCGCAGCCAGTACACGCGCTGCTCGCTGGTGCCGTGCGTGAAGCTTTCGGGCACGACGTAGCCCTGCCCTTGCTGCTGCAGCCGGTCGTCGCCGATCGCCGCGGCGGCCTTCAGCCCCTGCTCGAAATCGCCCGGCTCCATCAGCCGCTGGTTCGCGCGCTGCGCGTTGTTCGCCCACACGCCGGCAAAGCAGTCGGCCTGCAGCTCCATGCGCACCGACAGCGCATTCGCGCGCGCCTGGCTCGACCGCCGGCGCGCGGCGTCGACCTTGTCGGCGATGCCGAGCAGGTTCTGCACGTGATGACCGACTTCGTGCGCGATCACATAGGCCTGCGCGAAATCGCCGCCCGCGCCGAAACGCTTGCGCAGCTCGTCGTAGAAGCCGAGATCGATATACACGTTGCGGTCGCCGGGGCAATAGAACGGCCCCATCGCGGTCTGGCCGGTGCCGCACGCGGTCGGCGTCGAGTTCGTGAACATCACGAGCTTCGGCGGTTCGTACTGCGCGTGCAGCTGCGTGTTGAACACATCCGTCCACGTGCGTTCGATATTGCCGAGCACCTTGCGCGTGAACACCGCGCCGGGATCGTTGGCCGGCGCGCCCTGGCGCTGGGTCGGCGCGGGCTGCGCCTGCTGCTGGCGGCCCTGCAGCGCCGACGCGCCTTCGAGCACGACGCGCGGGTCGATGCCGAAGAAATACGATGCGGCGAGCGCGACCACGATCGTGCCGATGCCGATCGTCGCGCGTCCGCCGCCGAATCCGCCGGCGCCGCGTCGATCCTCGACGTTGACGCTTTCTCTTTCGTCGTCCAGCCTCATTGCCGGCCCCTCCCTGTTCTTTTGTCGATGGTCCGGCCGCGCGAACGCGCAACCGGGCGATACGCCGTGGCGACACGAGCCGTCGGCGGACGCGCTGCCTGCGCATCGGACGCCCGCTCGCGCCGATCCCGCCTGCCGCCCGATTCGTACGACGGAATCGGCAGGCCGACGCGCCGCGCGCCGTTGCGTGCATCCGCCCGCGCTATTTTGCCGGGCTTTCGCGACTTATCTCAAAAATGTGGAGGATAGAACGATTCGACGGCAAACATCGTCAGCCTTTGCAAAATGCGCGACGGCCGCCGCGCCCAGCCAGACGGACGACCGGACGGCCGGCATTCATCCTTTCGGCGGATACCGGTGTGCGCCCGCGCCGCATAAAGTGGCCGGAACGCCCCCTTTTCCGGAGAACGACATGACGCACCCGCCCCCCCGTACGATCGCGATCACCGGCGCAGGCACCGGCATCGGCGCCGCGTGCGCGCGCCGCTTCGCCCGTCGCGGCGACCGCGTCGTGCTGATCGGGCGCCGCCACGCGCCGCTCGACGCGCTGGCTGCCGAAACGGGCGGCCTCGCGCTAGCGGGCGACGCCGCCGGCACCGCCGACTGGGCCGGCTTCCTGCCGCGCATCGCGGAACGCTTCGGCCGCGTCGATGCGCTCGTCGCATGCGCGGGCGGCCACGGCATCGGCCGCGCGGACGAAACCGACGACGCGCAGTGGTGCGACGCGATGCGCGCGAACCTCGACACAGCATTCGTCAGCGCGCGCGCGTGCCTGCCCGACCTGATCGCGCAGCGCGGCAATATCGTGCTGGTCGCGTCGATCGCGGCGCTCGCGGCCGGGCCCGGCGTATGCGGCTACACGGTCGGCAAGCACGCGCTGCTCGGGCTGGCGCGATCGCTCGCACGCGACTACGGCCCGTACGGCGTGCGGGCGAACGCCGTCTGCCCCGGCTGGGTCCGCACGCCGATGGCCGATGCGGAAATGGCGCCGCTGATGGCCGCGCACGGCGATTCGCTCGACGCTGCGTATGCCCGCGTCAGCGCCGACGTGCCGCTGCGGCGCGCGGCCGACGCCGACGAGATCGCGGCCGTCTGCGCCTTCCTGGCGTCGCCGGACGCATCGTTCGTGACCGGCGCGACGCTCGTCGCGGACGGCGGCGCGACGAGCGTCGACGTGCCGACGCTCGCGTTCGACCGGCTTTGACGCCACCGGAAGGCGTCGCACGCGCCGGCCCGCACCCGAATCCATTAACATCGTCCCGATCCGCCGCCTGGCGCGGCACCGCCACACCGTTCGGAATGCGATGAACATCCGGTTTCTGGAAACCTTCGTCTGGCTCGCGAAGCTGGAAAACTTCCGGCTCACGGCCGAGAAACTGCACACGACGCAGGCCGCCGTGTCGAGCCGCATCGCATCGCTCGAGGAGGCGTTCGACGTGCGCCTGTTCGACCGCAACACGCGCTCGGCCACGCTCACGCCCGCGGGCCGGCGCATGCTGGCCTACGCGGAGCGGATCGTGCGGCTCGACGGCGAAATGCGGCGCGACATCGACGCGGCGAGCGATGCGGGCCTGATCCGGATCGGCGTGATCGAATCGATCGTGCACAGCTGGTTCCCCGCGCTGATGGCGCAGCTGCGCGAGCGCTATCCGCGCCTCGACGTCGAGATCACGAGCGACACGACGTTGCACCTGGTCCGCCTGCTCAGCACCGACGGCGTCGACCTGATTCTGCAGACCGACCCGGTGCCGGGGCCGGACTTCACGAACCTGCCGCTGTGCGAATTCCCGGTGCGCTGGGCCGCGAGCCCGCGCCTCGGGCTCGGCGGCCAGCCGCTCGACGTCGCGCGTCTGGCCGGGTTTCCGATCATCAGCTTCTCGCGCCACTCGGGGCCGCACGCGACGATCGAGCGGCTGTTCGCAGCCGTCGAACGGCCGGCCAGCATCAACTGCATCACGTCGGTCGCCGCGATGATCCGCCTCGTCGCGGACGGCTTCGGCGTGGCCGCGCTGCCGCCCGCGATCATCGGGCGCGAACTGCACGAAGGCACGCTCGAACTGCTCGACGTCGAGCCCGAGTTCCCGGCGCTACCGCTCGTCGCGACGTACCGCAGCCAGGGGCTGCCGGTCGCCGCGCGCATCGCGGAACTCGCGAGCGAAGTCGCGCGCCCGACGGCGGCCGCCGCGAACCTCGCGAAGCCGGCCGCCTCCGATCGCGTCGACGCAGCGCCCACGCGCAACGCAACCGGGACGACGACGAGCACGTCGGCGAAAACGAAGCGCACGGCGAAGGCCGCCTCGCCTGCCATACCTGCCGCGAAACGCCGCCCGCGCCGCTCATAAGAAAACCTGTTCACCGCGAATTTGTTTTCTTGTTGGACGGGCGCGGCCCGTCTTCGGGACACTGGGGTTCCCGACACCACCGTCACGAGGCACCCCGCGATGACCCGCCTTTCCCTTCCGCACGGCCAGCTTTGCGTCTGGACGGATATCGACCCCGCGCACGAAGCCGATTTCAACGCGTGGTACGACCGCGAGCACATGCAGGAGCGTGTCGCGATTCCCGGCTTCACGCATGCGCGGCGGTTTCGCGCGACCGACGGCGGCCCGCGCCGATACCTCGCGCTGTACGTGACCGACGCGCTCGACGTGTTCCGCGGCGACGCATACCGGCGCGCGTTCACGCAGCAGACCGCGTGGTCGCTGGCGAACTTCGAGCGCATGACGGGCACGCAGCGGCGCGTCGGCGAGCTGACGATCGAGGCCGGCGACGGCGAAGGCGCGCATCTCGCGCTGTTCGTGCTGCCGCCGGACCGCATCGACGTGCCGCACCTGCGCGCGCGCTTCGACGCCGCGCTGCACGAACCGGGCATCCATGCCGCACGCCTCTTCCGCACGTCGCCGGACCTGTCCGCGCCGATCGGCGCCGCGTCGGCCGCCCGTCCGGCCGCCGATGCGCTCGTGCTGATCGAAGGCAGCGACGCGGCGGCCACGCGTCGCGTGGCTGCAACGCTCGCCGGGCACGACGACGTGCGCACCTTCGACCTGCTGTGGCGCGCCGCCGCGCCGCTGCCTGCGCGACGACGCGACACCGCAGCCGACCCGGCCGCCGCTGCCGCCCTGCCTGCCTGAACGCTCGACGCCGACGCCCACGCCGGCCCCGCGCTTCATCCCGTCATCCGTCACGACCTGCCCGATACCATGAGCACTCTCGTCCAGCCCGCCGCCCACGCGCCCCGCCGTGTCCGCAACAGCCGACTCGCGACCGCGAGCATGATCGGCACGTCGCTCGAGTGGTACGACTTCACGATCTACAACACGCTCGCCGCGCTCGTTTTCAACCATCTGTTCTTTCCGTCGGTCGATCCGCTGGCCGGCACGATCCTCGCGTTCTCGACCTATGCGGTCGGCTACGTGTCGCGCCCGCTCGGCGGCTTCGTGTTCGGCAACCTCGGCGACCGCATCGGCCGCCGCGCGGTGCTGATGCTCACGCTCGTGCTGATGGGCGTGACGACCGCGCTGATGGGCGCGCTGCCGACCTATGCGCAGGCCGGCATCCTGAGCCCGATCCTGCTCGTCGCGCTGCGTTTCGTGCAGGGCGTCGCGCTCGGCGGCGAATGGGCCGGCGCGGTGCTGCTGTCGGTCGAGCACGGCGACCAGAAACGGCGCGGGCTGTCCGCGTCGTGGACACAGATCGGCCCGTCGTTCGGCACGCTGCTCGGCACCGGCTGCATCGCGCTGGTCACACTGTCCACCACGTCCGACGCGTTCCTGTCGTGGGGCTGGCGCCTGCCGTTCGCGGCCAGCGCGCTGCTCGTCGTGTTCGGCTTCTGGCTGCGGCGCGGCGTCGACGAAACGCCGCAGTTCGAGCAGCTCGCCGAATCGCACGCGACCGCCGACGTGCCCGTCGCCGACGTGCTGAAGTACCACTGGAAGCGCCTGCTGATCGCGGGCGGCTCGCGGATCGGCTCGGACGTGCTGTATGCGCTGATCGTCGTGTTCACGCTGACCTACGTGACGACCGTGCTGCACCTGTCGCGCCCCGTGGCGCTGACGGCCGTGATGATCGGCACGGCCTGCAACGCGCTCTCGGTGCCGTTCTTCGGCGCATTGTCGGACCGTTTCGGCCGTCGGCCCGTGTATCTCGCCGGCGCGCTTGCCGGCATCGTCTGGGCGTTCGCGTTCTTCGCGCTGCTCGATTCGGCGCGCCCCGCGGCGATCGTCGCGGCCGTCGCGATCGGCCTCGTGATCCATGCGGTGATGTACGGCCCGCAAGGCGCGTTCGTGACCGAACAGTTCCCGACGCGCGTGCGCTATGCGGGCGCGTCGCTCGCGTACACGCTCGCCGGCATCGTCGGCGGCGGCTTCGCGCCGCTCGTGATCGCCGCGCTGTTCCGGCAGACGGGCACGACGACGGCCGTGTCGCTGTACGTCACCGCCGCGCTCGTCGTCACGTCGATCGCACTCGTCGCCGCGCGCGAGACCGCGCACCGGCCGCTCGAGGATTGAACGCAGCCGCTCCCCGATTCACTCCTTCGCACTTCAAACGGATAGCCGCATGCCAACCCTGTCGTTCAACGTGATTTCCCCGCAACGCACGCCGGCCGCCGTCGCCGCCGACGTCGAACGCGTCGTGATCGCCGGCTGGGCCGGACGCGACCCGGCCGCGATCCGCGCGCACATCGACGAACTCGCGGCGCTCGGCGTCGCACCGCCGTCGACCACGCCGTGCTTCTATCGCGTGTCGTCCGCGCTGCTCACGCAGGCGCCGTCGATCGGCGTGCTCGGCGCACGCTCGGGCGGCGAAATCGAATGCGTGCTGGTCGACAGCCCGGCCGGCACGCTGGTCACGGTCGGCTCCGATCACACGGATCGCGAAGTCGAAGCGTACGGCGTCGCCGTGTCGAAGCAGGTGTGCGCGAAGCCGCTCGGCCGCGACGCGTGGCGTTATGCGGATGTCGCCGATCACTGGGATACGCTCGAGATGCGTTCGTGGCTGATTGCGCGCGATGGCGAACGGGTGGCGTACCAGCACGGCGCGGTCAGCGGCCTGCTCGCGCCCGACGCGCTGTGGCAGCGGTTCGACGATCGCCGCACGATGCCCGCACGCTGCGCGATGTACGGGGGCACGGTCGCCGTGCACGGCGCGATCGCGGCGATGGACGACGGCGATGCATTCGAGATGGAGTTGCACGATCCGGTGCTCCGACGCAGCTTGCGACACCGGTATGCGGTCGAGGTGTTGCCGGTCGTCGCGTAACGGCGAGCGGAAAGCGCATGGAACACGGGCACGACGGCTTTCAGCCGTCGCGCCCGTTCCTACCTGTACGACTCGAAGCAGTGGTAGTCCGGGAAGTTGAACTGCGAGTTGTCGCAGTACAGCACACCGGCCAGGTTCGCACACCCGCTCAGTGTGAACACGATTGCCCCCGCAACCGACATTTTCCATCCGAAATACCGCATCGCGCCCCCGTTTCCGCCCGATCTGTGTCGATCGACATGATGCGCATCGGACGCACGCGGGTATGTGGAGAATTGTGGTCCCGGGCGTTCTCGGGTTCGCCGTGACGCGTTGCCGTGCACGGGCGCAGCCCGGGCTGCCCGCCCGTGCTCACCCGAGACACCCGAGCCCCGCCAGCGTCGCCTCCACCGCGGTATCGAGCGGCGTCACCGGCTCGCGGCCGAGCACCGCGGTCACGCGCGCGTTGTCCATCCGGATCGGTTCGCGCCACAGGTAACGCATCTCGAGCAATTCGCGCAGCGTCGTGACGAACGGCGCGGCTGCCCACACGAGCCACCACGGGAAATCGCGCAGCGCCGGCCGCATGCCGTGCCGCTGCGCGACGCGTTGCACGGCCAGCGCCATCTGCATGCCGTCTTCGTCCCAATGCCCGCCCAGATGAAATCGCGCGAACGGCTCCAGCGTCTCGCGCCGCTCGATCAACTCGACCATCACGCGGGCCACGTCGGGCACATACGCCCACTGATGGCCGACGCCGCGGCTCGGCACGCGGACGGTCGCGACGGGCCGCCCCGGCTTGACCAACCCCTGGGAAAACCAGCTGTTGCCGAGCTGCGGCCCGAAGAAATCGCCGGCGCGCACGACGATTGCCCGCACGCCGTGCGCGCTGGCGTCCTGCAGCCGCCGCTCCAGCTCGACGCGGATCGCGCCCTTGCGGGTCGCCGGATGCTGCGGCGCATCTTCCCGCAGCACCGGAAACGCATCGGCGCCGAAGTTGTAGACCGTGCCCGGCAGCACGACGGTTGCCTGCGCGGCCCGGGCCGCCGCGATCGTGTTGTCGACCATCGGCAACACCTGCGTAGCCCAGTTCCGGTATCCGGGCGGGTTCACCGCATGCACGATCACGCTGCAGCCGCGTGCGGCGCGCACCACCGCATCGCGATCCAGCGCGTCGCCGCGCACCCACGCGATGCCGTCGCGCGCCACGACCTCGGCATCGAGCCCGCGCTTGAGCGCACGCACCTGCCAGCCCGCATCGCGCAACTGCCGCGCGACTTCCCCGCCGATTCCGCCGCTCGCGCCGAGCACGAGTGCCAGCCGTTGCGTCCCGCCTGCGTTCTTCGCCATTGCCGCTCCCCTTGAATGGAACCATCACGACACGCATTCTGGCGCGCCGCCGGCTATCAAGGAATTGCCTAACCCAACAGATCGGCTATACATTTATGCATGACTACCGATCTGAACTGGGAACGCTACCGCACCTTCCTTGCGGTGCTGACGGAAGGCTCGCTGTCCGGCGCGGCGCGCGCGCTCGGCATCACGCAGCCGACGGCCGGCCGCCATGTCGCGGCGCTCGAAGCGGCGTTCGGCCAGACGTTGTTCACGCGCTCGCCGTCGGGCCTGCTGCCGACCGAGGCCGCGCTCGCGCTGCGCGGCCATGCGGAGGCGCTGCGCAGCGCGGCGGCCGCGTTCGAGCGTGCGGCGGCCAGCCACGGCGCGGGCGTGCGCGGCATCGTGCGGATCTCGGCCAGCGACGTGATCGCCGTCGAGGTGCTGCCGCCGATGCTCGCGCAATTGCGACGCGACCATCCGGGGCTCGTGATCGAGCTGGTGCCGACCGACCGCATCCAGGACGTGCTGAAGCGCGAGGCCGATATCGCGGTCCGGATGGCGCCGCCCGCGCAGGACGCGCTCGTCGCGCGGCGCGTCGGCGAAATCGAGGTCGGGCTGTACGCGCGCGACGATTACCTGGCGCACCACGGCGCGCCCGCGACGATCGACGCGCTCGCGCATCACGCGCTGATCGGCTTCGATACGGTCACGCCGTTCATTCGTTCCGCGGGGCGCGCAATGCCGATGTGGAAGCGCGACGCGTTCGCGCTGCGCACCGACAGCAATCTCGCGCAGCTCGCGATGATCCGTGCCGGCTACGGGATCGGCTTCTGCCAGACGGCGCTCGCGAAACGCGACGCGCGGCTCGTGCGCGTGCTGCCGGGCGGGCCCGCGATGCGGCTGGAAACCTGGGTCGTGATGCACGAAGACCTGCGGACGAGCCCGCGCTGCCGGGCCGTGTTCGATGCACTGGCCAATGGGTTGCGTGCGTATGCGTCCGCGGCCGATGAAGTCGCCGAGTAGAAAGCGGCGTGCGTGAATCGCGCGAGCCGCGTCATTCGTGGGTTTTCCCGGCGAACAGGATGTCGGCGATGCGCCGCCACGGGTTCTCGGGCATGTCGTAGCAGCCCAGCCCCTCTTCCGACGCCTCGGCCCAGTCGATCATCGCCTCCAGGTATTCGCCGATCGAACGGTTTTCCCAGCCGAGCGCCGCATGGGCATACGGCGACAGCGGCGCATCGGCCTCGAGCTGCCGCTCCGTGCGCCAGTCATGGCCGAGCACCCGCAGGAAGTGGACCAGCGAGCGCTCGTCGACCACGCGCTCCAGCGCATGCTGCAGCTTCGCGGCCATCTGGTTCTTCAGTTCGTCGTCGTTCATGCCCGTAGCCCCCTGGCGCGCCCGTCGGTGACGCGCCGCCGCGCGATGCGCGGCATGGTGTTACATCAGCAGCTGACGCGACAGCACCTCGCGCGCCTGGGTGACGGTCTCGCGCTCGCCCGGCAACGGCGGCGTCAGCGAAAACACCGCGTCGGGCAAAGGCGGCAGCCGGTATTTCGTGCCGAGCCGCATCAGGCCGTCGCCGATCGCCGACGCGCACAGGCAGCCGACCCCGAGCCCCGCCGCGAGCATCGACTGCAAGCCCGCGACACCCGACGCGCTGTGCACGAGCACGTACGGCGTGTGTCGTTCGTCGAGCGAACGCACGGCGACCTGATGCATCATGCAGTCGTCCGGCAGCAGCACCAGCGGCAGCGGTTCGGGCAACTGTTCGGCGAGCGCGGGCGATGCGACCCACGACAGCGGTTCGCGCCGCAGCACCCAACGCGTGTCGGCCGACGCCGGCCGGAACGGCCCGCTCGACATGTTCATCACGACGCCGAGGTCGATCTGCCCGCGCGCGTGCGCCGCTTCGATATCCGCGCTCTTCATCGCGCTCACGTGCAGGCTCAACTGCGGGTAGCACTCGCGCAGCCGCGCCAGCATGCCCGCCACTTCATTCGTGCGGTAATAGTCGGTGATCGCGACACGCAGTTCGCCCTTGATCGCCTGCCCGCGCAACTCGTCGAACGCGGCCTCGTTCAACGCGACGATGCGTCGCGCGTGCTGCAGCAGCCGCGAGCCGGCCGGCGTCGGCTCGACGCCGCGCTTGCTGCGCACGAACAACGGCACGCCGGCGCGCGATTCGAGCTTGCGCACCTGCTCGCTGACCGTCGATTGCGACAGGTGCAGCAGCGGCGCGGCGGCGGTCAGGCTGCCGGCATCCGCGACCGCCGCGAAAGTGCGTAACTGATCCAGATCGAAACCGCGCATCGTCATTCCTTATCCATCGATTAACCAGATGGATGCTACCACTCTTTCCCGCTTTTCCGAACCATGACCGATGCTCAGAATAATGGGGCAATGGCCTGCCTGGGTCCCTCATCCATCGGGCCCTCATTTTTTCGGATTCTGCTTCCATGACCAACAACACCCTTGCCCCCTGCGCGCCGGCCGGCGCGGCTGCCGCGACGCTGCGCAGCCACCACGGCTGGGCGCTCGTGGTCCTGCTGGTCGGCGCCATTCTGCCGCCGCTCGACTACTTCATCGTGAACCTCGCGCTCCCGGCCATTCGCGACGGCATCGGCGCACGTCAGGCCGAGTTGCAACTCGTCGTGTCGGCCTATGCGTGCGCGAACGCGGTCGTCCAGATCACCGGCGGGCGCCTCGGCGACCTTTACGGACGCAAACGCATGTTCATGATCGGCATGGCCGGCTTCGTGCTCGCGTCGACGCTGTGCGGGCTCGCCGGCAACGGCACGGTGCTCGTCGGCGGCCGCGTGCTGCAGGGCCTGTTCGCCGCGATCCTCGCGCCGCAGGTGCTCGCGACGATCCGCAGCGTGTTCAGCCCGCAGGAGCAGGTGCGCGTGATGGGCTTCTACGGGTTCGCGTTCGGCCTCGCGGCCGTGATCGGCCAGCTCGGCGGCGGTGCACTGATCAGCCTGCATCCGTTCGGGCTCGGCTGGCGTGCGATCTTCCTCGTCAATCTGCCGATCGGCATCCTGGCGCTGATCGGCAGTTGGCGCTTCATCCCGGAAAACCGCGCGCCGCGCGGCCAGCGCATCGACGTGCCGGGCACGGTGCTGATGTCGCTGTTCCTGCTGATGCTCGTGTACCCGCTCACGCACGGCCGCGAAGCCGGCTGGCCGCTGTGGATGATCGCGTGCGGCGTCGGCGCGCTGCCGATGCTGGGCGCGCTGCTGACGGTCGAAGCGCGCCGGCTCGCGCGCGGCCACGATCCGCTGCTCGACGTGCGTCTGTTCCGCAACCCGGTCGTCGCGCTCGGGCTGCTGCTCGCGTTCCTGTTCTACATGCTGAGCGCGTTCTTCCTGAGCTACGGGATCTATCTGCAGGGCTGCCTGAACTGGTCGCCGCTCGCGTCCGGGTTCGCGATCCTGCCGCTCGGGCTCGGCTTCCTCGCGAGCCCGCTGCTGATGCCGCGCCTCGTCGCCCGCTTCGGCGGCTATCGTGTGCTCACGCTCGGCTTCGCGATGCTCGCGGCCGGCGTCGCGAGCGCCGCCGCGCTCGCCCGCGACGGCGCGCCGGGCCCCGGCTTCTATGCGGGCATCGCGGCGATCGGCATCGGGCAAGGGCTCGTGCTGCCGTCGGTCGTGCGGATCGTGCTCGCGGAAGTCGATGCGGCCCGCGCGGGTGTCGCGTCGGGGATGGTCAGCGCGATGCTGCAGATCGGCGCAGCGGTCGGCGCCGCGACGATCGGCGGCGTGTTCTTCGCGCGGCTCGGCGTGCATCCGGCCGCGCTCGATTACGTGCAGGGGTTCAGGACGTCGATGTTCACGCTGACGGTCGTGTTGCTGGTCTGCATTGCGCTGTCGATGGCGCTCGGGCCGCTGCATCGGCGGCTGCATGCGGATGCGTGACCGCTGACACGCGACGGAATCCGTACCGTCGAGGCGCGTAAAACGAACGCGGCGCATGCGCGGCGCGGCGATGCGCCGGCCTCCGGCTCATCGGTGAGGCTCGCGTTGCGCCTGCCGCGCCTCCCATTCGGCCAGCTCGACGCGATAGCGCGCGAGCGCCTCGTCGTACAGGTCGAAGACGCACGGCGAGCAGCCGCTGTTGCAGCAGTCTTCCAGTTCGGGTTGGATAGGCGGGGTCGGACGGGGATCGTCGACGGACGGATCTCCGGAAGCTTGGTTCGGCAAACGCTCGACAACATCCGCGACGTGCTGGCCGCACTGGGCGGGCAGATGCGCGACGTGATCTCGCTCGTCCATTACGCCACCGACATCGATACGTTCATGCAGACCGGCGACATCCGCGGGACCTACTTCGCCGAACCTTATCCGGTGACGACGACCGTCCAGGTCGAGCGTCTCTACCATCCTGACCTGCTGATCGAGATCGCGGCCATCGCCGAGATTCTGCTCGCGCGGTTTCGTCGTCCCGAGACGGCCGCGTGAAAGACGCCGGCCCCACATGAAGTCGCGCGCCGGTCGCGGCATTTCCAACCGGCGCGCGCTTGCGCGGAACCCGCTCGCTTATTTCGCCGGCGCGCCCGGCTTCACCGCCCCAGGCTTGTCGGCCAGCGGCTGCCACGCGGCGCCGAGCGAATACCAGTCGACGCGGCGCGTGAGCGTCATGATGCCGGCGAGAATCGCGAACAGCAGCAGCGAACCGAGTATCAGCGCATTGTCCTCCGACAGCAGCAGCCCGTAGAGCGCCGCGTACAACATCGCGAGCAGCGCGGCGAACGTCGCGCCGCGCCTCACGCTGTGCAGCACGAACGACAGGTAGAAGCCGAGCAGCCCGATGCATGCGCCGCTCGCCGCGAGATACGCATAGCCGAACGCAATGTGCTCGGACAAGCTCAGCAGCAGCAGGAAGAACAGCGCGAGCGACAGGCCGACCAGCGTGTACTGGATCGGGTGAATGCGCAGCCGCTTCACGAGCTCGTACATGAAGAAGCTCGCGAACGTGAGCATCACGAACAGCGCGCCGTACTTCGTCGCGCGCTCGGCCTGCAGATAGACGTTCACGGGTTCGATCACCGATACCGACGCCATCTCGATCCCGCCGTCGCCGTTGCCGGACGCCACCTGCTCGCGCGCCTTCGTGTTGAACGACGTCACGTGCCAGTTACTGACGAAGCCGCGCGCATCGATCGTGCGCTCCGCCGGCAGGAATTCGCCGCCGAAGCTCGGATGCGGCCACGTCGATTTCAGCGAAAAGTCGTTCTGGTCGCCCACCGGCGCGAACGCGACCGATTCGGCGCCCGCTAGCGGCAGGCCGATGCTGAACGGCACGACCGTCGCCCCGGCGTTTGCGTCCGCCAGCGCCGTGAGATCGACGTTCGCATGCACGCCCTGGCGCAGGCCGTCGAGCCGCGTGCCCTGCTCCACGTCGATCCGCTTGCCGCCGACGCGCAGATCGGGCTGCGCCTTCAGCCCGCGAAGGTCGCCAATGCCGAGCGCGACATAGGCGTCGTCGACCTTGAAGCTCACGTGGCCGTCGGTTTGCGGCAGCTTCTTCAGGTCCGGCAGCGGCAGCGTGCCCGTCATCCGGCTGTCGAGCCCGTACACGAGCGCCTTGTGAATGCCGCGATAGCGCACGCTGACCGACAGCGTGCCGTCGACGTTCAGCGTCTTCGGGAACACGAGCAGCCGTTTCTCCTCGCTTTTCAGGGTGGTTTTCGCCTTACCGCCGGCGCGCACGTCTTCGCTCACGCGCGTGACTTCCGTGTAATGGACGACGAGCACCGGCCCCGTCACCGTCTGCGGCCCCGCATAGCTCGCCCAGATACTCTGCAGCGCGCTTTGCCGATAGTCGGCGCGTTCCCGCACGATGCTCTGGACCATCTGCAGCGGGATCAGGATCGCCAGCGCGAGAAGCGCGGTAATCATGGACTTGAACAACAGGACTCGATTCATTGCTGGCATGTACCGGAGTGGAAGGTACGGCCAGCATGAGCGGCCCCGGTGAAGCGCGATTGAAGCCGGCGTGAAGCGAATGTGTGGCGGGTGTGAAGCGCGCGGTCAGCCCGCCGACGGCAACGTGAGCGTCGCGCACGCGCCGCCTTCCGCGCGGTTCGCGAGCGCGACCTGGCCACGGTGAAGCATCGCGACTTCGCGGACGAAGCACAGCCCCAGGCCCGTGCTGCGATCCTGCCCGTCCGGGCGCGGCAGCGAATAGAAACGTTCGAACACGCGCGACAGCGCATAGTCGGGCACGCCCGGACCGTCGTCCGCGACGCGCACGACCGCGACGTGCGCTCGGCCCGCCGGCTGCCGCTCGAGCGCGATCCGGATCGTGCTGCCTTGCGGCGCGAAATCCAGCGCGTTGTCGAGCAGGTTGCCGAGCGCCTGCCGCAGCAGGAACGGATCGCCGTCGACGACCGCCGCACCGCCCCCGTCGGCCGTATCGTTCGCATCGATGCGCAGGCTCACGCCGCGCTGCCGCGCGCGCGGCTCGATATCGTCGACGAGCTGCTCGAGCACCGGTTGCAGCGCGACCGGCTCGTGCACCGACAGGCGCTGCTTCTGCTCGACCTCGGCCAGCGCGAGCAGCTTGCGGATCATCTGTTCGAGGCGGCCGGCCTGACGGCGGATGTTCTCGGTGAAACGCCTGCGGTTCGCGACCGGCATGTCCTCCTGCAACAGCTCGGCCGCGCCGCTGATCGCGGCCAGCGGGCTTTTCATCTCGTGCGTGAGCGTGTGGATGTAGGTTTCGACGTACTGCCGGTCTTCCAGCCGCTGATGCATGCTTTCCACCGCGCGTCCGAGCTCGGCCAGCTCGTTCGCGCCCTGCAGCGGCATCGACGCGCGCTCGCCGGCCGCGATCGCCCGCGCATAGCGCTGCAGGCGCCGCAACCCGAGCACCAGCCACCACGTGCACGCGGCGCCGATCAGGATCGCGCCGCCCATCAGCAACGCGCCGTACAGCATGATCTTGCGCTGGCTGCGCGCGATGAACGGCGCGACCGTCTGGTTCGGCTTCGCGATCGTCAGCACGCCGATGATCTCGTTGCCGCGCCGGATCGGCGCCGCCACGTGCATCACGGTGCTGCTGTCGTCGTTCGGATCGCTGCGCGTGCTGCGCGCGCCGTATTCGCCGCGCAGCGTCCGGTACACGTCGTTCCAGCGCGAATAGTCCTGCCCGACCGCGCGGCCGGCCGAGTCGTAGCGCACGATGCCGTGTGCGTCGGTAATGTAGAGACGGTAGCCGATCGCGTTCTTCTGGATGCCCCACACGTTCGCGCTGACCGGGCGCTCGTGCAGTTTCCCGAGCTGCCGTGCGAACGCACCGTCGGCGATATGGCCGTTCGCCATGTCGTCGGCGGCCAGTGTCGCCAGCACCTGCGCGGTATCGACGAGCGTGTCCTCCATCGCTTCGCGCACGCCGGGCTTCACCTCCTGCACGAACACGCGCAGCGTGATCAGCGCGGCCAGGCCGACGATCAGGAAAAAGCCGAAGAAGATGCGCAGGCCGATATGCATGGGCGGTGCCGGTCGTTACGGTTGCAGCGAATAACCCATCCCGCGATGCGTGCGGATCGGGTCGCGCTCGGGATCGATCGCACGCAGCTTCGCGCGCAGCGTCTTGACGTGCGTGTCGACCGTGCGGTCGGTCGAATCGAGCGCCTCGTGCCACACGAGATCCATCAATTGTTCGCGCGAATAGATGCGCCCCGGATGCCGGACCAGCAGCGCCAGCAGCCCGAATTCGTAGCGCGTGAGGTCCAGCGCGTGGCCAAGCCACGACACGCGCGCACCGTCGGCGTCGAGCGCGAAGCCGGTGGCGACCGGTGCAGACACATGCGCCGATGCGGATACGGATGCAGATGCGGGCGCCGGTTCCGGCGTGGCCGCCCGGTGGAAGCGGCGCAGGATCACGCGCACCCGCGCGGCCAGCTCGCGCGGCGAAAACGGCTTGACGACGTAATCGTCGGCACCGATCTCGAGCCCGACGATCCGGTCGATCTCGTCGTGCCGCGCGGTCAGGAAAATCACCGGAATATCGGTGAACGTGCGCAGCCGCCGGCATACCTCGAAGCCGCTGAGGTCCGGCAGACCGACGTCGAGCACCACGAGATCGACACGCGTGTCGCGCAGGCGGTCGAGCGCCGCCTGCCCGAGCGTGCAGTGAACGGTCTGCATGCCGTCGGTGCCGAGGGCGTAGACGATCGTGTCCGCGATCGCCTGTTCGTCTTCGACGATCAGAATGGTGGGCTGAGTCATGGTCTCGGGGTCGGGTCGCGCAATCCGGTGCGACATTGTACGCACGGCCGGCGTTGGCGAGCCCCCTCCCCCGCGCGCTACGCGACGCGCCCGCTCACCGGAATCGACGCACCGGTGATCGCCTGCGCATCGTCCGACAGCAGGAATCCGATCGTCGCCGCGAGCTGTTCGGGTCGCACCCAGCGCGAGAAGTCGGCGTCGGGCATGTCCTTGCGGTTCGGCGGCGTGTCGATGATGCTCGGCAGCAGCGCGTTCACGGTCACGCCGCGATCGAGCAGTTCCGCCGCCAGCGCCTCGGTGAGCCGCGCGACACCCGCCTTCGCGGCCGCATACGCGCCCATCCCCACGCCGGCCTTGAATGCCGCGCCCGCGCCGATGTTGACGATGCGGCCGGCCCGGCTCGCCGCCAGGTACGGCAGCGCGGCCTTCGACGCGTTCAGCGCCGTCTTCACGTTCAGTTCGTACATGCGGTCCCACGTGGCGGCGTCGCCGTCGGCGATCGTCTGCCACGTGAATGCACCGGCGATGTTCAGCAGCGCGTCGACGCGGCCGAATTCGCGGTTGACCGTTTCGAGCGCCTGCACGGCGGCCTGCGGATCGACGAGATCGATGCCGCCGATGCGCAGCGCATCGGCCGGCACGCCGGGCAGCGCCTGCGCCGCCGGGGCCGCGCCGCGGCCGATCAGCGCGACGCGTGCGCCGCGCTCGCCGAGCCACGCGGCCGTCGCGATGCCCAGATGACCGAAGCCGCCGGTGATCGCGACTGCCTTGCCTTTCAGGTCGTGTTCCATCGATGTGTTCTCCCGGATCGAGGGTGATTGGATCAAATGCCGACAGCGTAGCGCCGTTCACGCGTTCGTGCGCCCGGCGACGAGGGTGCAGCGATACGGTTGGGCCGTCGTTTCGCCGTGATTATCGGGCACCGGCCGGCTGCGGCATCGCGAGACGGATCGCAAGCCCGTGCATCGCCGGCGAAACCCGACAAGCGCGCAGTCGGACGGCCGGGCATAATGCGCGATGCCCGCCACGCGCGGCGCGCGGCACGACAGCCGGGCCGGCCTGCCCGACGGCCCGTGTCGCCGCCGGCTCTCGCATCCCGAACCTCAACCCGTCAATCCCATGCAAGTACTCGTCATCGGAACCGGCAAGCTCGCCCACGAGCTGCTCGGCTCGCACCAGCTCGACCCGGCCACCTGTCGCGTGATGCCGTGGTCGGACAGCACGCGGACCGACGCCCGGTCGATCGTCGTCCATGCCGGCTCCGGCCGCGAACTCGCCGTGGCGATCGCGTTCTGCCAGGCCACGGCGTCGCCGCTCGTCGAGTTGTCGACCGGCTCCGACCTCGAAACCGGGACGTACGGCTTTCCGGTCGTGCTGTGTCCGAACACGAACATCCTGATGCTCAAGTTCATGAGCATGCTGGAAACCAGCGGCCACCTGTTTCGCGACTGCGCAATCAGCGTGACCGAGTCGCATCAGGCCGGCAAGACGTCCGTCCCCGGCACGGCCGTCGGCATCGCCCAGGCACTTGGCGTGCAGCCGGCCGCCATCCGCTCCGTGCGCGACCCGGCCGTGCAGCGCAGCGAATTCGGCATCCCCGACGATCAGCTCGGCCGCCATGCGGTTCACCGGATACGCATCGACGACGGCACATGCAGCCTGCAGTTCGAATCGCGCGTATCCGGTGCGACGCCCTATGCGGACGGCGTATCGCGCATCGTCGAGGCCGTCCGGCAGCACGAGCTCGAGCAACGTCGCTATTCGATCGTCGAATTCATCCGCAACGGCTGGCTGTAGTCGCGGCGGAGGCAGCGGCAGGCACGGCCCCGCATCGCGCGGGCCGCACGCCGACGCCGGCGCGGCCTCGCCGCAACCGCCGCCTCGCCGGCCCACCGCTACCCGTCCCCCAGCACCGCCCCGCTCTCCGGCAAGGTCGCCCCGCCGTCGACGACGATCGTTTGCCCGGTGATGTACGAAGCGTCGGCCGATGCGAGAAACAGCATCGCATTCGCGATGTCCTCGGGCTCGCCCATCCGTGCCAGCGGAATGTCGCGCGCGATTTGCGCCGCGACCGACGCGTCGCCGAGATTGCCGGCCGCCGGCGTGCGGATCATTCCCGGTTCGACGCCGTTGACCGTCACGTTGCGGCGCGCCAGCTCCAGCGCCGCCGCCCGAATGAAGCCGTTCACGCCGGCCTTCGACGCCGCGTAATGCGCAAGCCCCGGATAGGCGACGCGCGGCCCCGTCACCGACGACGTGACGAGCAGCCGCCCGGCCCCTGCGCGCTCGAACGCCGGCAACGCGGCCTGCGCGAGCCAGAACAGCGCCGACAGGTTGACCGACAGCGTGCGCTCGAGCGTCGGTTCGTCGATCCGTGCGAACGGCGTCAACGGAAAATACGCGGCATTGTGGACGACGACATCGAGCCGGCCGCCATCGCGCTCGACCGCCGCCACGAGCGCAGCCAGTTCATCCCGGCGCGCGGCATCGACCCGATACGCGCGTGCCGTGCCGCCCGTACCGGCCAGCGCGTCGGCCTGCGCGGCTGCCGCGTCGCCGTTCAGGTCGGCGAGCGCGACGAACGCGTCGGATTCCGCGAAGCGGCGGGCGATCGCCGCGCCGATCCCTTGTGCGGCGCCCGTGACGAGCACGACACGCCCGCTGAAATCTGCACGCACGCGGCCGCTGCCCGGCACGGCAGTCATCGCTGCCCCTCGCCGCCGAGCGGGTGCACGGTTTCGTTCAGCACCTGCGCGTAAGCGCCGATCGGGAAATTCGACAGCGTGCCGAAATCGCCGCCCTGATAGCCGAAGATCTTGCCGTCGGTCTTGCGCTGCGCGAGATCGATCAGCACGACGCCGAGCGTCGGCACCACCTTTTCGCGCCACACGAACAGATACAGCTCGTCCGCGATCCTGAAGTAATGACAGCGGTCGACGTCGGCCAGCCCGCGTTCGACGCCCTGCAGGCACTGCCACGCGTAGAAATTCTCGTTCAGATAGATGTGCTCGTAGCATTCGGTCGGGCTGTAGCGGTACATCGTCCGCTTGCCGATCAGCTCGCGCGTGGGCGCATGCAGCGGCCCCGGCCGAGCGTGGCCGCCGAGCGTGCCGTGCCGGAATTGCGCATCGACGGCCGTCAACGGCAGCCCGCGCGCGACGCGCGTGAACGCATCGATGCGCGTGTCGGCTTCCGTCGGCAGGGTCCCGACGACCGCCGTCCACACGCCGGTGTCGAGATCGATCACGAGACTCACCGATGTCGCGCGAGCGGTGGCATCGATGTAGTCGACGAAGTACAGGCCGTCGCGCAGCCGCGTCACGCGGCACGGCGCGCGGCCGCCCGTATCGGTCGCCGGATCGCGCCACTGCAGCGCGCCCGGCTCGAACGTATGGACGCGCCACACGCCCGCTGCGTCGCCGAGCGCCAGCGTCCGCCCGACGAGCGCGTCGACGGGTGCGAGGACGTTCGCTTCCGGCGCGAAGCCGTCCGCCAGTGCGCCCACCTGAATGAATACCGGATCCTGTCGTTCCACCTGCCGTCTCCCGCGCAGCTTCAGGCCCGGCGGGCCGTGTACGCTGCTCATGCGCACATGGTGCGGGCGGCGTGCGCCGCGCGGTATCCGCCAAAAGGATGAAGGGCGCGCGGCGCCGGAACGCGCTAGAGTGCACGTGATCCGCGCCGCGACCGGCGCGAGGAGCGCACATGCACCGTGTCATCCATTACCGACGCAGCGATGAAGGCATCGAGGCAATCAGCCTCGAATCCGATCGCGCGTTTCCGCGCCACGCGCACGACGAATTCGGGGTCGGCGTGATCGTCAGCGGTGCGCACCGGTCGTGGAGCAGCCGCGGGCAAGTCGACGCGCTGGCCGGCGACGCGATCATGGTCAACCCCGGCGAGATGCACGACGGCTCGCCGCTCGAGGCCGGCGCCGGCCGGCGCTGGCGGATGCTGTACCTCGCCCCCGCGCTGGTCGAGGGCGTCGCGGCGGAAGAAGGCCTCGGCGGCGTCGAGCTTGCGCACCCGGCCGTGCGCGACGCGCGGCTCGCCGCCGCGGTCGGCCGGCTGCATGCGCGCATCGTCGCAGGCGAAACCCAGCCGCTGGCCCGCGACGAAGCGCTCGTGATGCTCGTCGCCGGTTTGCTCGCCCGGCATGCCAACCGCACGCTGCCGGCGGCGGGCGTCGCGCCGGCGGTCCGCGTCGCCCGCGAGCGGCTCGACGCAGCGCCGGGCGCGCCCGTGTCGCTCGCCGAGCTGGCCGACCTGAGCGGCGTCAGCCGCTTCCAGTTGCTGCGCGGCTTCGCGCGCGAGCTCGGCATCACGCCGCATGCCTATCTGGTTCAGCAGCGCACGCGGCTCGCACGTGCGCTGCTGGCCGGCGGCCTGCCGATCGCCGATGCCGCGGCCGAGGCCGGCTTTGCGGATCAGAGCCACCTGACGCGCGCGTTCGCGCGCCAGTTCGGGATCACGCCGGGGCGGTTCACACAGGCGGGCTGAGTCGCGCTGTCGTCCGCGCAGTTCGAGGCCGTCGAGCGCCCTGCATTCGCAGGCGATTGCCGCCTCGACGGCGGCCGCGACCGATTGCGTCCGTCCATGTCGACGGCGCACCGCATTCGACGCCTCCCCTTGCTGCAATTTCGTTCAAGACGCGCGCTAGCCGGTGCGCGACGATGCGGCACATGAAGACACGACTGATCGGCTATCTCTATCTCGCCGCCGCGATGGCAGGCGTCGGCAGCACCGTCATCGCGAGCCGTCTCGCGGCCGGCGGCCTGCCGCCGTTCACGGCCACCGCGCTGCGCTTCCTGATCGCGACCCCGCTGCTGCTCGCGCTGATGCACGCGCAGCGCATGCGCTGGCCGCGCATTTGCGCACGCGACGCCGTGCTGCTCGTGATCCAGGCCGCGGCGGGCGGCGTCGGCTACACGGTGCTGCTGATCAGCGGCACGAAGCTGTCGTCGCCGCTCGATGCGGGCGTGATGCTCGGCACGCTGCCGGCGATGTCGACGCTGATCGCGGCCGTCGTGCTGCGCGAGCGGCAGACGCCGCGCGACTGGCTGGCCGCCGCGCTCGCCACGGCCGGCGTGCTGTTCGTCACGTTCGCGCCGGGCCACGCGATGCCGTCGCTCCAGACGCTTGCCGGCGATGCGCTGGTGCTGGCGGCCGTCGCATGCGAAGCGGTCTTCATCCTGCTCAACCGGCGGCTCGCCGCGCCGTTGCCGCCGCTCGCGCTTTCCACCGCGATGTCGGGCCTCGGCTTCGTGCTCGCACTCGTGCCGGCCGCGTTCGAATGGCATGCGCTGACGAGCGGCTGGACCGTCGGCGCGGTGTCGGCGATCGCGTACTACGCGTTGATTCCGACCGTGCTCGGCTACCTGTGCTGGTATGCGGGCTCGGCGCGCACGAGCGGCACCGAAGCGGCCCTCTTCACGGCGGTCGCGCCGGTTTCGGCCGTGCTGTTCGCGGTCGTCCTGTTCGGCGAAACGCTGACCGGCACGCGCGTCGCGGGCATCGCGCTCGTCGTCGCCGGCATGCTCGTCGGCGCGACGCGACGGCGCGAGCGGCCCGTCGAAGAATCACGCACGACGCTCGCCGCGCGGACCGCCACCGACTGACTCGCGTTCATCGCGCCCGCGGAAACGGCGGCGGCCCTCCCGTCGCGTCGCCGGTCGATCCCGCCTTCGCGCGACACGGCCGGCGCCTGTAGGAATGTGTCCGCGCACCGCAAAACCGTTGCGCGCGACTGCGCAAGATGCAATATTCGCGTGGCCGGGCCCTTTGACAACCATCGAACGACAATCCCCACGCAATGAACAGGAAGGAAGCCAAAACAAGAATCGCGGTGCTGCTATCCGCGGGAACGAGGAAGGCCGACGCGCTGGCCGAACTGTCCGGACAGGGGCTCAAGGATCGCGTGCTCGCGCAGTTGATCGCGTCGCGCCCGGATCCCGAACGCTGCCGCAAGAACAAGGTGCACATCCGGATCCTGATCGGCCTCGGCGTCGCCCAGTTGGTCATCAGCCTGATGCTTGCGTACTACTTCTTCGCGTCCGGCGCCGGCGGCGTCCTCGTCACCGTCTTCCTTGCGTTGACCGTCCCGCTGTCGCTGCTGTTCATCTGGGGCTTCGCGACCCATCGTGTCGGTGCGTATCACGCGTTCATCCTGCTGTCGCTGCTGCAGATGCCGAAGACCGTCGCCGATCTCGGGCGCGATCCGTCGTCCGCGCTGCCGAGCCTCGCGATCACGGCCGTGCTCGTCGGTTACGTGTGGTTCGTCCGCAACCGGTTGTTCCCCGACTACGGCTGGTTCACGCCGCGCAAGGTCGAAGGCCGCTACGCGTTCGTGGAACGCGCCTGACGCCACGACGTCGCGTCGGGCGCAAAAAAAGGCGCCAGGCCTTCCCGCCATCGCGGAAAGGCCCGGCGCCTTCTGCATTCCGGAACCGATCGGCTTACTTCGCCTTTTCGGCCGAATCGCTGATCGCCTGGCCACCCTTCGAAATATCCTGGCCCATGCCTGCGACCGTGTTGCAACCGGCGAGCGCGGCGGTCACCACCAGCAGCATTGCAGCAATCGTACGCGTCATTCTCATTCTCCTTCGAATCAACAAGCCCGACCGGGCGAATCGTTTGTGGCGTGGCGCCCGGCACGCTGCCGGACACGGGGCCTGACCTGATTATACGGAGGCGCGCGCCAATACGGCCCCGCGCGCTCGCAGATTTTTCTTGACTTCATCGCGCCACCCACTAATATACGCATCGCGTATATTTTCCGCCCAGGAGCCGCCGATGACCGTCCCCCAGCAAGCCTTCCTCCGCGACGCGATGCGCCGCCTCAACATGACCCGCGAGGCATTCGCGAATCGCATCGGCGTCAGCCGACGTGCGCTGGATACCTGGCTGCTTCCGGACGATTCGCAGGAATCGCGCGGCATGCCGGAGATCGTCGAGCGCTTCGTGTCGGAAATCGTCGAACGCTCGGCGCCGGACGGCGAAAACTATACGCAAAGCGTAGACAAACAAGGGCTCGCGAAGCAATTCCTGTTCGAAGGCAAGCCGCAATTGATCTCGGTCGACCAGTTCTCGCGGGATTCGGTCGAGGCGCTGTTCCGCGTGGCCGACGTCATGCAGCCGATCGCGCGACGCCACAAGATTTCGCGGGTGCTCGAAGGCGCCGTGCTCGGCAACCTGTTCTTCGAAGCCAGCACGCGCACGCGCGTGTCGTTCGGCGCGGCCTTCTGCCGGCTCGGCGGCTCGGTGTGCGACACGACGGGCTTCACGTTCTCGTCGATGGCCAAGGGTGAATCGATCTACGACACGAGCCGCGTAATGGCCGGCTACGTCGACGCGCTCGTGATCCGTCATCCGGAAAAAGGCTCGGTGGCCGAATTCGCACGCGCGACCAACCTGCCGGTGATCAACGGCGGCGACGGCCCCGGCGAGCACCCGAGCCAGGCGCTGCTCGACCTCTATACGATCCAGCGCGAGTTTTCGCGGCTCGGCAAGATCGTCGACGGCGCGCACATCGCGCTGGTCGGCGACCTGAAGTACGGCCGCACCGTGCACTCGCTCGTCAAGCTGCTCGCGCTGTACCGCGGGCTGAAGTTCACGCTCGTGTCGCCGCCGACGCTCGAGATGCCGGCGTACATCGTCGACCAGATCGCGACGAATGGCCATGTGGTCGAGCAGACGAACGACCTCGCGGCCGGGCTGCGCGGCGCGGACGTCGTCTACGCGACGCGGATCCAGAAGGAGCGCTTCACCGACGAGTCGTTCGAAGGCTACACGCCGGATTTCCAGATCAACCAGGCGCTCGTCGACTCGGTATGCAAGCCCGACACGCTGATCATGCATCCGTTGCCGCGCGACAGCCGGCCCGGCGCGAACGACCTGTCGGTCGACCTGAACCGCGACCCGCGTCTCGCGATCTTCCGGCAGACCGACAACGGCATTCCGGTGCGGATGGCGATTTTCGCGGTATTGCTCGGCGTCGAGAACCTCGTCCAGCATTCGATGCGCGACGCGACGTGGCGCCCGCCGGCGTACCTCGGGCCGGAGGATGCGGTGTTTCACGGCATCGACTGACGCCGCACCGGCGTGTCGCGCCCGCCTGCCATTGGCTGGCGCAGCGGGCACGCTCGCTCGGTTCGAAACGCGCCGCATTGCACGGCGCGTTTTTCGTTTCGGCGCGGTTGACGGAGGCTGGCAACCGGAAGCTACCGCGCCCACGGATCGATCGCTCTAAGCCCCACCGTCTCGAACGGCGCACCTCGCGAGTGGCCGCGATCACGCCGTTCGCCCCGGCCGATCGGCCATTTCCGCCGACCAGCCGCCGCCACCCCTCCGCAACATTCGTCAACGATTCCCTTACAAACGATAACAAGAACGCTTCTCATTCAACCAAAAATTACATAGAATGCCGCCTGAAAACAAATCGTAATAATTCCCGGCGGCATGCACATTTCCGCAGCGTCCCGGGGCCACACCGCGAGGTCGAAGCGCACCATGAAGTCCCGTCCCGACGAGCTGAAGCTCGGTAAATTCACCACCCTGTGCAGCGTGCTCGCCGCGAGCCCCGCGTTCGCCGACGGCACGCCGCCCGCGGCGCCCGCCAGCACCGAAGGCCACCTCGCGCCGATCGAGATCCAGGGCAAGACCGAGCACAGCTACAAGGCCGACTTTTCCGCTTCCGCGAAATTCACCGCGCCGCTCGTCGACACGCCGAAATCCGTCACCGTGATCCCGCAGGAACTGATCCAGAGCAGCGGCGCGGCAACGCTGACCGAAGCGCTGCGCACGGTGCCCGGCATCACGTTCGGCGCCGGCGAAGGCGGCAATCCGCTCGGCGACCGTCCGTTCATCCGCGGCTACGACACGCAGGGCAGCATGTTCGTCGACGGCATGCGCGATACGGGCGCCACCACGCGCGAGATCTTCAACACCGAGCGCGTCGAGATCACCAAGGGTTCCGACGGCGCCTACGGCGGCCGCGGCGGCGCCGGCGGCAGCATCAACCTGATCACGAAGGCCCCGCATCTGGGCACGACGGCCGCCGCGAGCGCGGGCCTCGGCACCGACCGCTATCGCCGCTTCACCGCCGACGGCAACTGGCAGTTCGCCGATCACGCCGCGTTCCGCCTGAACCTGATGAGCCACAACAACGACGTCGCCGGCCGCGATGCCGTCAACAACGAGCGCTGGGGCGTCGCGCCGTCGATCGCGTTCGGCCTCGGCACGCCGACGCGCGTGACCGCGAGCTACTACCACCTGCAGACGGACGACATGCCCGACGGCGGCATCCCGTACTTCTACACGACGTCGAACAAGCCCGCGAACGTCGGCACGATCTATCCGGCGCCCGTCGATCGCCACAACTTCTACGGCCTGATCGACCGCGACTTCCGCAAGACCACGTCGGACATCAGCACGATCAAGATCGAGCACGACATCACGCCGAACCTCACGGTGCGCAACACCACGCGCTACACGGAATCGACGCAGGACTACATCTGGACGCAGCCGGACGACAGCCAGGGCAACGTGGTGAACGGCAAGGTCTGGCGCCGCAACAACAACCGCGACAGCTCGATCAACAGCCTCGCGAACCTGACCGAGCTGTTCGGCGAATTCCGTACGGGCCCGTTCAAGCACAGCTTCACGACCGGTATCGAGCTGACGCGCGAATGGGGCAAGCGCGATTCGTACACGGTCGCGACCGACAAGGGCACGATCTGCCAGAAAGGCATCGGCGCGCCGTCGGGCTACAACTGCACGAGCCTCTGGTCGCCGAACCCGAACGATCCGTGGGCCGGTTCGATCACGCGCAACAACGACTACGCGCATGCGCGCACGACGACGAAGTCGATCTACGGCTTCGACACGATCGAGCTCACGCCGCGCTGGCAGGTGAACGCCGGCGTACGCGTCGACGACTACTCGACCCGCTTCACCGATACCGCGGCCAACGGCGGCAAGACCTATACGCGCGACGACACGCTGTTCAACTGGCAGGCCGGCCTCGTGTTCAAGCCCGCGCAGAACGGCAGCATCTACGCGTCGTATGCGACGTCGTCGACGCCCGCCGGCATGCTGCTCGGCGAAGGCAGCGAAACGCAGTCGCTCACGCCGGGCCGCGGCGGCGTCGGGCCCAACGCCGACCAGATGGCGCCCGAGAAGAACCGCAGTATCGAGCTCGGCACGAAGTGGAACGTGCTGAACGACAAGCTGTCGCTGACGGCCGCGCTGTTCCAGATCGATACGACGAACGCGCGCGTGACGCTGCCGAACAATCAGTACGCGATGGTCGGCAACAAGCGCGTGCAGGGTCTCGAGCTCGGCCTCGCCGGCCAGATCACGAAGCAATGGCAGGTGTTCGGCGGCTACACGTACATGAAGAGCGAACTGCGCGACAACGGCAAGGACGCCGCGAACAACGGCAACCGCTTCCCGAACACGCCGAAGCACAGCCTCACGATGTGGTCGAACTACGACGTCACGCCGAAGTTCACGGTCGGCGGCGGCGCGTTCTACATGTCGGAAGTGTTCGGCGATCCCGCGAACCTGCGCGCCGTGCCGTCGTACTGGCGCTTCGACGCGATGGCGCAGTACCGGATCAACAAGAAGCTCGACCTGCAGCTGAACGTGAACAACCTGTTCAACCGCACCTACTTCGATCAGGCGTATCCGGCGCACTATGCGTCGATCGCCCCGGGCCGCTCGGCGTTCGTCACGCTGAACGCGCGCTACTGATCGATGGAAGCCGTATCGCTGAAGGCGCTCGCGTCGGTATCGCCGCGCGCGTTCGCCGACATCCTGGCCGGGCCGCCCGAGCGCGCCGCCGCGTGGGTCGCGGCGGCGGCCGACCACGGCATCGTCGACGCGCAGGCCGTCTACGGGCAGTACCTGCTCGACGGGCACGGCGTCGCACGCGATCCGGCCGCCGCGCTCAACTGGTTCCGGCACGCGGCGCGGGCCGGCCACCCGATGGCGATGAACATGCTCGGGCGCTGCTACGAGTTCGGCTGGGGCACGGCCGCGTGCGCGCCGGTCGCCGTGTACTGGTACCGGCTCGCCGCGCACGCGGGCCTCGACTGGGGCATGTACAACTACGCGACTGCCCTTGCGCTCGGCAACGGCGTCGACGAGAACCGCGCCGACGCGCTCGACTGGTTCCGCCGCGCGGCCGCGCTCGGCCATGCGAAATCGATCAACCTGATCGGCGGCTTCTACGAGGACGGCTGGGTCGTACCCGTCGACACCGACGCCGCGTTCGACCACTATCGCCGCGCCGCCGTTGCTGGCGACTTCCGCGGCCAGTTCAACTATGCGCGGCTGCTCGCGGAGCGCGGGCGCGTCGACGAAGCGCTCGTCTGGCTCGCGCGCGTGCCGGCCACTGCGACACCCGCGTTCATCGCGAAGATGCGCGCGTATCTCGCACAGTCGCCGGTCGACGCTTTTCGCGCGGCGGCCATGCAACTGGCGCCGCCCGCAATGGAAACAGCACCATGATGCTTCATATCCCCGGCGTACTGACCCGAGCGCAAGTCGCGCAATGCCGCGACCTGCTCGATGCCGCCGAATGGGTCGACGGCAACGCGACGTCCGGCGCGCAGTCGGCACTCGCGAAACGCAACCGGCAATTGCCGGAAGGCTCGCCGGCCGCGCGCGCGGTGGGCGACGCGATCCAGGACGCGCTCGCGCGCCATCCGCTGTTCTTTTCGGCGGCGCTGCCGCTCAAGGTGTTTCCGCCGCTGTTCAATCGCTATGAAGGCGGCGAAGCGTTCGGCACGCACGTGGACAACGCGATCCGGCTGCTGCGCGGCACGGATTTCCGCGTGCGCAGCGACCTGTCGGCGACGCTGTTTCTCGAGGATCCCGAAGCGTACGACGGCGGCGAGCTGTGCGTGGAAGACACGTACGGCGTGCATCGCGCGAAGCTGCCGGCGGGCGATCTCGTGCTGTATCCGGCGTCGAGCCTGCATCACGTGACGCCGGTGACGCGGGGCGAGCGCGTCGCGTCGTTCTTCTGGATTCAGAGCATGGTGCGCGACGATGGCGATCGCACACTGCTGTTTCAGCTAGATACGCAGATTCAGGCGCTTTCCGCCGAAAAAGGGGCGAAGGATCCCGTGGTCATTTCGCTCACCGGGATTTATCACAACCTGTTGAGGAAGTGGGCGGAGGCGTAGCGCGAGCCGGTCACGCCCCGGCGCTTGCGCCGCGTCGAAAGGCGGGTCTAAAATGACCATCGTCAAATGACCATGCTCATATCATGATGCCGCACGCTCCCGTATCGAAATCCGAATTCAAGGCTCGCGCACTCGAGTACTTCCGGCTCGTCGAGGCGTCGGGCGAAAGCCTGATCGTCACCGACCACGGCAAACCGACGCTCGAGATCCGGCCGTATCGCTCGCGCGAAACTCAGCCGTTGGACATATTGCGCGGGTCGGTCATGCGCTACGACAATCCTCTCGATCCGATTGCGGAAGATGATTGGGAGGCGTCGCGGTGATCGTGCTGGATACGCATGCATTGGTGTGGTGGGTAGCGGGCGACCCTGCGCTCAGCAGGAAGGCGCGAAGCGCGATCGATCGTGCACGGAGCGAAGGCGCGCTCGCCGCATCCGCCATCTCCGCGTGGGAAATTGCGATGCTGGTTCGCAACGACCGCCTCGCACTGACGATGGATGTCGACGCATGGCTCGCCACCGTCGCGCAGATCGACGGCATGCGCTTCGTGCCGGTCGATGCCGACATCGCCGCGAAATCCACCGACCTGCCCGGCACGTTCCACAAGGATCCGGCCGATCGCATGATCGTCGCGACCGCGCGGCGGCTCGGCGCGCCGCTCGTCACGCGCGACGAAAAAATCCGCGCGTACGCGCACGTCAAGACGCTCTGGTGAGCGTTGCCCGCCCGTGGGTCGAACCGCACCGCACGCTCCGCCGGACTCTGGCATATTGGCGATTCGTCTGACCAAAACGACCGCGGCCGCCCCACTCGATATCGGCGCGTGGCCCGCAACCGTCCTCGCGCCATTGGCCCGCTACCGTGATACTGCTCTCCGATCCCGCCGTCCGGTCGATCGCCCTGCGGGAGTCGCACGAAGGGTTCGTCGATCTCTCGTTCGGCGATCGCCATTGGGCCGTCATGCAGAACGAATCGCATGCAATTTGCGGTCCTGTCGACGAAAGCATGCTCGACGTATCGTCGCGATGACGGTTTTCCCGATCCGACACGCGTGACCCGGTAACATCCTCACTTGCCGATCCCCGCGTGCTCCCGCACAATCGCAGCACCTGCCTCACTCCCTCGCGCCGATGTCCTATGCGTCACTCGCCACCGGCGTCCTGCTCGCCGGCGGCCTTGGTCAACGCTTCGACCCGAGCGGCCTGCACAGCAAGCTGCTCGCTCGGCTTCCCGACGGCACGCCGGTGGCGGTCGCCGCCGCCCGCCGTCTCGCGGCCGCCACCGCCGACGTGATCGCCGTCGTGCGTCCCGGCGCCGAAGAGCTTGCGATCCTGCTGAACAAAGCCGGCTGCCAGGTCATCTATGCACCCGACGCGTTGCGCGGCATGGGCGCGAGCCTCGCGGCCGGCGTCCGCACCACGCCCGACGCGAGCGGCTGGCTCGTCGCGCTCGGCGACATGCCATGGATCGCGGCGTCCACTTACGAAACGGTCACACGCGCGCTCGAGGCCGACCACGCGTCGATCGTCGCGCCCGCGCATCGCGGCGTGCGCGGCCACCCGGTCGGTTTCGCCGCGCACCATTTCGATGCGCTCGCCGCCCTCGACGGCGACACGGGCGCCCGCGCGCTGCTCGCCAGCGCGCCGGTGACACTGCTCGACGTCGACGACCCCGGCATCCTGCGCGACGTCGATACACCGGCGGATTTGCGCTGACGTCGATTGCGCAGGCCGGCAAGATCCCGACCGAACACCGCCAATGAGCGGATTTCGCCGACGATCGACCGCCCGCCGCAAGAATCCCGCTGCAAACCCGCGCCCGATTGGCTATAACGGAGACGAGGCGCGCCCGCCGCGCCGCCGCCGTCACGCACCGCGCGAGTTCTCCATGAGCGATCACACGACCCCGACGCCCGAGCCACCGGCCGACCCGAACCGCGATCCGGAAGACGATCCGTTCTCGTCGCCGCCCGGTCATCACGACAACCCGCAGCAGCCGGACGGACCGCCGAGCAAGGATCCGGTCTAGCCGCGCGCGGCCGCTCCGCGAACGCGCCTTGCGCCTTGCGCCTTGCGCCTTGCGCCTTGCGCCTTGCGCCTTGCGCGACTGCGGTCTAGCGTGCCGTATAGCCGCCGTCGATCGGCAACGATACGCCGCTGATCATCGACGCCGCCTCGCTCAGTAAAAACAGGATCGGCTCGACGACTTCGTCCGGCTCCGCGAACCGGCCGAGCGGGATCGCGGCCAGCATCGGCGCGCGCTTCTCCGGTTCGCTCCATGCGAACTGCGCCATCGGCGTGAGCGTGACGGTGGGGTTCACGCTGTTCACACGAATGCCGTGCGGCCCGAGCTCGATGCACAGCACGCGCGTGATCGCGTCCATCGCCGCCTTCGACGCGCAATAGCTCAGATGCGCGGGCAAGCCGACGAGCGCGGCCTGACTCGACACGTTGACGATGCTGCCCCGTGCGTGCGCCGCGCCGCGTCCGTCGCGCTCGATCATCTTTCGGGCCACGGCCCGCGCGACGAGCGCCGCGCCGCGCGCGTTGACGGCCATCACGCGATCGAAATCCGCGGCGCCGACATCGAGCGCCGGTTCGAGCGACGCGATCCCCGCGCAATTGACGAGGCCGTCGAACGCATCGTACGCGGCGAGCGCGGCATCGATCGCGTGTTCGTCGCCGCCGACGTCCACGCGCAACGTCTCGCACGCAATCTCGCCGGCGAGCGTGTCGAGCGCGGCCATGTCGCGCCCGGCCGCGACGACGCGCGCGCCGGCGTGCGCCAGCGCGACCGCGCATGCGCGGCCGATTCCGCTCGATGCGCCCGTGACGAGCACCGTTGACCCGCCGAAATCGAATCGTGTGTTCATGATGGTGTGCCCAGCCTGTGCATGATCGGCTTGAGTGCCGGATACAGCGCCGTGTACAGCGAAAAACGCGCGTCGTACGTTTTCGCGCGGTCGGCATCGGGCCGTGCGCGCTCGACGAGCGTGACCCAGCCGCCTTGCGCGTCGTCGCGCGACACGAGCCCCGCGCCGACCCCCGCGAGCAGCGCAGCGCCCATCGCGGCTTCGACGTCCTGCTCGATCGTCCACACCGGGAAGCCCGTCACGTCCGCGATGATCTGCATCCACAGCGCCGAATGCGCGGCGCCGCCGACGACGATCAATCGATCGTCCAGCGTCACCGCGCCGCGGCGGCCGGCCTCGATGTTGTGGCGCAACGCGAATGCGACGCCTTCGAGCACCGCACGATAAAGATGCGCACGCGTATGCGCGAGACTCAGCCCGACGAACGCGCCGCTCGCCTTCGCATCCCACACCGGGCTGCGCTCGCCCATCAAATACGGCAGGAACAGCACGCCGTCGGCGCCGGCCGGCACACGCTCGGCCGCCTCCTCGAGCAGCGCGTGCGGATCGCCGTGCGGCAGCAGGCGCGCCGCATCGATTTCCGCGTGGCAGAACTGGTCGCGAAACCATGCGACCGACGCGCCGGCCGCGATCGCGCCGCCGAACACGTACAGGTCGCGCTGCCCGTCGAATACGTGCGGCATGCTGACGAGGCCGTGCCGCGCATCGACGTGCCGGTTCACGTAGCCCCAGCACATGCTGGTGCCGATCATCGCGACGTGCTGCCCGGCACGCGTCGCGCCGGCCGCGAAGGTCGCCACCGCCGCGTCGACGCCGCCCGCGACGACGGGCGTGCCGGCCGGCAGCCCGAGTTGCGCGGTCCATTGCGACAGCAGGCCGCCGACGATGTCCGTCGAATCGACCAGCCGTTCGGGCATCATCGTCGCCGGAATGCCGAGCATGTCGAGCGCGTCGTCGGACCACTCGCGGCGCGCGACGTCGTACACGCCGCCGATATTGCCGGCCGAACTGTGGTCGACCGCCACTTCGCCGGTCAGCAAGTAGATCACGTACGCGTTCGGCGGCAGGAAATAGCGCACGTTCGCCCATACGTCCGGCCGCTGGTCGCGCAGCCACAGCATCTTGGTGAACCCGTAGTAGCTGTCGACGCCATTGCCGGTGATCACGCGCAGCCGCTCGACGTTCACGTGCTCGTCGACCCAGTCGACTTCCGCGGTCGCGCGCCGGTCCATCCAGATCAGGCACGGATGCAGCGGCCGCATGTCGATGTCGACCGGGATGCCCGAGCCGCCGTACAGGCTGCTCACGCACACCGCACGGATCGCATCGGCCGGCACGCCCTGCACGCGCGCGTCGCTCACGCAGCCCGCGATGCAGTCGAGCACCGCGTCGAACCACACCTGCGGCCACTGCTCGGCCCACAGCGGGCGCGGCGTATCGGGCTGGTAGCCGGCCGAGCGCCGCGCGACGATCGTGCCGTGCCGGTCGACCAGCAGCGCCTTGGTGCTCTGCGTGCCGATGTCGACGCCTATGACGTATTCCATGATGTCTCCGGTGAGGCGCACGCCGGCCGTCAGCGGGCCGGCTTCAGCAGCACCTTGATCGATTCGGGCGATTTCGCGATGCGGATCGCGTCGTCCCAGTCCTCCAGCGCGAAACCGTGCGTGACGATGCCCTTCGACGTGACGAGCCCGCGCGCGAGCAGGTCGATCGCGACCGGATAGCAGTATGGCCCGAGATGCGCGCCGCGCACGTCGAGCTCCTTGCGATCGCCGATGATCGACCAGTCGACGGTCGCATCCTCGCCGAACACGCTGAATTCGACGAAGCGGCCGAGCTTGCGGATCAGGTCGAGCCCCTGGTTCACGCCGACCGGCGCGCCGGTCGTCTCGATGTAGACGTCGCACCCGTAGCCGTCGGTGAGCGCGCGGACGATCTCGCGCGCATCGTCGCGCCGCGGGTTGATCGTCACGTCGGCGCCGTACTGACGCGCGAGTTCGAGCCGTTCGTCGATCAGGTCGATCACGACGAGTTTCTTCGGCGTCTTCAGGTGCGCGACCTGCGTCATCATCAGCCCGAGCGGGCCCGCGCCAGCGATCACGACGACGTCGTCGAGCTGGACGTCGCCGCGATTCACCGTATGGATCGCGCACGACAGCGGCTCGATGATCGCCGCATCCTCGAGCGATACGCCAAGCGGGATCTTGTGGACGATGGCGGTCGGCGGAATGCGCATGTACTCGGCCATTCCGCCGTCGGCGACTTCGCGCTGGAAGCCGAAGATGTTGTGCACCTCGCACATCCAGTACTGGCCCGACTTGCAATAGCGGCACTTGCCGCACGGCACGATCTGCTCGGCGATCACGCGATCGCCGATCGCCACGCCGAAATGCTCGGCCGCGCCGTCGCCGAGCGCTTCGACATTGCCGAAGAATTCGTGGCCGGGGATCACCGGCGCCTTCACCCACGGGCTCGGTCCGCCCCAGAACATCTTGGCGCCGGTATAGCACTTGCAGTCGCTCGCGCAGATGCCGCATGCGGCGATGCGGATCACGAGCTCGTTCGTACCGGGGCGCGGCTTCGCGACCTGTTCGACGCGATAGTCCTCGGGGCCGTGGCAGACGACCGCGGTCATGCGCGGCTGGGCTTCGGGTGTCGTCATGAGTTGTCTCTTTTCCAATTGATTCGGATGACCGATGGATCGATCTTTACCGCGATCGCTCGCGGCTGATGTAGATCGCGAGCAGGATGATTCCGCCCTTGATCACGTTCTGCACGTACGGGTTCACGCCGATCATGTTGAGCCCGTTGTTGAGCACGCCGAGCAGCAGCGCTCCGACGAGCGTGCCGAGGATCGCGCCGCGCCCGCCGGAGATCGACGTGCCGCCCATCACGACGGCCGCGATCGCATCGAGCTCGAAGCCCACGCCGGCGTTCGGCTGCCCGCTCATCAGGCGCCCGGTCAGCACGATCGCGGCGAGCGCCGACGTGACGCCGGCCAGCGTGTAGACGATCAGTTTCACGCGCGCGACCCGCACGCCGGTGAGCCGCGTCGCCTGCTCGTTGCCGCCGATCGCGTACACGTAGCGGCCGAACGGCATCCGGTCAAGCAACAGCCACGCGATCGCATAGATCGCCAGCATGATCAGCACCGGCGCCTGGATGCCGAGTACCTTGCCGCTGCCGAAGAACGCGACCCAGTCGGGCAGCCCGTCGATCGGATAGCCGCCCGTGTAGATCAGCGCGAGGCCGCGCGCGATGCCCATCGTCGCGAGCGTGACGATGATCGGCGGCATCCCCGCGAACGCGACGAACACGCCGTTCAGGAAACCGAAGCCCAGGCCGACCGCGATGCCGATCCCCAGCGCGGCGGCCGCGTTGACGCCCGCGACCATCAGCCCGGCCGCGAGCGTGCCCGACAGCGCCATCACCGAGCCGACCGACAGGTCGATGCCGCCCGTCAGGATCACGCAGGTCATGCCGACCGCGATGATCGCGTTGATCGAGACCTGGCGCAGCACGTTTTCGAGGTTCGCGGCGGACAGGAAGCTCGGGCTCGCGATCATCATCGCGATGCACACGACGACGAGGCCCACGAGCGGATAGAACAGCGTCGAACGGCGCAACTGCGCCCACATCGCGCGGGGCGGCGGCGCATCGGCGGCCGTGGCCGCGAGCGTCGTGGAATGCGTGGAAGAGGAATCAGGCAGGTTCATGGGTCGCTCCTCGCGTGCCGGCCGTGGCATAGGTCATGACCGTGTCGGGATCGATCTCGTCGCCGGCGAGCGTCGCCTCGATGCGGCCCTGCCGGAACACGGCGACGCGATCGCACATGCCGACGATTTCCGGCAGTTCGGACGAGATCATGATGATGGCGTAGCCGCGCGCGGTGAGTTCGCGCATCAGCCCGTAGATTTCGGCTTTCGCGCCGACGTCGATGCCGCGCGTCGGCTCGTCGAAGATCAGCACCGACGTGTGATGGTTCAGCCAGCGCGCGATCACGACCTTCTGCTGATTGCCGCCGGACAGCGTCGCGACCTCGGTATGGATCGACGGCGCCTTCACGCCGACGCGACGCATTACGTCGTGCGTGGTGCGCGCCTCGCCGCGCCGGTCGATCAGCCAGCGCATCGACCAGTACTTGCCGAGGTTGTTCAGCGAGATGTTGTCGCGGATCGAGAACGACGTGACGAGCCCTTCCGTCTTGCGGCTTTCCGGCAGGAGGCCGATGCCCGCGCGCAGTGCGTCGGCCGGATCGGCGAGCTTCGCCGCCGCGCCGCGTACGCGCAGTTCCTTGCGATGCGCGCGCGTCGCGCCGATCACCGCGAGCGCGGTTTCCGTGCGGCCCGAGCCGACCAGCCCCGCGAAGCCGAGGATCTCGCCGGCGCGAAGCGCGAAGCTGTTCACCGGACCGTCGCGCTCGATCTGCAGCGCATGAACCTCCAGCACGACCGGCGCGTCGGCCGGCAGCGTCGGCTTCGGCGGAAAGCTGCTTTCGATCCGGCGGCCGACCATCATCCGCACCAGTTGCTCGACGTCGGTGCGCGCGACATCGGTCGTCGCGACGTACTGGCCGTCGCGCAGCACCGTGATGCGGTCGCACACCGCGAAAATTTCGTCGAGGTGATGCGAGATGAAGATCATCGCGACGCCCTGCCGCTTCAGCTCGCGCATGATCGCGAACAGGTGCTCGGCCTCGGCCGGCGTGAGCGTCGCGGTCGGTTCGTCGAGGATCAGGATGCGCGCGTCGAGCGACAGCGCCTTGCCGATCTCGACGAACTGCTGCTGCGCAACCGACAGCGCGCGGATCGGCGCATCGAGATCGATCGCCACGCCGAGCCGCGCGAAGATGGCTCCCGCCGCCGCGCGCATCCGCTTGCGGTCGCGGGCGCCCCAGCGGTTGCGCAGCTCGCGGCCGAGGAACAGGTTGTCGACGGCATCAAGGTGCGGAATCAGGCTGAATTCCTGGAACACGATGCCGACGCCGGCCGCGACCGCGTCGCGATAGTCCGCGAAATGGCGCGCGGCGCCGTCGATCTCGATCGTGCCGGCATCCGGCTGGTGGATGCCGCACAGGATCTTCATCAGCGTCGATTTTCCCGCACCGTTCTCGCCGAGCAGCGCATGGATCTCGCCGCGCGCGATCTCCAGATCGATGTCGGACAGCGCCTTCACGCCGGGAAAGCTTTTCGTGATGTGGCTGAGCCTGAGTATCGTATCCATCGGCTTCTCCGTACGAAGGGCGTCGGCCACGCCGCCGCCCTTCGCGTCGCGTCGCACGTCGTTCACCAGCTGAAACCCTTCGCGTTGCCGCGATCGACGACCTTCACGTCGACGGGGATCGCCTTCGGCACCGTCGCGCCCCACTTGCGCGCGATCGCGATGCCGAGCGCGATGCGCACCTGGTCGGCCGGGAACTGCGCGGTCGTCTCGACGAACTTCGAGTTCGGCTTCTGGATCGCGGCGATCGCCTCGGGCGCGCCGTCGACGCTCGTCAGCTTGATGTCCTTGCCGGCCCCCTCGATCGCGGCGAGCGCACCCATCGAGCCGCCGTCGTTCACGCTGAAGATGCCCTTCAGGTTCGGATGCGCGGAAATCATGTTTTCGGTGACCGACAACGCGGTCGCGCGCTCCTGCTTGCCGTTCTGCGTGTCGACGAGTTTCACGTTCGGGAATTTCGCGAGCCCGGCCTTGCAGCCGCGCACGCGTTCGAGAATCGGCACGACCGGGATGCCGTCGAGGATCGCGACCTCGCCGCTGCCGCCGATCGCCTTCGCGAGGTATTCGCACGACATCACGCCCGCGTCGTAATTCTTCGAGCCGACGAACGAATCGACCGGGCCGTTCGCGTTCGCGTCGACGGCCACGACCACCGCGCCCGCCTTCTTCGCTTGCGTGATCGCCGACTGGATGCCGGTCGAATCGGTCGGGTTCACGAGCAGGATGTCGATCTTCTTCTGCAGCATGTCCTCGACGTCGCTCACCTGCTTGCTGACGTCGTGATGCGCGTCGGTGACGACGACCTGCGCGCCGATCGACGCGGCCGCGTCGTTCAGCGCCTTCTGCATCGTCACGAAATACGGGTTGTTCAGTTCCTGAAACGTCATGCCGATCCGCAGCGGCGCGGCGTGCGCGGCGGCGGGCAGCAGGGCCGCGACGGCGAGCGCGGCAACGGCCGCCAGGTGGGCGGCGCGACGGGAGGATGAGGCGGGCGATGCGTGCGTCATGACGGTGTCTCCTGAATTGTGTGCGGCTTTTTCGTGGGTGAATGCGCCCCTCGCGACGTGAGCGACGCGATCGGCTGGGTAAAACGACGGAGCAAACTCGGGCGGGCGGCGGCCCGGCGATCATCCGGGCTGCGGCGCGAGTTCGGGTGCGCCGGGCGTCAGCACGCGCGGCGGCAGCGGGTTACCGGTGGGCGCCGCATGCAGCGCCAGCTCGCGGCTGCGCGCGTTCAGCCGTTGTAACGCGCGGAATTCGGACGGCGCCATCCCCTTCACCGCGCGGAACTGGCGGTTGAAGTTCGACACGTTGTTGAAGCCGGCCTGGAAACAGACGTCGGTGATGCTCGCGTCGTTGGCAAGCAGCATCTGGCATGCGGATTCGATCCGCAGACGATTCACGTACTGGACGAACGGCATGCCCGTGTGACGATGGAACGCGCGTGAGAACGCGCTGACGCTCTGCCCAGTCAGTTGCGCGAGATCGGATTCGCGCAGCTCGGATGCGAGGTTCTTGCCGATATACGACAGCGCGTGACTGAGCCGCGTCGGCGTGACGTCGGCCTGATCGTATGCGGGGCTCGCGAGCAGCGTGCGCTCGGCCGCACCGCACAGCCGCTCGAGGATCGTCATGAACAGCGCGATGCGGTGCATGCCGCGCGCGGTCAGCAACGCGTCGAACAGCGGGGCGATCGCGGCGCTCGTCGCCGCGTCGAAGCCGACCCCACGCCGCGCATCGTCGAGCAGCGTCTGCGCGTCGCGACATTCGGGAAACGCGTCCATGCAGCGGCGCACGAACGAAGGATCGAACTGGATCACGAGATTGCGCCGCTCGACGGTTTCGCCTTCGGCCATGTCGCTGACCCAGTTGTGCGGCAGGTTCGGGCCGAGCAGCACGAGATGGCCGGGGCCGAACGAGCCGATGTGATCGCCGACGAAATACTTGCCGTGCGTCGCGACGATCAAGTGCAGCTCGAATTCGGGATGGAAGTGCCAGCGGATCGTGCGATACGGATAGCCGTGCGACCAGACCTTGAACGACTCGTCGCGTCGCACTTCGACCACTTCGAGATCGGGGTGCATCATGTTGGCGTCTCCATTCCCATGTATCGCTGGCCGGCCTGTTCGGCTCGTTCGCGCGTCCGCCGGCGGTTTCGCGCGGCGGTGCGGACCGGTCGCATGGGAAGCAATGTAGGTCGATCGAGCGCGCGGCTCCACCAACTTTACGCCTGATTTCCGATACTTTTTTGCACGATCCGGCCGGAAACGGCGCCGGACGGCAAATTTGTTGCGGCGCGCAACGGCGCGGCGGCCGGCCGCACCGGCTTACGTCGCCGCGTGCTCGCGCGCCGTGCGCGCCTCGTACGTCTTCAGGTGGTTGTACGCGATCCGCAGCAGCGACAACGCATCGGCCGCCTGCGGGTCGCGCCGCGCGAGCAGGTCGCCGATCACGTGATCGGCTTCGACGCGCGCATGATTCTCGACGTCGCGCAGCATCGACGCGGTCAGCGGCGACGGTGTCAGCACCATCCGCTGCATCCGCTCGCTGGCCGACGAGTCGGGCCGGTGGCCGTTGTGTTCGGCGATCGCGCTGCATTCGGCGAGCATCGTTTCGAGCAGGCGGCGGCCGTCCGGCGCCGCGAGAATGTCGCCGATCGAGCCGCGAAACAGCGACGTGCTCGCGGCGAGCGTCGCGAGGAACACCCACTTCTCCCACATCCGCGCGGCGATATCGTCGCTGAGCGTCGCGTCGAAGCCCGCGCCGCCGAGCACGTCGGCCACCGCGCGCACGCGCGGCGATTCGCCGCCGGCAAGCTCGCCGAACGTCACGCCGTGCGTGTCGTTCAGGTGCACGATGCGCTGCTCGCGATCAAGCGTCGCCGCGATCACGCACAGCCCGCCGAGCACCTGCGCGGCGCCGAAGCGCTCGCGCAGCACGTCGAGGTGACGCATCCCGTTGAGCATCGGCAGGATCAGCGTCTGCGGGCCGACGAACGGTGCAAACGATGCAATCGCGTCGTCGAGGCTGTACGCCTTGCAGCTCAGCAGCACGAGGTCGAACGGCGCGACGCCGGCGCCCGCGTCGCCCGCGCGCACGGTCTGCACGTTCGCGAGCGTCAGGTCGCCGCGCGGGCTGCGGATCAGCAGCCCGTCGCGTGCAAGCGCAGCCGCGCGACCGTCGCGCACCAGGAACGTCACGTCGCGCCCCGCCGCGGCCAGCCGGCCGCCGAAGTACCCGCCGACCGCGCCGGCTCCTACTACCAGAATCCGCATCGTTGCCTCCTTTCGGTTTTGTTTGGTGTCGCACCGCGGCCCGTGCGGGCGCGGCGCATACGCCATTGCCCGACAGTATAGCGGCCACTTTTATGCATATGCATAGATGCCCGCGCCCGCGTCGCGGGCATCGGGAAACGATCTGCTTCTAAGGGATTTCCCGTCTACGGCGACGCGCCTCGTGCGCCGTCAAGACACTTACCCCGTCACGCCGTCCCGGCGAGCTTCCTCGACTGACCGACCTCATACCATGCGCAATCTTTCCCTGAATCAGAAACTCGCCTCGATGATCGTCATCCTGTGGCTCGGCCTGCTCGTGATCGCCGGGCTCGGCGCATGGCAGACCCGCGCGTCGATGATCGCCGACCGCCGCGACCAGCTTGCGTCGCTGGTCGCACAGGCCGCGAGCGTGACCGACCATTACTACAAGCTGTCGCAGCAGAACGCGATGCCGGAAGCCGACGCGAAGCAGAAGGCGCTCGAGGCGATCGCCGCGATGCGCTACGGCGCCGACGGCTATATCTCGGTCAACGATTCGAAGCCGGTGCTCGTGATGCATCCGATCAAGGCCGAGCTCAACGGCAAGGACGTGTCGAATTTCACCGATCCGAACGGCAAGCACTTGTTCGTCGAGATCGTGAAGGCCGGCAACGCGGAAGGCGGCAAGGGCTTCGTCGAATATCTGTGGCCGAAACCGGGTGCGGACAAGCCGCAGGAGAAAACCAGCGCCGTGCAGCGCTTCGCGCCGTGGGACTGGTATCTGGTGACCGGCATGTACATGAACGACGTGCGCTCGGCGGTGCTCGCGAGCATCGGCCGCTGGCTCGCGATGACGGCCGTGCTCGGCGCGATCGCGACGGCCGTGATGGTGTTGGTGCTGAAAAGCGTGCGCGCGAGCCTCGGCGGCGAGCTCGAAGCGGCGCTCGACGCCGCTCGGCGCATCGCGCAGGGCGACCTGACTGCCCGCGTGAGCGTGAAGCACGACGATCGCGGCAGCCTGCTGCATGCGTTGCACACGATGCAGGGCGGGCTGATCGACATGGTGTCGCGCGTCCGGGCGGGCACCGAGAACATCAACGTCGGCGCGAGCGAGATCGCATCCGGCAACACGGACCTGTCGCAGCGCACCGAGCAACAGGCGGCGGCGCTCGTGCAAACCGCGTCGAGCATGGACGAAATGACCGCGAACGTGAAGCAGAACGCGGACAGCGCCGAGCAGGCCGCGTCGCTCGCGGGCCAGGCCGCGCAGGTCGCGACGCGCGGCAGCGCGGTGGTCGACGACGTCGTGCGCACGATGAACGAGATCACCGACCGCTCGCACAAGATCGGCGACATCATCGGCGTGATCGACGGGATCGCGTTCCAGACCAACATCCTCGCGCTGAACGCGGCCGTCGAAGCGGCGCGCGCGGGCGAACAGGGCCGCGGCTTCGCGGTGGTCGCGGCCGAAGTGCGCTCGCTCGCGCAACGCTCGGCAACGGCGGCCAAGGAGATCAAGTCGCTGATCGTGTCGTCGAACGAGACGGTCCAGCACGGCGCGACGCTCGTCACGCATGCGGGCGAGACGATGGCCGAGATCGTGCAGTCGGTGCGGCGCGTGAACGAGATCCTCGACGAAATCAGCCACGCCTCGCGCGAGCAGAGCGCCGGGATCGAGCAGGTCAACCGCGCGGTGGGCGAGATGGATCAGGTCACGCAGCAGAACGCGGCACTCGTCGAACAGGCCGCGGCGGCCGCGCATTCGCTGCGCGATCAGGCCGAGGCGCTGCGCGACGCGGTGACGCGATTCGCGCTGCCGGCCTGACGGCGCACCGCCCCGCCCTCACGCCGCGCTGCCCGCCCGCAGCGCGGCCTCGCCGCTACCGAGCCCCAGCCCCGCCGCGCGCTGGATCAGCTCGACGTCGTTGCTCGCGCCGAGCTTCTTCATCGCGCTGATCTTCTGCGCGCTGACCGTCTGCTTGCCCTTGCTCAGGCGCTGCGCGATCGTCTTGATCGGCACGCCCGACAGATACAGGCGAATCACCTCGATTTCGCGCGCCGACAGCTTCACGGGCGTGTCGCCGCGCGTGCCGAGCGCATCGAGCGCGCGACGCACGGACGGCGACAGGTAGGTCGCGCCGCTGTAGCTCGAATGAATCGCCGTGACGATATGGCCGACCTCGTCGAGCTTGCTGACGACGCTCACGCCGCCGATCGCGAAGATCGACCGGAAGATCAGCGGGTTCTCGTTCGCGACCAGCACGACGATCCCGACGTTCGGCCGCGTGCGGCGCAGCCAGTCGAACAGCGCGAGGCCATCCATCTGCTCGTCGCCGCGAATCGCATAGTCGACCAGCACGACGTCGCAATCGACGCCGCCGAGCGATGCGACCAGTTCGGCCGCGCTCCGGTAGACCGCGGCGAGCTCGATCGCGCAGGCGCCGCCTGCGATCTGCTCGATACCGGCCAGCGTCAATGGCCAGTCGTATGCGAAGACGATGCGAACATTGAATTTCCTCATGCGGAGTTCCTGGTGGTTCACCGGCCGCGCCACGCGGAACGCGCGCACCCGGTTGAGCGTTGAAGGACATTCAGGCGATTTTTAGCCTGGATGTCGATTCTATGAACGTATGCCCGCGCGCGATATCGGACGGCGTACGAATTGGCTGCCGAAGGCGTAATACGGGTTTGATATTTGCGCCGGTTCAACGCCCGGCGGCCGGCGCACGACCGTCGCGGCATCGGCCCGATGGCCAGCCTGGCGCGCCGCACGGCCGGCCAGCAGGTAAAATTGCGCGTTTGCATGCCACCCCGGCGCGCCGGCGGCGAGCGACGCGCCGATGCCGGCCGCGCGCCGCCGCCCCGACACCGGCTTGCCCGACCTCCCCGCTTTCCTCATGACCGATTCCGACCTGCAATCCGACGACACCTCCATCCACGAAGACGGCCTCTGGCGCGACAACGGCTGGACGGCCCGCATCATCAAGAACGAAGACGACGACGGCTGGGCCGTCGAGATGGTCAAGGACGGCGAGGCCGAGCCCGCGCTCGTCGGGCCGTGGACCATGGGCCGCGACAAGAAGAACCCGAAGCCGATGGACGCGAATGCGTTCCGCACGCTCGTGAAGACCGCGACCGAAGTGCTGATGCGGCACGAACAGCAGCGGCGCGCGATGCTGCACAAGGAAGTGACGGTGCAGGACGAAGGCGGACAGGATGTGTCGGTGACGCTCGACATCGTGCCGGACGAGTTCGAGCCGTATGCGCAGCTCAAGGCGTTCGATCCGTATGGCGAGCTGCTGGCCGAAGCGAAGGTGTCGGCCGGGTTCAAGCTCAACAAGGCCAGCGCCGAGCGCTGGGCCGCATCGGGCTTCGAGCGGCCGGCCTGACGGCGCGATCAGGCGCCGGCGCCCCGCTCCGCGCGCGCGAGCCGGCGGGCGGCCAGCTTGCGCCGCACGAGCGCCTCGAACTGCGGCGTCGCTTCCTCGGGATCGCGCGCGGCCAGGCCCTGCAGGTTGCGCGCGAGCTGGATCGGCGTCAGCACGATGCCCCACGGCAGCCCCCACCAGCCGAGCGTGGCCGACGCGAGCAATGCGATCGCCTGCTTGCGGCGGCCGCAGCGGCGGCAGCACACGTGGCGCCGCGTGGCCCAGCGCGTGACGAACACGAGCGAGACGACGCGATGCGACGCGTGGACGTCGACCGGCTGCCCTTCGCGCAGGCAGACCGGACAGGGCCCGTAGCGCCAGTCGTCGACGTACTGCCGGACCTTCGCGTCGGGCACGCGTTCGGCCTCGACGACGACCGGATGCGCCTGTGCGCACACCGAACCGCAATAGCGGCGGCCGTCGATCGACCGCCCGCCGACCAGGAACGTCCTGCCGCACTGACTGCACTCTGCCACGATGACCTCGGATGAGCGTGATGCGCCGCGTGCCGGAACGCGCGCACGTCGATGCACGCGTTCCGGCCGGGCCGTTTCATGTTTTAACGGCCGCCGCCGCGCGGTCTTGAGCGCACGCGCGCAGCGGCGCGTCAGCCATGCAGCCCGTGCGCGGTCATCAGGCGGTACAGCGTCGCACGGGAGATGCCCAGCTCCGCCGCGACGTCCGCATGCTGGTGGCGGTGACGCAGCAGCGTTGCCTCGATCGCGTGCCGCTCGGCCTGCCGGCGCGCCTGCGCGAGCGTCGGCGGCCGCAGCGACGTGTACGGACGCAGCTCGAGATCGGCGGCCGAGATCAGCGGGCCGTTCGTCATCACGACCGCGAAGCGGATCCGGTTGATCAGCTCGCGCACGTTGCCGGGCCACGAATAGTTGTGGATCGCCTCGATCGCGCACGGCGTGAAGCCGCGAATCCGGTACGCGCCGTCGCCGCGATAGCGCCGCAGCACGTCATCGGCGAGCAGCATGATGTCGCGGCCGCGCATGCGCAGCGGCGGCTCGTCGATACGCAGCACGCACAGTCGGTAGTAGAGGTCGGCGCGGAATCGCCCGGCCCGCATCGCGGCTTCGAGATCGACGTGGGTCGCCGACACGATCCGCACGTCGACCGGAATCGACGCATGCCCGCCGAGCCGCTCGATTGTGCCCTCCTGCAGGAACCGCAGCAGGCTCGCCTGGCTCTCGAACGGCATGTCGCCGATTTCGTCGAGAAACAGCGTGCCGCCGTGCGCGGCCTCGATGCGGCCGATCTTGCGCTGGTGCGCGCCGGTGAATGCGCCGCGCTCGTGCCCGAACAGTTCGGCCTGCACCAGCATCGTCGGGATGGCCGCGCAGTTCACGGCGACGAACGGTGCGTCGGCACGCGACGACTGCCGATGGATCGCCGCCGCCGTCAGCTCCTTGCCGGTGCCGGACTCGCCGGCGATGAACACGGTCGCGTCGGTGTGCGCGACCTTGCGGATCGTCGCGAACAGCCGGCGCATCGCGTCGCACGCGCCGATCATCGCGCCGCCGGGCGGCGGCGCCTCCGCGGCCGGGCCGCCGTCCGCGAGCTCGAGCATCCCGTATGCGTGGCCGACGAGATAGCCGATCGTCGTGTAGGCCGTCGCATGGCGCACGTAGTCGAAGCAGCAACGGCGGATCAGGCGCGCGATCGTGATGTTGCGCAGTCGCTCGCCGTCGGCGAGCGCGACCCAGCCGACGCGCGGGTCACGCAGCAGCGCCTCGAACGACGCGACGTCCGGCGACGCGAAACTGCCGAAATCGACGATACCCGCATGCGGACGGTTCGCCTTGGCGAGATTCTGCGCGTCCGCCACGGTTTTGGCGCACCACACCTCCCAGCCGCGCGACGCGAGCGAATCGACGAGCGCGGCATCGTGTTGCCGCGACAGGTAGACGAGCGGCCGCGACGGCGCGACGGGACTGCGCCGGACCGCGACGAACGGCGGCGTGCTCGCCTGCCGTTCGTCGTCGTGCGGGCCCGGCATGCCGAGCTGACAGCAATGGTTCACGATTGCCTCGCCGCATAAGGTTGTGTATCGAAGCGGCCGTTGCCGATCGCGCGTGGCGGGGCCCGTGGTCCCGCGGCGCGGCGCCGCTCCGTCCTCGAATCGACGCCGCGCTATCGACAGAACACGACGCGCTGCGTGTAGATCTGCGGCTCGACGGCGGGCTTCGCCGCGCCGTTGAGATCGTCGCGATAGGCGCGGTAGGTCTTCCCGTTCACCGTCACGTCCGCCGCGCGGGCCGTCTCGATCCTGGCGAGCCCGCTGTACCGCCATTCGTTCACCCGGTCGGCCGCCGCGACGCTCGACTCGCCCGCGATCTTCTGCGTGATCGCGCTGCCGTCGCTCCATGGTTGCGTCTGCATCGCCTCGGTGTGCTGCGTCGCGTCGACCGTCTTGCCGGTCGACTTCGGCCCGCTCTGCGCATCGAACGGCGCACCGCGACCGTATACCGGCGCTTGCCACGACGGCGCATGGCCCGCTTCCGGCATCATGTAGATCATCTGCGGGTCGCCGATCATCACCATCGGCGCGCATGCGGTGTTGTCGGGACGGCCGAGCGTCGACAGCGCCTGCTGGACGCTCGCGGCGTTCGCGAGGGTCTGCTCGTTCAGGATGACGAAGACCGCGGGATTCTGGAAAAGCGACTGCGCAGCGGCTTGCACGCTGGCCAGCAACAAAGCGACCAAAAAGATCCTCATGATTGCGGCCTCCTCGCATCCTCGTCACGCAAAAAGAGGTGTTGACCTCGGGGAGGGGAACAACACCCGTCAAACCGGAAAAAACCGTCGGGCATCGGGCCGAACGCCTGCCGTGCGACCCGCGCTCCGGTCGCACGGCAAACCGGCCCGCATGCTCACGACGAGGTACTCGTCGAGATGACGGCCGGCGCCGGCGCGACCGGTGCAGCCGGTGCCGCCTGCTGGTCGACCGTGGCCGGCGACAACGCTTGCGCCGGATCGGTCAGCGTCGGCACGTCGGCAGGCGGCGCAGTCGTTGCGGCTGCATCCGGCACCTTCGCGTCCGCTGCGGGCATGTCGGCGGGCGCTGCCGCGACGGCAGGCAGCGCGGCCTCCGGTGCAGGCGCTTCGGCGGCTGCCTGCGGCGCCGGCTCGGCAGCCTTCGCATCGGCAGCCGGCGCCACGGCGACGGTTGCCGCCGGCATCGGTTCGGCAACCGGCTCGCCTGCGGCCTGCACCGGGTCGGTCGCGGCCGGCATCGGCTCCGGTGCGTTGGCGGCGACGGGCTGGGCAGGCTCGGGCATCTTGTCCGCGACGGCCGGCACAGGTTCGGACGCCTTGTCGGCCACTGCCGGCACCGGCTCGGGTGCCTTGTCGGCCACTGCCGGGGCAGGCTCGGGCGCTTTGTCGGCGACCGGCTGCGCGGGCTCCGGCGTCTTCGTCTCGGCGACCGGCGCGACAGGCGCCGGCGAAGCCTTGTCCGCCACGGCCGGTGCGGCGATGACGGCCGCTGCCGGCACGGTGGCCATGACGGCAGCCGGTACGATCGACGCTGCGGGTGCGGTGGCGGCGACGGCAGGCGCGGCAGTCGCCGCGGCAGCCGGAACTGCGGCGGCAACAGCCGGCGCTGCAACTGCCGGAGCGGCGGCGACAGCCGGCGTCGCAATTGCCGGAGCGGTGGCGACAGGCGCCATCGTCGGCACAGGAACCGGCACCGAAACCGGCGCAGCGCGCACCGACGTCGTCTCGATCGGGCGCGTCGGCGCGGACGCCGGCGCGGCCGAGCCGAGCGGCGGCAGGCCCATCCGGTCGCGCACGATCGGATCGCGATACTTGATGTCGTCCGCGACGGTCGCTTCGACGCTGGGCGCCACGTTCGAACGCGCGAGCGGCGCGGTCGTGCCCGGGCACAGATGCCCGGTCGCCTCCACCGCGCGCCGGTTCGCATCGCTCTGGCACAACAGCGCGAGCGCCACGTCGGTCAGGCCCATCGCACGGAATTCGCGCGCATCGAGACGCCGCACGCAGGCCTGGTCGACCAGCGTCGTGCCGCCCGTCGCGCCGAACCCCGGGAACGACACGCCGACGCTCACCGAACCCATGCAGGTATCGGACAGCGTGGTCGTGAGGCCGGGCGCCTGGATCGACGGGTTCGTCTTGATCGTCTGCGTGCCCGAGTAATTGACGTTTTCCGAGGTCTGGGTGTTGTACGGGTTGGTGCCGGGCGCGCCGGACGACTGCAACGAGTTCACGCTCTGCGGCGTCACATTGCCGCCGGCCGTGCTGGCCGGCATCGTCACGTTGACGTTCACGCTCGAATTGCCGCTGCCGCGCACCCCGCTGGAGCTGGTGGCATTCCCCCCACGCGAACTCGTCGTATTCGTGTTCATGCTCGAGCCGCCGCCCTGGCTGATCGCCGTCGACGAGGTCGACGATTGCGCGCTCGACGTCGAATCGGCGGTTTGCGCGTGGGCGCCGATCGTGGTCATCGCGAACATCGCCGCACATGCCACCTTGATCCTGTTGCTGTTCATTTCACTCTCCGGACGAGGTTTGACCTCCCACCCAGGCAACCGTACTAATTCCCCTGAATGCCTTCAGTTTTCGCTGCTCCCCCGAACTGCTTCCAGCCGCTGCCCAGCTGGGACCACGATCCGGCCGACATGCCCTGCCATTGCTGGGCGTCCGGTCCGCCGATGGCGCTGCCCGACGAAAGCGTTTGTTGTTCTGACGGTTTGGTTGTCTGAGAAAGGTTGTTTGACGTCTGCATATTCGATTGCCCACCATCGGCAGCACGGTCAGCGCCATACGCCGTCAGAGACGCGAGCATCAGAGCGGCGGCAATCAGGTTCTGCTTCATGCCAACTCCTTACGTGACAACGATGCGGAAAAGAGACCAGCGTCGCTGGGAAACTGGTCCCCCCACACCTGACTAATGACTGCTCCCGGTCGCGCTCGAGTCACCCTGGCTTCCGCCCGACGCGGACGGCGAACCGGCCGGACCGGTACTCCACACGCTCGACGAGTTGAAGTGATTCGAGCCCGCGATCGCGCCCGACCCGCCACTGCCCGTCCACCCCGCGGCACCCGCGTTGGCAGTGCCGTGATCGTTCGCGCCCGTGGCCGTGTAGTGGTTCGCGCCGAGTACGATCGTGGCGGTCACCCCTCCCGACAGCGCATTCGCGTTCTCGTTCGTGCTGCCGTTTCCGGCGAACGAGCCCGCGGCGCCGATCCCGCCGCCTGCCGCGAACGCGCCCCCGTTCGTGCCCGAACCGCTGGCCGTCGAAGTCGAGTTGTGAAACGCGGACGCCGTGCCGGCGGAGCCGGCGGGTGTCACGGTACTTCCTGCATTCGCGCCGGCCGTCGAGGTCGAATTGCTGGTATAGCTGCCGGAGCCGACCAGCACCGAACCGGAAACACCCGCCGCAACGGACTGCGTCTGGTTGGTCGTGGACGATCCGGCCGCCAACGCAGCGGACGAAATGACGGTGAGCGCTGTCGCTAACATGACTTTGGCTTTCATAGCAATTCCTTGCTGTGAGGAAGTTCGACGGTGGCGGAGCCGGGCCTGCCCTGGCGGGACAAAGCCCGGCATCCGTACCGCCAGCCAATGACGAACGCTACGCGTCGCGGCTTAGTGGTGATACGTCCAGCCGGTCGAGCCCGCGTTCGCGCCGCTGCTGCCGCCTGCTTGTGCGCCGCCGAAGCCGAAGCCGCCGACCGTCGACGTTTGCGTATGGTTCGTGTACGAGATCGAACCGCTGCTGCCGCCACCGGCCGTTGCGCCGGCTGCGCCGAGTGCCGAGCCGGAATCGGTTGCGGTGAAGTGGCCGAACCCGGCGACCCCGGCCATCGTCTGGCCACCGCTCGACGAGTTGCTGCTCGAGATCGTGCCGCTCGCTGCAAACGCTGCACCCGAAACCGCCAGAACTGCTGCTGCAATCAGAAGCTTCTTCATGGTCGACTCCATAACGGCGTGGAGAGAATGAGCATGGAAGATCGCACGCCATCGACCTTCCCGCCTCGAACAATCCTCAAAAAATAAGGATTGCTATCGAATAAAGAAATTATTTCAGGCTCGTAAATTGGCTTTTTATTTTTTTGGCCAGCCGAAGTCTAGTTTTATGTTTATAAGTTGTCCAAAATTTATGAGTAGGTGTTTTCTATCATTTTTATGAACATTGGAATTCACTCCAAACACCATTCATTAAATTTACCGGAATGACGCACACATCTTTCCGGCTCGCGGTTTTCAATACCCCGTCCCAAACGGATACCGGCACCGGCACCCGTTTCCGGAATTGAAAACTGGCGAATGTATCGACTACCGCAAAACGCAGCGCCCGCTCGACACGCGCCCTTCAGCCGGGCGACGACGGACTTGCATTGCAGCCAGACGACATGTCTGCTCCCTGAGCTGACGAAGAAAGGCCTTCCGGATAACCCGGCCGACGCGCGTTCGATCTAGCCCAGCCGGCGCCGGCACTGGCCCGGCGCGATCGAAACGGCTCTACACGGTTGAAGAGGAATCGGCGCGACGCTGTCCGGCACGAACAGCGCGCCCCACCCGGAAACGCCGAATGAAGTCGAGCATCGCTGTCGCCAGGTTGTCGCGCGAAACGACAAGCGCTCCAGCACGCGATGCGCGCGGAGGGCGGGCAATCGGCAAGGCGCCACCGACGACGCTGGCACTGCGTCGCAAGCGCTACCCCCATCGATCCGACTACCCCTATGGTGCGCGAGAAACGCGCGGATCAAGCCACTGCTTATAGTGTTCATCGCCGCTTCCCCGACTGGCTCGTGACGAACTGGCCGCCCCCACATCGTTGTTGCATCGTGTCGACCGCTCGCCGGTGCGTCCACTCTCGCAAACGGCATGCCATGCGATATTCCACTGCGCATTGCGCGGGGCTCGAGGCCGCCAGCCCCGCCCATTTCGCCAGGAACGGCATTTTTCGTTTCACGAATGTATCGCGATAACGATCCCCGCACGGCGGCGATCATTGAACACGACGACGCAATGCCTTGATTTGACGGACGAATCGGGCAAACCGGGGCGCGCCGGACGTCCCCGCCGACGGTTGTTTCAAACTTGAGAGCCGTCTCTCGACGCAGGGCCCGTGGTTCGCGCGTTTCCGCTGACAAACCGCGTGTTGCGGCAGGCCGGCAACCGTCCGTTACCTCGGAGCGAAAGGGGTTCCGGCCGCTCGATGCCCCGCGCCGCCCGGCCGCCGATACGGCCGGAACACGGGTTTCCCCCGAAATACGAAATGAATTTGATTCATCCGTGAAAATAGCCACACGATCGTGCGGGGGAAAAACCTTGCCATCCGGCACGCTGCGGGCGTAACAATTAAAACAAATGTAAACACGAGATCCGGACAAAAAACGCGCCCGTCGCTTTTTCATTTCGATTCGACCAGCCATTTCATGAATCCCCGACGATCGATTCATCGAAGAAACGTTTTCGAGAATTTATCCGGCTTTTCTCATCACTGAAACATGACGACCCAAAACAGCATGCACATCGTCAATCTCGTAAAAACCTGATTGGGCGCGCGTTTCGTCGCATCGAACCGTATCGATCCCACGATCGCCGCGGGTGCTTCCCTGTCCCCACGATTCACGCACGAAACACCGATGCGTGCACCGAACGGTCATGACCCGGCCGCGCCCGCATGCAGCGGGACTTCGCCGTTCATGGCATGCCGGTTGCCCGATGTCCGGCTTTCGACGAGCAGCCCGTCACGGCGCACGAAATACAGGCGGCGGCCCTCTTGAACCGGCATGTCGTGGAAAAGGCGATGAAGGTCGCCACCGGTCGATACTTGCGTCGTTCAAGCATCAACGGGGGTGTCGGCGAAACCGGAGCGCCCGTCGCGACGCTTCGTCGACATCGCCGGAGCGTTCGCATGAAAGCACGCGTCACACGAGCAGCCGGCCATATCGGCAGCCATCCGTTCAAGGCGCTCGCGAAAACCGAACACGAGCCGTGTCGCATACGACGATCGCTCGCCCGGCCATTGCGACGCGGGCCGCGGCGGGCCGCGCGTCGCGGCCGATATCCTCGACCGCAACGCGCCGTCATCGCGACATGACGATCGACGACCGGCCGGCTGCCCGTCAGCCGAGCAGTTCTTTCTTGCGCAGATGCACGACGTCGCGCATCGGCGGCGCGCCGAACAGCCGGCTGTATTCGCGGCTGAACTGCGACGCGCTTTCGTAGCCGACCACGGCCGCCACCGACCCGACGTCGCCGCCCTGCCGCAGCAACAGCCGTCGCGCCTCGTGCAGCCGCAACTGCTTCTGGTACTGCAGCGGGCTCAGCGTCGTCACGTGCTTGAAATGATGGTGCAGCGACGACACGCTCATGTTGACCGCCTGCGCGAGCGACTCGACGCGCATCGGCTCCGCGAAGTGATCGCGGATCCATTCGATCGCACGCGCGATCCGGTGCGTCTGGCTGCCGGCGATCGCCATGTGCCGCAGCCGCGTGCCCTGCCCGCTCGTCATCAGCCGGTACAGCACTTCCTTCTCGATCAGCGGCGCGACGACCGCGATGTCGGCCGGCGTATCGAGCAGCCGCAGCAGCCGCAACGCCGCATCGAGCAGCGGCGGCGTCAGCTCCGCGAGCGCGATCCCTTCGCCTTCCGGGCCCGCGTCGGGCTCGGGCAGCCGCATCTCGGCCGCCAACTCGACGATGCGCTGCGGATCGAGCGTCAGCGACAGGCACAGGTACGGTTCTTCCGCCGACGCACGCGTCACGCGCGAGAGGATCGGCAAGTCGATCGACGTAATCAGGCAATTGTGAGCGTCGTATTCGTACGCGTGGCCGGCCACGATCACGCGCTTCGCGCCCTGCGCGGCGATCACCAGCGCGGCGCGCGACACGCCGCAACCGAGATCGACCGGCCGCGTGTGCCGATGCAGCATCAGGCCCGGCACGGCCGTCGAGTGCGAGCCGTCCGCCGGCGCGAAACGGCCGATCAGCGACGCCAGCTCGCGCCGCCCGGATTCGCGCGACGCCACGATATCGGTCATGTCCATGACGCATCCTCGAATGATTTCCCGTGTCGCGCGAGCATAGCGAAACGGCTCGCGGCGCGCAGGGGATTTGCAGGATTGTTCAATAAATTTGCAGGATTGGGTAGACGCAAAAACCGGCGGCTCGCGCACACTCGCGCTAATCCGGCCTACGCCGGGTTTTCCCCACGGAGACAACCCAAAATGCCTACCTCGTTTGTCCTGAACGGCAAGAACGTCACGCTCGACGCCGATCCGTCGATGCCCGTCCTCTGGGCGATTCGCGAACACGCGGGACTGATCGGCACGAAATTCGGCTGCGGCATGGCGCAGTGCGGCGCGTGCACGGTGCATCTCGAAGGCCAGGCCGTCCGCTCGTGCGTGCTGCCGCTCGCCGGCATCGCGGGCAAGCACGTCACGACGATCGAAGGCCTGCAGAGCAAGCCCGCGCAGGCCGTGCAGGCCGCGTGGGTCAAGCTGCAGGTGCCGCAATGCGGCTATTGCCAGTCCGGCCAGATCATGTCGGCCACCGCCTTGCTCGAACAGAATCCGAAGCCGACCGACGCGGACATCGACGCCGCGATGAACGGCAACCTCTGCCGCTGTGCGACCTACGCCCGCATCCGGGCCGCGATCCACGACGCCGCCGCGACGCTGGGAGCCTGACCATGACGATCGAACTCGACCACACCGATTCGGTGCGCCCGTCGCGCCGCACGTTCCTGAAGGCCGCCGGGGCAGCCGCCGCCGTCAGCCTGACCATCGGCTTCGACTGGGCCGGCCTCGGCCGCCGCGCGCTCGCCGCGACCGCGCCGGCCGGCGATTTCGCGCCGAACGCATTCCTGCGCATCACGCCCGACGGCGCCGTCACGGTGATCGCGAAGCACGTCGAAATGGGCCAGGGCGCGTATACGGGCATCGCGACGATCGTCGCCGAGGAGCTCGACGCCGACTGGTCGAGCGTGCGCGTCGAAAGCGCGCCGGCCGATGCGAAGCGCTATGCGAACCTCGCGTTCGGCACGATGCAGGGCACGGGCGGCAGTTCGGCCATGTCGAACTCGTGGCAGCAACTGCGCGAAGCGGGCGGCAAGGCGCGCGCGATGCTCGTGTCGGCCGCGGCGGCCCGCTGGAAGGTGCCGGCCGCCGAGCTGACCACCGCCGACGGCGTCGTCACGCACGCGAAAAGCGGCAGGACGGCCGCGTACGGCACGCTCGTCGCCGATGCGTCGAAGCTGCCCGTGCCCGACAAGGTCGCGCTGAAGCAGCCGGCCGATTTCAAGCTGATCGGGCACCGGATTCCGCGCGTCGACGCGTCGTCGAAATCGAACGGCACCGCGCACTTCACGCTCGACACGACGTTTCCCGGCATGCGCGTCGCGCTGCTGCAGCGGCCGCCGCGCTTCGGCGCGACGGTGAAATCGTTCGACGCGACGGCCGCGAAGGCCGTGCCGGGCGTCGTATCGGTCGTGCAGGTGCCGGGCGGCGTCGCGGTCGTCGCGACCGGCTTCTGGGCCGCGAAACAGGGCCGCGATGCGCTGAAGATCGAATGGGACGAAACGAAGGCGGAGAAGCGCGGCTCGGACGAGCTGATGCGCGAATACCGGCAACTCGCCGAGAAGCCGGGCACGTCGGCGCGCAAGGACGGCGATGCCGATGCGGCGATCGCCGGCGCGGCGCGCAAGATCGGCGCGACGTACGAATTCCCGTATCTCGCGCATGCGCCGATGGAGCCGCTCGACGCGGTCGTCAAGCTGACGGCGGACAGCTGCGAGATCTGGGCCGGCGACCAGTTCCAGACGGTCGACCAGGGCAACGCGGCCAGGACGGCCGGGCTGAAACCCGAACAGGTGCGGATTCACACGCTGTATGCGGGCGGCAGCTTCGGCCGGCGTGCGAATGCGTGGTCGGACTACGTGGTCGAGGCCGTGTCGATCGCGAAGGCGCTCGGCGCGGACGGCAAGCCCGTCAAGCTGCAATGGACGCGCGAGGACGACATCCAGGGCGGCTTCTACCGGCCGATGTACTTCCACAAGCTCGACGCGGGCCTGACCGCGGACGGCCGGCTGGTGGGCTGGCGCCATCGGATCGTCGGCCAGTCGATCCTCGCCGGCACGCCGTTCGAGGCGTTCATGGTCAAGAACGGCGTCGACGCGACGTCGGTCGAGGGCGCGGCGAACCTGCCCTACGCGGTGCCGAACGTGTCGGTCGAACTCACCACGACCCAGGTCGGCCTGCCGGTGCTGTGGTGGCGCGTGGTCGGCAGCTCGCACACGGCCTATGCGGTCGAGGCATTCATCGACGAAGCCGCGCATGCGGCCGGCAAGGATCCGTATGCGTTCCGCCGCGACCTGCTCGCGAAGGAGCCGCGCATGCGCGCGGTGCTGGACCTGGCCGCGCAGAAGGCCGGCTGGGATCCGGCCAAGCCGCTGCCGAAGGGTCGCGGGCGCGGGATCGCGGTGGCCGAGGCGTTCAAGAGCTATGTCGCGCAGGTGGCCGAGGTATCGGTCGACGCGGACGGCAAGGTGAAGGTCGAGCGCGTGGTGTGCGCGGTCGACTGCGGGATCGCGATCAATCCCGACATCGTCGCCGCGCAGATGGAGGGCGGCATCGGTTTCGGGCTCGGCGCGGCGATGCACAGCGCGATCACGCTGAAGGACGGCCAGGTCGAGCAGCGCAACTTCGACGGCTACCACGTGCTGCGGATGGCGGAGATGCCGAAGGTCGAAGTGCATATCGTGCCGTCGGCGGAAGCGCCGACCGGCGTCGGCGAGCCGGGCGTCGCGCCGGTCGGGCCGGCTGTGGCGAACGCGATCTTCGCGGCGACCGGCAAGCGGCATTACGTGCTGCCGTTCGATTCGGCGGATAGCGCGAAGGCCTGATACGCGGGAACGCCGGCTGCCGGGCGACGCATGCCCGGGGGCCGGCGTTTTTCAATGCATCGCGAGCCCCCCCCGCTTATCCGGGCCAAAGTCCGCATGACATGGAGCGGCCCGGCGTCGCTCACGCTTGGTCGACTTCAGGCCAAAGCCTCGGAAACAGAATTCGTGGCACGCAATTGCGGCACGAGCGCAGTGGCCAGCGGGGTATCGCCGATGGCAAGTAACCGCCGCGAAGAATCGACCCGCTCGGCGGCCTGCTCGAGCTGCGGATCGAGTACGCGATCTTCGGGAAACAACGGTTCGAAGGTAGCGACGGTCGTCATGCTTTCTCGTACGGTTCCATGTAGGGTTCGATGTCGGCAGTTATAGTCACTTATGTCACTGATTTATATTGAATTTTCATTGTCGTATGTAGGGTTCCATGTCGGGTTTCCGGGGCCCGCCGCCCACCTCGGTCGAGCGCGTGGCGCCGGCGTCTCCCTCACGTTACGTCGGACGTAACGCCCGTAACGTCGCGACGCGATGCTACGTAACAATCCTTCAGCGCCGTTCCGCCCCTTTCATCGATCGCCCAGCGGCTTCCCGTTAAAAATTCTTTTAAATTCAAGGCTGCCGCGCCGTCCGCGCCGCGACCGCCCGTTATTACCGTCTGACGATCCGCCCCTGGCCCGGAAGTTGCAGCACAAAGCCCGCAAACACTCCTTTACGGACATGCGAGGGCCACCATGGATTGCAAATACCTGTACATCGACAATATAAAAATCAACTTCGTGCGCCGCACGATCGAAATCGACAACAAGGTCGTGGACGTGACGCCGCGCGAATTCGACGTCGTCGAATTCCTGCTCGACAACATGAACAAGATCGTGCCGCGGCAGGCAATCCAGGAGGCCGTGTGGGGCCGCGAGCTCGGCGTGTCGTCGCGCACGCTCGACACCCATATCTCGCGGATCCGTTCGAAGCTGCAGCTCGAACACGACAAGAATCTGCGGATCATCCCGATCTACGCGGTCGGCTATCGCCTGGTGCTGTTCGGTGCGGCGATGACGCACGTCGAACGTCACGACGCGACGCCGATGCAGCGCACGGCGCCGCAACCGTCGATGGCCGCCGACTACGCTTGACGCGTCATCCGCGCGCCGCTCGATCGCGGCACGCCGGCAACGCTTCCCCCACCGCGCCGCGCGGATTCGCAGCCCCTCGCGACCGGCCGGCCGGACGCGGCCTGCACGCCGCCCGGCCCGCCAGCCGGTCGCACCCCAACCGCCGCCTCCGGGCGGCGGTTGCTTTTGAGCGCCCGCCGCGGCGCCGCCCGCTTCATCGCGCTCCACCGCCGTCCGCCGTCGTTCGTCGCGCTTCGTAGCGCCCCGCTCGCGCCGTCTTCGCGCGACGGTCGCGACTACGGATTCCGGCGCGGCACGCGACCATCGCCGTCCCTACAATCGACGCAGCAGCCGCGCGCCCCTCCGCGCCGCCGGCCCCAGAACAATCCGTCGAACCAACGCCGAATCCGCCCCGATCCCGCCGTGCCTGCGCTGTTCCTGACGAATGCCGACGCCGGCGACGCCGCGAACCGGGCCATGCCCGCCGCTTCCCCGCCGCCCGCCGCCGCGCCGGCCGCGGTCGCGCTCGACGCGTCGCCCTATCTGCCGCGCCTGTCCGCCGCCGCCGCGCGCGGGCTGTCGCATGCGTACTGTGCGACCGGCGCCGTCCCGGTCACGCTCGGCGAGCATGCGTACGAGGTGCGCTGGCGCGTCGACGCCGAGCCGGCCGCCGATGCGCACGCGTACCGGTTCGTCGTCGGCCCGGCGGCCGGCACGCTGTGGATCGACCCGGTCGCGGAAACCGAATGGCTCGGCGATGCAGCCGACCCGGCGGTCCCGGCCGTGATCCGCGCGGCGCTGCTCGCCGACCTGTGCGCGCCGCTCGCGGCGGTGCTGCAGGCCGCGACGCGGCAACGCGTGGAACTGCTGCCGCCGCCGGACGGCGCCCCGGCCTCGCACGCATCGCCGGCCGCGCTGCGGTTCGAGCTGCGGCGCGCCGACGCCGCGTGGCGCTGCCACGGCGCGCTGCTGTTCGACGCGCCGGATGCGCTGGCCGTGTTCTTCGCGGCCGCGCCGGCCGCGCTGGCCGACGCGCGCGCAGCCTACGCAACCCTGCCCGTGCCGCTCGTGTTCGAGATCGGCCGTACCGAGCTGACGACGGCCGAGCTGGCCGATGTCGTCGGCGGCGACATCATCGCGATCGAGCGCTGGCAGGCGCACGAGCAGAACCTGCTGTGCGTCGCGCGTCTGCCGGCCGCGCCGGCGTGGGAGATCACCGGACGGCCGTCGGGCAACCGGCTGACCGTCGAACGAATCAGGGAGATGCCTTTGGAACCGACCCGCACCGACTCGCCGCCGACGACGCACGACGCGCCGGCCGCCGACGCGCCGCGCTCGCTCGACGGCCTCGCCGTCGACCTGCGCTTCGAGCTGCCGCCCACGTCGATGCCGCTCGGCGAGCTGAGCGCGCTGCAGCCGGGCGCCGTGATCGAGCTGCAGCAAGGGATCAACCAGAGCGTGATCCATCTCGTCGCGAACGGGATGCTGATCGGCACCGGCCATCTGATCGCGGTCGGCCAGAAGCTCGGCGTGCGCGTCGTCACGCTGACGCAACCCGCGCCGCGCGAGCGCTGAACGATGGGCAATCTGCCGAATCCGGTCGCGCTGATCGCGGTGATCGCCGCGCTCGGCATCGCGCCGTTCGCGGCGCTGATGGTGACGAGCTACACGAAGCTGGTGGTCGTGCTCGGCCTGCTGCGCTCCGCGCTCGGGATCCAGCAGGTGCCGCCGAACCTCGTGCTGAACGGCATCGCGCTGATCCTGTCGCTGTTCATCATGGCGCCCGTCGGGATGTCGATCCGCGACGCGCTGCAGGCGCGCCACTTCGATGCGTCGGGGCAATTGTCGACCTCGGACATCGGCGCGCTCGCCGATGCGGCGCTGCCGCCGATCAAGGACTTCCTGGTATCGCATACGCGGCAGCGCGACCGCGAATTCTTCGTGCGCACCGCGACGTCGGTCTGGCCGAAGAACCGCGCGGACGGCATCAAGGACGACGACCTGCTCGTGCTGGTGCCGAGCTTCACGCTCGCCGAGCTGACGAAGGCGTTCCAGATCGGCTTCGTGATCTACATCGTGTTCATCGTCGTGGATCTGCTGGTCGCGAACATCCTGCTGGCGCTCGGGATGCAGATGATCTCGCCGACGACGATCTCGGTGCCGTTCAAGCTGCTGCTGTTCGTCGCGCTCGACGGCTGGTCGCTGCTCGTGCACGGGCTCGTGCTGTCGTACCGCGTCGCGGGGGCGGGATGAACGCGCGCCGCCTGCAAACCGCCGCCGCCTGCCTGTGCGCGCTGGCCATGCTCGCGCTCGCGTGCCTGCCGGCGCGCGTCGCGCAGGCGGCCGGCGGCGGCGCCGGTTTCGCGCAACTGGCGCGCGCCTGCGCGCCGAACGTCGATCCCGCGACGCTCGCCGCGCTCGTGCGCACCGAGTCGGGTTTCAATCCGTACGCGATCGGCGTGGTCGGCGGGCACCTGACGCGCCAGCCCACGTCGCTCGACGAGGCGCGCGCGACCGCGCGCGAACTGTCGTCGCGCGGCTTCAGCTACAGCGTGGGCCTCGCGCAGGTGAACGAACGCAATTTCGCGAAATACGGGCTCGACGAAGCGACGATGTTCGAGCCGTGCCGCAACCTGCAGGCCGGCGGCGCGATCCTGACCGAATGCTTCGCGCGCTCGTCGGGCGCCGGCCACGCCACGCAGGCCGCGTTGCGCGCGGCGCTGTCGTGCTACTACAGCGGCAACTTCACGACCGGCTTCTCGAGCGGCTACGTGAGCCGCGTCGTCGCGAGCGCGCAGCGCAATGCGCGCGAAGGCGGCATCGAGCCGATTCCCGTCGTGACCGACACGCCGCCGCCGGCGCGCCAGCGGCGCATGGCCGCGGCCGCCGCGACGCCGCCCGAACGCGCGCGCCGCCTGCCGTCGGCCGCCGCATCCGCAGATGCGCCGTCGTGCCATGCGCGCCCGGTTCTGATGATGTGCCGCGGGCTGCCGGCGAACCAGGCGAAGCGGCTCTGCGTGCGGTGTCTCGATCAGTGACGACCTGCGGCGCTGGCCGCCGTGCGCTGATCGAACGCCGCGCCGTGCGCGCCTCGTAGCACGCGTTGCGCACGCCTCCCGACCGCGCCGCCACGCTACGAAACAGCGGCATGCCAGCCGCGAGGCGTCTCCTTACACTTGAAAGCTGACGGCGCGACGTACCGTGCGCCGGGTGCTCCGCGCATCGCGCGGCTCAACGGAGACGAGCATGCTGTTGATCGACGGACTGGGACTGGGCGTCAACTGGCAGCGCTTCCTGTCGGAAACGCTGAATCCTGTCGTTGCTCCTCCTCCTCCGCCGCCGCCACCGAAACAGGACGATCCGGCAGCCGGCCCGGCGAACCCGGTCACCGCCCCGCCGATTCCCGTCAATGCGTCGTTGGCCACCGACCCGTCGAAGCCGACCAACGCGGAGATCGCCGACGCGACGTCGCTGATGCAGCGCATGGCCGCGCAATACACGGCGCCGCCGCCCGACATCACCGTCGAGAACAAGACGACGCAAGCGGTGCGGCAGGCCATCCAGGACGCGCAGACGAAATACGACGACGCGTCTAAATCGCTGCAGGGCGCGCAGAACGTGCTGCACGTGGTCAACCGCGATCCCGAATCGACGCCGGAGGCCCGCAAGGCCGCGCAGGCCGATTATGCGAAAGCGCGCACGGCGGCCGACACCGCCCAGCGCGAGCTGAACGTGACGACCGACGCCGGCTACACGATCCTGTATCGCGAACAGGCCGACGCCGACAAGCCGTCCGGCATCCAGATCGACGACGACGGCAAGGTGACGAACCCGGGCGACGCGCAGAACGCGGCCAACGACAAGCTCAAGGCGCTGCAGGCCGCGTTTCCCGACCACGCGAACGACCCGAACTGGATACCGAAGCCGGGCGACTGCAAGAACGCGGAGCAGTCGAAGCGCTACGACGACTGGAAAAACGCCGACGCGCAAGCGGCTGCCGGTACCGCGAAATACTTTTCCGATCTGTCGAACGCGTACCTCGCCCGTACGCAGCTCCGATCGTATCTCGTCGATCCCGACTACAAGGCGGCACTCGACGCCGGGATCGGCCGGCTGAACAGGGCGTTGGCGGATCAGGATCTGCAGGTGAACCTGCCGGAGGCGCCCGAATCGCCGGAAGCCGCGCAAAAGGACGTCACGGCCGCGGCAAAATCGGCGAACCTCACGAACGCGGCGCTCGCCGCGGCCAACGACGCCATCGCACTCGCGCAGGCACAGCAGAAATTCGACGTGGTCGCCGGCAAGCAGGGGACGGTGATCGTCGCGCCGAACTCGGCTTCGGACGCGAACGCCGCGCTCAAGCGCGCGCAGACGGCCGCGAACACGAGCGGCGGCTATCTGCAGATGCTGGCCGCGCAGCAACGGGTCGACGGCGCACAGGACGGCTGTGCGCTCGCCCAGCAGGCGTCCGACAAGTGGCACAAGGACAACCCGCGGCCGCCGCATCTGCCGCCCGTCGACGCGAAGGTCGATCTCGATCTCACCGCCGCGTACGCGAAGCTCTACAAGGCGAAACAGCAGGCGAGCATCGCGCACGACGGCTTCGTCGCCGCGTACGGTGCGACGCTCGCACAGCAGTACGACGATCAGGCGTCGAAGATCAGCGCGCAGGTGAAGGCGCAGCAGCCGCTGCTGAAGCCGTTTTTCCAGCAACCGCCGCAACTGACGTCGACCGCCGCACCGCCGGCGCCCTTTTCGTCGCTGTCGACGGCCGCGGGTGCCGCGCCGGGCGCGAGCCCGTCGCTGCCCACGGCCTTCGCGGCGCCCGTACCGACCGGCAGGCATGCCGCATCGTCAGCGCCGATCCTGTCGCTGACCGACCCGTCGCGATCGACGATGCCGCTGCCGGCTGCGGCGAACGGCCCGACGCAGATCGACGCCACACGCCTGCAGGTGGTCGCCGGCGCGCTGAGGATGGCCAGCAACCGGCTGTCGGACGACGTCAATTCGCGTGCAGCCGACGTCGCACTGAGCAACGCGCAGGACGACGTCGATCAGGCAAAGCGTGCACTCGCCGCCAAGCAGAAGCAGTACGACGAATGGGCCGCCGCCAACCCGCCGCCGTTGCGGCTGCGCACGTTGCCGGACGGCGACGTGATGCCGGCGCCGTCGTATCGCCCGAACCCGTACCAATCCGAGCTGAACGACGCGCGGGACGCCGTCACGAAGGCGGAGAACGCCCTTCCGCAACTGCAGTTGCTGCGCGACACGTCGCGCCAGCAGGTTCTGCTCGACCGGTTCGACGCGGGCCTCGAGGAGCGGCTGCGCTATGTCGACGAGAAATCCGACGCGGCCGACGACTACAAGAAGGCGATGCATGACTTCTACGAAGCGCATCGCACCGAAATGTCGAATTCGATGCTCGACGCGGCCAGCCTGAGCACCGGGAACGGCGGCACGATCGCGTTCGGCTCGCTCGGCGAGAATCGGCAGCGCAACCTGATCGGCATCGCGCTCGGGCAACAGCCGGACGTGCCGGCCGATGCTTCGTCGCCATCCGTCTCGGCTGCCGAGGATTCGACTGCGCGCTTCGTCGACAAGGACAAGCTGTCGGTCATCGACGCCGTGCGCGACAAGCTGCTGTCGGTCGGCGGCGGCAAGGACACGCAGATCAGCGTGCTGCCGATGGTGTATGCCGCGAAGGAAACCGGGACGACGACGAGCGCGCTGTTCAAGGTAACGGGCAAGGACGGCAAAACGCACTACATCGACGAATCGGCCGGCAACTACGACAGCATCGACGATTATCTCGACAGCAATCAGCTGTCGTCGGACGGCACCGTCGACATCCTGACCGGCCACGACGAGAACGGCGCGCCGCAGCTCGTGTCGAAGGCCGCGCACAACGACAGTACGTTCGACTCCGTGCTGAATTTCTTCACGGGCACCGGCGTCAACATGGGGATGCTGCTCGGCGGGATGGCGCTCGAGGTGATCGGCACGGCGCTCGACGGCACGGTGATCGGCGCGGCGATCGGCGTGCCGCTGAACATCATCGGCGCGGGGATGACCTACACGGCGATCGGTTCCGCGATGACGAAGGCGGGCCTCGATCTCGCCAACCGTGTCCAGCACGACCAGAGCATCAGCCCATTCGACGCCGGCGCCCGCGCCGACTACATCAATCTCGTGCCGATGGCCGCCGGTGGCGCCGCGAAACTCGCGGGCACGAAGCTGTTCGAGCGCGCGGTCACGACGAAGGTCGCGTCGGTCATCGCCAAGGGTGCGGAACGGACGGCGTTCGCGACCGGTGTCGCCGGCGCCGGCGAGGCGTTCGTCGAATCCGGCGTCGACCTGTGGCAAGGCAATACGAAGGCGGCCGGCGAAGCGTTCGAATCCGGCGTCATCAATACCGCGCTGATGAGCGCGGGGGCGGCGAAGCAACGCGCGGTCACGGGCATCCGCACCCGCACCGGACGACCGATCGCCGCGCACACGACGGATGGCAACGTCGTCAAGATCGACGACCGGACGATCGGGCAAATCCTGAACAAGGACGGCGCCGCGTCGCTGTCGGCCGACCGCACACGTGCGACGCTCGACGGCGAGGCCGTGAAGGTCGCACCCGACGGCGTACTGATGTTCGGCGACAAAGTGCTGACCTACGAAGACCAGCCGATCCGCGTGCTCGACAAGACGTCGGCCAAGCGGTTGCCGCCCGGCAAGTCGGTGGTGCTCGGCCAGGACGGCACGCTGTCCGTCGTGTCGGCTTCACCGAAGGCCTGGACTCACGGCACGCGGGTCGACAGCGTCACGGACACCGGCGAACGCCTGACGTTCGGCCCGGACGGCGCCATCGGCACGACGTCGAACATCGTCGCGAAATCGCGGCTCGACAGGCTGGACGAGGTCATCGATCAGGGCAAGGACCTGCACCGCCAGTTGCGCGACGCCGCGGCAAGGGAGGCACGCCGCGTCCAGCAGGCCGCCGCCGAAGGTGAAAGCGCGAATGCGGCCCACGATGCCCACAGTACGCAGCGCACGAGCGAGGCGCGCGCGCAGGCCGACCGGCAGCACGACGACATCGACGCGGACCGCACGACGGCCACCCGTGGCGCCGCTGCACGCGCCGCCGAGAGCGACGAACCGGCCGGCGCCGGCACGCGCACGAAGCCGGACGGCACGCCGCCGCGCGTCGATGTACGGGTCGTCGACCTGACGGACGCAGCGCCCGCCACGCGGCCGGCGACGTCCGACCCGGCCGGCATCGCGGTGCCGCGCGGGCCGAGCGTCGAGCCGATGCAGGTCGGCGAGCGCACGGTCTATCTCGTGCGAAATGGCGCGAGCCGCGATCCGGGCACGCCCGCCCCGAGTCCGCAGGCACTCGACGAGCCCGTGATCGTCGTCGCCGGCGAGCACGACGCGGCACTTGCGCCCGAGCTGGCGAACCGCTGGCAGAAACCCGTCTATGCGGCCGCGCCCGACGCATTCGGCGCCGATGGCCAGTTGCGCGCCGATGCGCGGGTGCTGCGTTTCGACCCGGAACCGGAAGCGGTGGCGATGGAAAACGGCCCTTCCGGAGCCGCCGTGACTGAAGAAGCATCGCCGGCGCCGTCGCGCCCCGCGGCGCCCGACGAAACGCTGATCGTGCTCGCGGGCAAGCGCGGCCCGAACGAGCCGGCGATGCCGCGCGCGGTCGCCACGCCCGAACCCGTCACCGCGCACGACGGCATATTCAGCGCGCCGAACCGCGTGCTCGTGGTGGTCAAACCGGACCACCCCGCCGTTGCCGAAGCAGCGGCCCGACCCGCAGCGGAGCGCGGGACGTCCGCCGCATCCCGCGGCGACGAGACGAGCGCCGAAGCCACCGGCGGCAAGACCGCCCGCACGCATGCCGGTGACGAACGCCCGCCCGTGCCGACCGACGATCCGGCCCGCGCCGCGCCCGCGGAAACGCCCGGCACCGCGACACCCGATTACGCCACCCCGCATCCCGGCTGGATCACGCGGATGCAGATGCGGCTGGGCGGCGCGCCGCTGCCGGAAGCCGTACAGGCGCTTGCGATGCAGTCGGGCACGCTCGCGACGCAGTTGCGCATGCTGCAGGACGCCGGCTGGCGCGTGACGATCGGCAAACGCGGCCGCGGCAGCCACGTCGATACGCGCAAGCGCCGCGTGACGATCGACGGCGGCCTCCGCGATGCCGGCAGCATCACGTACGTGCTCGCGCGCGAATCGCGCAAGGCCGTCGAAGCGATGGCCGGCGTGCTGGACCACGACTCCGGGCAGCGCGGCGGCTTCACGCGCAAGGCGCTCGAGGCCGAGGCGCGCGCGCAGATCAGCGCGTTCGAGGCCCGCTACGAAATCAGGCTGGCCAGCGGCACCGACATTGCCGCGCACCTCGCTCACCCGGACGCAATCGCGCGCGAAGGCGCGAACTGGCGCGGGCGGTCGCACGACTACGCAGGCACGGTCGACCGACTGGCGAGCACGCTGGGCGACGTGCACACGTCGGGGGCGGACGGCGCGACCTATCGCGCGTTCTACAACGACGCGTGGTCGCGCCAGAAGGGGCGCGGCGGCATGCCGCGCCGGATGCCCGCGCCGCGGATGGACGAAACCGGCACCGCATCGCGCGGCGTCGCCCGCTTCGATGCGCGCGTCGCCTGGAGTCGCGCGCATGCCGAAATCGCGTCGCCGTACCGCGCGGGCGAGCGCCCCGATGCCGCCGAGCTGGCCGCCGCGCGCACGCGTCATTTCACGATCGACCCCGGGCGCCGCGTGGTCGTGCTGCACGCCGACACGCGCGCGGACGGCACTCTGCTCGTCGACGGCCGGCCGGTCAGCGCGCACGAATACCTGCTCGAGATGGCGCCGCCGTTCGTGGTGCAGGAAGGCTATGCGATCGTGCTCGCCGCGAAGCACGACGGCGCCGCGCATGCGGCGCGGCTCGCGAACCTGTGGCAACGGCCCGTGTATGCCGCGCCCGCGGAAGCGGTTGGCGCGCACGGCGCGCTGCTCGATACCGGCACGTTCCATCGCCTCGATCCGGCGCCTGCCGCGCCGCACGATCTCGGCCCGCTGAACGCCGACCCGCTCGGCGTCTATGCGCACGGCGACCGCAACGCGCGTGTCGACGTCGCGCACGAAGCCGGCGAACTGCTCGGCGCCGGCGGCGAAAAAACCGTATTCGCGCTCGGCGACGACGCCGCGCTCGGTATCTACGATCGCCACGCCCACACGGAATCCGGTCACGTGCGTGCGGCGGTCGACGAACGGCTCGCACTCGACGATCTGCGTTCGTACGGACTACAGACGGTCACGATGAGCGGCCCGTTCTCGGTGCTCGGCCGCGTCGGCGTACTGTATCGCCCGCTCGGCGTCCTGCATACGCACACGATGGCCGCGACCGGCGCGCTGCCGAGCGTCGTCACGCGGGCCGCACTGGAACACATCCGGAAGATTCGCGCGGTCGTCGAACGCGAACGCCTCGCGTTCGACCTTCAGGGCATCTTTACGCGCAACGGCGACTTCCTGCTGAGCGATCCCGGCCCGGTCTCGCGCGACCCGATCGAACACCTGCGCACGCTCGAGAAACTCACCGAACTCGAACGGCTGCTCACGCACGGCCTCGAACAAGGCGACATCGCGATCGCGCGCCCGGTCATCGCCGACACGCTGCCGCCCGACGCGTTCGTTCAGAAGCCGTCCATCATCACGCGGATCCGGATGCGGTTCGGCGGCGCGCCGCTGTCGAAGGAAGCGCTCGCGCTCGTCGACCGCTCGACGCTGCTGAGCGGACAGCTCGCTCAGGCGCAGGCCGCCGGCTGGAAGGTCGTGGTCGGCCGGCCCGGGCGCGGCAGCCGGATCGATACGGACCGGCAGCGCATCGTGCTCGACGGCCGGATGCGCCACACCGGTACGCTCGTGTACGCGCTCGCGCACGAAGCGCAGCATGCGGTCGATGCGATCGCCGGACGCCTGCTGCTCGACGGCGCACCCGGCGACACGCTGGTCGATCGTGCGCTGATGGCCGAAGCGCGTGCGCAAGCGAACGCGTTCGCGGTACGCCGTGCACTCATCGACGACATGGGCATCGACATCTCGAAGGATGTCCTCCTGCCCGACGCGATCGCGCGCGAAGCCGACCGCGTGATGCCCGGCGACGAAGCCGGCCTGCGCCGGCTCGCGGACGCGTTCGGCGACGCCGAGCCGTCGGTGCCCGGCTACGCGACCTACCGCGACTACTACGCGAGCCAGATCGCGCACATGCAGGCCGGCGGCGTGCCGCGCGAAATGGCCGCGCCAGCCTCGCCGGCGCCTCGGCCGGCACGCGGGCTCGCCGCCCGTAAGGCCGCCAAGCGCGAACAGCGCGCGCTCGATCTGCTCGCGTCGCACGGCAAGCGCGACCTGTTGCGCGTCGACGGCGACCAGCTCGACAGCATCGACGCGATGAAGGCAGCATTCGGCACCGACGCGCACGTGCTGATCGCGCTGCGCACCGACCGCCCCGCCGACCGGCGCGACGCGATCCATCCGCAGCCCGAATTCATCGCGAGCTTCCGGACCAACGCACAGGGCAAGTTCGTCGACAAGAACGCGGCATCGGCCGATATCGATCCGCACCTGTTGCAGGACGCGTTTCTCTCACTGAAGGACAAAGGCGCCGCGAGCCGCGGGAATTACGATTACTACGTGTCGCCCGTCACGCTCGCCGAGTTGCACAAGTTTGGCGGCGCCGCGCGCGTCGACGCGTATTTCGGCGAACGCCGCGCATGGGATGTCGAGCCGTCGGACACGGGCGTCGACGCGGAGGTCGTCGCAAACGTGCACGAGCTCGACAGCGCGCCGCGCTTCATGCGGCCGAAACCGGCGGCGCGACACGATCCCGGTGCGGGGGCGACGGTCTATGCGGTCGAACGCAAGACCGGCAAGGTGCTCGGCTACGCGACGCGCGATGGCGCAGGAAAATGGACGTACGTCGAAAAGACGTCGCTCGGCGATGCCACGATCGAATCGCGCGAGCTCGCCGCCGCGTTCCGGCGCCGCTGCTGGGCGTTGCCCGACGGTCGCCGCGGCGTGCAGTTCGTCGTCGCGAAGGTCGCGCACGACGTCGTCGAAAGCTATGGCGGCTTCGCGCCGGCCAAGATGCGCCGCCCGATCGGCAAGCCGAAGGCGCCGCTGTCGAAGCCGGACGTGTCCGTGCAGCGCGCGCTCGGGAACATGCATCCGTCGCTGCGGCGCCAGAACCGCGCGGCAGCCGAGGCGGACCTGCCCGACATCCTCCCGACGACGGCGGACGGCGCGCTCGACTTCAACGCGCACCACGCCGACGAGCTGAAACGCGCGCTCGAGATGGGCAAGATTCCCGACGGGCACTACGTGTACGTGTACGACCACGAAGGCACGGTCACCGATGTGCTGACCGGGTCGCTGACCGGCCTCATCGCGGTCGAGAACGGCACGGTGCGCTGGTACGACGACGTCGGCCAGTTCCGCGACCCGGACAATCCCGGCCTGCCGCTGGAGCGGGCGACGATCGGCCGCGGGCCGTATGGCGGCAATCAGCATTTCCTGCTTTCCAGGCTCGCCCCCGACGTATTCGAGCCGCGCGCGGCCGCGCTCAAGGCGGCCGCGCTGCAAGCCGCGCAGCCGGCCGCAGCGGCGGCGCCCCCGCCCGCCGCGAGCCAACGCGGCACCGGCACGCAAGCGGGCAAACGCGGCAAGGCCGGCCGAAAAGGTCGCAAAGGCAAGCAGGCCGCGCGCGGCACCCAGCGAACGCAGCCGGCCGCCGCCGCGCCGGCCACGCCGCCCGCCGCGCCGCCCCCGAAACCGATCGCGCTCAAGCCGTTCCAGCCTGCGTACGTATCGGGCGCGATCGTCGAATCGGTCACGCGCTACGGCAACGCGAAGATCGCCGATTTCGCGTCGACGCTCGAGCGCCTCACCGAATGGGGCAAGCGCGACGTGGGGCGCAAGGAAGGCAACGGCCTCACGTTCACCGACGCGCCGAAGGCCATCCTCGCCGATGCCGTACTGGCGAAGAAGATCTTCGGGACGCTGCACATGTGGCGCGAGGCATCGAGCCTGCACCCGCACGGCGCTTTCACCCGCGTCCCCGCCCGGCACAACCTGTTCATGCGGGGCGCGCACTGGATCGGCGCGGCGCGCAGCACGGACAGAAAGCTGATCAGGCAATACGTGAAGCTGGCCACGCAGGCCAAGCTGACCGATCTCGCCGACCGCTTCGTCCCGATGTCGCGCTCGTTCTCGCTGCGCGACGATCCCGAGCAGATGAAGCGCTACATCAAGCGGTATGGCGGCGCGCTGCCGGCCGTCGCGCTGCAGGTCGACCCGTATTCGCTCGCCGCCGCGATGGGCGCGCTGCAGGATCCGGGGTTCATCCAGCGCGCCAAACGCTTCGGCGATCCGTCCGGCGCGCGCTACGACGACGATACGGCGACGCTCACGCGCACGGACGCCAACGGCACGCAGCACACGCTCGAACTCGACGATCTCGCCCACTTGCACAAGTGGCTCACGGCGGCCTCGGAATACGGCTTCCTGCTGCGCATCGAAGCCGCACCGTCGCGGCCCCGCGTGTCGCTGGAAGACGGCCATGCGATGGCCGGCACGAACAACGGCTACGCGGAAATGCGGCGCATCGGCGAGGCGCTCGAAACATGGGCGGCGCAGAACGGCGGCAAGCCGTCGCCGCTCGTGCTGCTGACCTTCCACGGTTCGGACGCCGTGCTCGAGCCGGTGCCGGGCGAAGGCCACGTCGCGTTGCTCGACGCGATCCTGAGCCGCAAGCAGCTCGACTGGGTGCATGTCGGCCTGTCATGGGGCACGCACGGCGACGACTTCATCGCGAATGCGGACCTGACACGCGCGCTGGCGGCGAAGATCGCCGACTACGGAAAAAACGCCCCTGAAAAATTCGCGAGACTGCATGGCGGCGATGCGCTGACGCGTGTGTTCGAACCGGTCGGCATGCAGGATTTCGCGAACCAGCAGCGATTCCTGTTCTCGGAAATCGAGCGCATCGCGAAAAAGACGCACAAGATGTCCGACGCCGAGATCGTGGCATTACGCGACGCGCTGTACGAAGGCAACACGTCGACACTGCTGAATCAGGCTCGCCGGGCGACGAACGAGACGTCACAAGCGCAATGGAACAGCAAGGCGCCCCACAACCGGCTCGCCAGGCTCGCCCACGAGGCCGGCAGGAAATGGCTCGACAGCCATGGCGGCGGCGTGGCCGGGCGACCGTCGCTCGCATCGGTATCGGCGGCCGACAGCCGCGTGTACTGGAACGACGTCACCGGCCAGAAAGCGCTGCAGTACGACGCGTCGCTGCCGATCGGCGACGCTCGCAAGGCCATCGCGCAGCCCGATATGCCGAGCGCCACGATGGACGAGGCCAGCGCACGGATCAACGCGCTGCGCGTGCACCGATTGTCGAAAGCCCGCTCGGACCTGCGGAACGCATGGCTCGCGGGCGGGGCCGTCGTCGGCCTGTCGACCGGAATCGGCCTCGGGTTCCATCAGCTCGATACGACCGGGCTGGGCAATGCGTCGTCGTCGCTTCTGCTGGTGTCGCGCGTCGGACGCGTGTTCCAGGTCATGCACCAAGGTGCCATCCGCAGCCTGCAGTCGGGCGACCCGAGGGCGGCGGTGGCAGCCATCACGAGCCTCGGCGCGACGCTCGAGCGCCAGTTCAACTCCACGACGCACGACTACGGTCCGCATCGACTCGCTCAACTGAAGTCCGCGGTACGCCATGCGCAGGCGAAGGCGGCGCAATACGTCGAGCAATACCAGCAGGGGACGATGAGCTTCGACGACGCGAAGACGAACATCACCGCGCTCGCCGAGGACGTGCTCACGCAAATGCAGGGGTTCGTCGGCGGCACGTCGCTGCAGCAACTGCACGCGGGCAATCCACGCAGCGGGCTGGGCATCACGGCGCGCGCGGGCATGACGGTCGCGTCGGTTGCGACGGTCGCGACCGGCATCCTCAAGACCTTCTATCCCACGCACCCGCTCACGGGTTTCGACGTCACGCTGGGCTGGACGGCCATTGCCAGCGGCGTGATCGGCACAGCCTACGCCGGTACGTCGCTCCTGATGGTGTCGCGACGCGTGAACGCGGACAAACGCAGCCGCGTCGTGCGCCTGCTCGATTCGGCGGGCGACTTCGCGTCGGTCGCGCTCGGCGGACTCTCCACCGTGTCCCAATGGCAGCAGGGCGAGCACAGTGTCGCCATCGCGACCGGCACCATGACCTCGTTGCTACTCGCCGGCCGGCTCAATACGCACTTCCCGAACGCGACGCCTTTCGTCAAGCGGATCCCGACTGCGGTGGTCATGATCCCGGTCGCCGCATTCGGCTACAAGTTCGCGGTCGGCATCGCGCCCGTGATCGGCGGGTTCTTCGACTGGCTTTTCGGCGGCGGATCATCGCAGTCGAACGTCGCGCCGGGCGCATCGTCGAGTGCTTCGCCGAGTGCGTCCCCGAGCGCGTCGCCATCGCCGTCGCCGAGCGCCACGCCGAGCGCCACGCCGTCCCAGCCGCAACCGTCGCCGCCTGGCACGCCGTCGAACCCGCCTTCGCCGTCGAACGCCGCGCAGCCCTATATCGTCGTCGACGGCGATTCGCTGTGGGTGATCGCGGACCGGCATCGCCAGTCGCTGCTCGACGCCGCGCACGTGTCGCGTGCCGATCAGCAGGCGATGACGCGCGGCGAGCAGGATGCGCGTGCGCTGAACGAGATCCTGCAGCTCAATCCGTCGGCCGCGCGCGATCCCGCGCACCTGCCGATCGGCACGCCGCTGGTGGTCGGATGAGGGTCGGCCCGCCGCGCACCGCGCGCGGCGGGCGCGAGCCTGCCGTCACCCCGCGCGCTGCGCCTCCAGCCACGCCTGGAACATCAGCACCGTCCACAACGGGTGCTGCCAGTTCATCCGGCCCGTCTGGTGCTGGCGCCACAGCCGCTCGACCGCCGCCGCATCGAAGAAGCCTTCGTCGCGCAAGCGCGACGGATGCAGCAGCGCCTCGGCCCAGTCGCGCAGCGCGCCGCGCAGCCAGTGGTCGACGGGCGCGCAGAAGCCCTGCTTCGGCCGGTCGATCAGCGCGGACGGCACGTACCGGTCGAGCAGCCGGCGCAGCAGCGCCTTCGGCTGCCCCTCCGGCAAGCGCACCGATGCCGGCACGCGCCATGCGAATTCGACGACGTGATGGTCGAGGAACGGCATGCGCGTCTCGAGGCTCACGGCCATCGCGGCCCGATCGACCTTCGCGAGAATGTCGGTCGGCAGGTACGTGAGCGTGTCGATCGCCATCGCCTGCTCGGCGAAGCTCAGGTGCGCCGGCCACGCGGACACCGTGTCGAGCGGCGTCGGCGGCTCCTGCCCCGCCAACGCGATACGCTCGGGATGATGCACCGACGACATCAGCAGCCGGTACAGCCCGATGCGGCTCTCCGCCGTCATCACATGGCCGAGCTTGTGCAGGCGATCGCCGATGCGCGACGACGATTCGCGCGTCTCCACGCCGCCGCCCCACGCGCCCTGCGCGACGGCCGCGAGCTGGTCCGCGTGATCGGGCCGCAGCGCATGCAACGCGGCGGCGATCCGCGCGCGCACGACGGCCGGCACGCGATGCAGCTTGCGCCACAGGCGCGGCGTGAGGAAGTAGCGCGTATAGCCGCCGAACAGCTCGTCGCCGCCGTCGCCGGACAGGCTCACCGTCACGTGCCGGCGCGTCAGCTCGGAGACGAGAAAGGTCGGGATCTGCGACGCATCGGAGAACGGCTCGTCGTAGATCGACGGCAGCTTCGGCACGACGGCGAGCGCATGGTCGGCCGTCACGTAAAGCTCGGTATGGCGCGTGCCGAGATGGCGCGCGACGGCCTTCGCGTATCCGGCTTCGTCGTAGCCGGCCTCGTGAAAGCCGATCGTAAACGTGTCGACCGGCGTCGCCGATTGCGCCTGCATCAGCGCGACGATCGTCGACGAATCGATGCCGCCCGACAGGAACGCGCCGAGCGGCACGTCCGCTTCCATCTGCCGCGCGACGGCCTGGCGCAGGACCGTGTCGAGCTCGCCGACGGCTTCGTCGGGGCTGCCCTCGAACGGCTGCGCGCGGCCCGCCTCGATCGTCTGTTCGAGCGTCCAGTACGCCCGCACGCGCGGCGTGTCGCGCGCATGCTCGAACTGGATGTACGTGCCGGGCGGCAGCTTGCGGATGCCGCGATAGATCGTGTAAGGCGCGGGCACGCTCGACTGGCGCAGGTACAGGCACAGCGCGTCGCGGTCGACCGCGCCGTCGAAGCCCGGATAGCCGCGCAACGCCTTCAGCTCGGACGCGAACACGAGCGCGTCGCCGACCCGGCCGTAGTAGAGCGGCTTCTCGCCGATCCGGTCGCGCGCGAGCGTCAGCACCCGCGACGCGCGATTCCACAGCGCGAACGCGAACATGCCGGTCGCGCGGCGCAACGTGGCCTCGACGCCCCACGCGACGATCGCCGCGATCAGCACCTCGCTGTCGGAGTGGCCGCGCCACGCCGGTGCGCGCCCCGCGCGTTCGAGCTCCGCGCGCAGTTCGCGATGGTTGTAGATTTCGCCGTTGAAGACGAGGACGTAGCGGCCGCACGCGGAAGCCATCGGCTGCCGGCCGTGCACCGACAGGTCGACGATCGCGAGCCGCCGGTGGCCGAGCGCGATGCCGGCTTCCGGGTCGACCCAGATCCCCTGCCCGTCCGGCCCGCGATGCGCGAGGCTCGCCGTCATTCGCGCGAGCGTGCCGCGCGCTGTCTCCTCATCGAAGGCGACGCTATTCAGAAAGCCGTCGATTCCGCACATTGATTTGTCTGCCCCTGTTGACCTGTTCCGTCACGCGCGGCCCAACCTCGCGGCCGGCCGTCGGGCATGACGGTCGAGCCATATTACGAAGAAATAAATCAGCAATAATTCACCAGTGAATGTTGGCAGGGTGCGGAAAAAAATAGACGTCAAGCGCCGTGTGCGCATGGCGGCGCGACGGGGCCATATCGAATCGGCCAGTCGCCCGCAGCCGGTCGCCCGCAGCCGGTCGCCCGCAGCCGGTCGCCCGGTGACACCGGCAAATCGAAAAAAGGGCCGCATTCCGACGGCGATACCGCCCCCGCGTCAACCCGCGCCGGTCGCCCATTTCAGCAACTGCGCGACCTCGCGGAAATGCTGCGGCTGGATCGTGCCGTTCTCGGGCGTCGTCTCGTACAGCGCCTGCGCGAGCCCGACGTTCGCGAGCGTCGGGCGTAGCGCGTCGCGGGCCAGCCGCACGATCCGCTCGGCCGCGTCGCCCTCGCCGCGCGCGAGCACCCACGGCAGCGAGCCGATCCCGCCGTAGTAGAGCGCGACGGCGACACGCGGCGAATAGACGACCACCGACGCATAGCCGATCCGGTCGGGCAGCGACGCGAACTGCACTTCGCGCGCGAGCTGGCGGCGCTTCGCCTGGATGTGCGGATCGCCTTCGTCCTCCTTGTGCTCGCGCCGCACTTCGTCGATCGACATCTTCATCTTCTGGTTGAACTCGTGCCGCTGGTGCACGATGTCGATCAGCGCCATCACGATGTAGATCAGCGCCGCCCAGCCGAACAGCAGCATCAGCAGCTTCACGATCAGCGCGAGGATCGAGACCGGCCGCGTGAAGCCCGACTGCACGGACGGGTCGAGCGATTCGACGATCAGCCAGCCGAGCGTCGCGACGAGCAGCACCGTCTTCAGCAGCATCTTCGCGAGGTTGACGAGGTTGCGCAGCGACCACAGGTTCTTCATCCCCTCGGCCGGATTGAGCCGCGACAACTGCGGCACGAGGCGGCTCCACGCCATCACGCCGCCCACCTGCACGAAGCCCGCGAGCAATCCGGCCAGCAGGCCGGCGGCGACGATCTGCGCGGACAGCGTCGCCCAGTCGCGCGCGGCGCCGTCGATCAGCACCGCGAGCCGCGCGGACGGATCGGCCGCGCCAACCGCGTCGAACACGAGCCGGAACAGCGCCTGCAGTCGCGCGAACAGCGAACCGATGCCCACCGCGAGCGCCACGCACACGCCGACGAAGAACGCGGACGACACCGTTTCCGCGCTCTTCGGCACGTCGCCTTTCTCGCGCGCTTCGCGCAAGCGTTTCGCGGTCGGCTTCTGATCCTTTTCGGCCATGTCGGCTCCGGCGCGCTCAGCCGCCGCCGTGCGCGGCGAACAGCGCGCGCAGCAACGCCATCAATCCGCTGTCGGGGCTCAGCAGCGAATGCAGCGACGCGTACACCACCGGCAGGAACAGGATCATCATCAGCACCGCGAGCGCGCTCTTCAGCGGCTGCGAGAACACGAAGACGTTGAGCTGCGGCACCGCGCGGCCGACCAGGCCGATGCCGAGCTCGACGAGCACCAGCACGATCGTGACCGGCGCGGCGAGCTTCACCATCCATTCGAAGATCGTGTCGGTCTGCCGCACGATGAAGGTCTGCAGCATCGACGAGAAATCGGGGCCGAGCGAGCCGATCGGCCACCATGCGTACGACTGCGCGAACAGTTGCACGAGCACCTGCAGCCCGCCCGCCGTGACGAACAGCGCGATTGCGACGAAATTCAGGAATCCCGATGTCGGGCCGCCCTCGTGCCCGCCCATCGGATCGAAGAAGGCGGCGCTGCCGCTGCCGGTCTGGAAGTCGATCAGGTAGCCGACGCCCTGGATCGCGAACAGCACCGCGCTGAACGCGCCCGCGAGCAGCATGCCGACCATCGCTTCCTTCGCGACGAGCACGCACCACATCAGGAACGGCAGCGCGGCCACCTGCGCGGCATCGATCGTCGGCGCGACGAACGCGGCGATCACGACCGCGATCCCGTTGCGCACGAGGCCCGTGACGATCTGCTCGTTGAACACCGGCACGACGAACATGATCGGCAGCAGGCGCGGCATCACGTAGAGCAGCGGCCGCAGCATGCCGGCGACGTCGTTGAAGCCCGCGGCCTGGTCTAGCATCGGCGCTCCGCGACGGCGGGCGGGGCGGGATCGTCGGATGCGGCGCCGGCGTTGGCTTCGGCGTCGGCGGCGAGATCGGCGCCCGTTTCCGTTTCGGTCATTGCCGCATCGAACGCGGCGGCGGCCTGCGGCGGCGTGGACGCATGACCGGGCGCATCGCCCGCGCCGGCCACCCAGGTGCAGCCCGTCGCGAAGCGCCGCACCGCGTAGCCGTCCGCGACTTCGTCGGCGGCGCGCTCGACCCGCGCGGCGCGCGCGTGCAGCGCCTTCTCGCCGGCTTTCTCCAGCTTGTCCTCGGCGGCCTTCGCCTTGCGCGCGGCGCGCTGCAGGTCGGCGAGCGTCGCCTCGTGACCGCGATGCACGTGCGCGGCCTCGCTCACCGACGCGTTCGCGGTGCCGATATGGCGGTCGAACGTGCGCGTATCGGCCGCCGCGTTCTGCAATGCACGCGCCTCGCGCACGTCGTCGGCGAGCCGCGCCTGGATCGCCGCCTTCGCCGCGACCTGCTGCGCGAGCTGCGCCTGCGCGGCCGCCAGCGCACGCCGGCTCTGCGCGGCGATGCCCTGCTGGCGCGCGGCGGCGACGCGCGCGATCTGGCTGCGCATCTCGCGCACGCGCTTGAGGCGGGCGAGCGTCGCGAGCACGAGGCGGTCGTCGGCTTCAGACATGATCGTTCGCCAGCTTCGTCAGTTTCGCGAGCAGCGCGTCGAAGCGCACATCCTCGTCCGACGCCTGCGCGCAGAACGCGCCGATCGCGTCGCGCGCGCGCAGCGCGAGATCGCCGAGCCGGTCGCTGCCTTCGCGATACTCGCCGATCTGCACGAGCAGCTCGATTTCCTGGTATTTCGCGATCAGCTCGCGCACGCGCGCGGCCGCATGCTGGTGCGCGCGGCTCGCGACGAGCGGCATCACGCGCGACAGGCTCGCGAGCACGTCGATCGCCGGATAGCGGTTCGCGAGCGCGATCTTGCGCGACAGCACGATATGGCCGTCGAGGATCGAGCGCACTTCCTCGGCGATCGGGTCCGATTCCTCGTCGCCTTCGACGAGCACCGTATAGAGCGCGGTGATCGACCCGTGCGCGCCCTGCCCCGCGCGTTCGAGCAGGCGCGGCAGCACCGCGAACGTCGACGGCGGAAAGCTGCGCCGCGTCGGCGGCTCGCCGCTCGCGAGACCGACCTCGCGCTGCGCGCGTGCGAAACGCGTCAGCGAATCGACCAGCAGCAGCACGCGCTTGCCCGCATCGCGGAAGTGCTCGGCGATCGCGGTCGCGACCAGCGCGGATTTCACGCGCTCCATCGCCGGGCGATCCGACGTCGACACGACGACGATCGACCGCGCGCGCACCTCGGGCGACAGGCTGTGCTCGATGAATTCACGCACCTCGCGGCCGCGTTCGCCGACCAGTGCGATCACGTTCACGTCGGCCTGCGCGCCGCGCGCGATCATCCCGAGCAGCGTGCTCTTGCCCACGCCCGACGGCGCGAAGATGCCGACGCGCTGCCCGATGCCGAGCGTCATCAGGCCGTCGATCACGCGCACGCCGGTCGGAAACGGCGTGTCGATCATCTTGCGCGCGAGCGGGTTCGGCGGGTCCTGCTGCGTCGACACCCATGCGGCGCCCGTCACCGGCCCGCGATCGTCGAGCGGCCGGCCGAGCCCGTCGAGCACGCGGCCGAACAGCCCCTCGCCCACCGGAAATACGTGCTCGCGCCCGGACGGCACGACGGTCGTCTCCGGCGACAGCCCCGCGACGTCGCCGAGCGGCGTCAGCAGCGTCGTCTGCCGCGAGAAGCCGACCACCTCCGCGAGCAGCGTCGGCTGGTTCGGCGTGCGCAGCTCGCAGATTTCGCCGAGCCGCGCGCGAATGCCCGTCGCATTCAATATCTGTCCGACCGCGTGGTTGACGCGGCCCTGCACCGACACCGGCGAGAAAAACGCGAGCCCCGCGTCGAGCTCGCCGACGAGGCGGCCGCGATCGAACGGCACGCCGTCGTCGTCGCCGCTGCCGAACGGCTGCGTATCGTCGAGCGGCGCGTTCATCGCGCGGCGCCCTTCAGCGCGTCGCGGCGGATCGCCTGACGCAACGCGTCGATCTGCAGGTCGAGGCTCGCGTCGATGCGCCCGGACGGCGTCTCGACCGTGCATGCGTGGCGTTCGAGCTGCGCGTCCTCGACGATGCGGATCTTCTGCCGGTTCGACTGCCCCGCGAACGCGCCGCCGAGCGCGTCGCGCATCTCCTCCGTGCGGCCGGGCGCGACGCGCACGATCAGGAACGCCTCGTCGCGCACGAGCGGCGCGATCCGCGCGAGCGCGGCCTCGTACAGCTTCTGCGTGCTCATCTCGCCGACGATCGCGCGCACGGCCTTCACGACGATATCGGCCATCGCGTCCTTCATCGTCTCCATCGTGCGCGTGGCGGCGAGCGCCTGCGTGTACGCCTGCGCGGCCTGCTCGCGCTGCGCGCGGCGCATGCCTTCGTCGTAGCCGGCCGCCTGGCGCTTGTCGAATTCGCGCTGCGCGTCGGCGACGATGCGCGCCGCCTCTTCATGCGCGGTCGCGATCACCGCCGACGCGTCGAGCAACGCCGCGTATTCGCGCTCCTTGAGCACCTTGCGCTCCGACAGCAGCTGCAGGTTGTCGCTCGTGATCAGAAAAGCCAGTCCCATGACGCGAGCCTCTCGGGAATCAGAAACAGGAACATCAGTTCGCCGAACTGGTCGCGCTGCGCGCGGTTCAGCCAGTACGGCGCTTCGTCGTCGATCGCGCGGTTGAATTTCAGGCGCACGCGCCGCGCCACCGCGTCGCCGGCCACGCCGATGAAATCCGCGAGCAGCCGGCCGCCGCGCGCGCGGATCACGGCCGGCAGCGCGGCGGGATCGGCGCGCCACGGTTCGAGCGTTTCGGCGAGCGCGCCGAATTCCGGCGCGCGTTCGAGCGCGAGTTCGAGCGCATCGCCGCCGAGCCGCGCCGCGACTTCCGCGCGGATGCGCCGCCCGGCCAGCGCGTCGCGCAGCCATGCGCGGTGCAGCAGCAACCCCGCATACGCGGCCAGTTGCTCGAGCGCCGCGCCCGGCAGCAGCGCGAGCCGCGCGCACGGATTCGCCACGGCGAAGTCGTGCCGGTCGGCCACGCCGTGGACGTCGAGCAGATGGCGCGCCAGCAGCTTGCGGCCGGCCGCGCCGAACGCGTCCGGGGAACGGTAGCGCGCGGGCCACTCGGCCGGCACGCGCGTCACGTGCAGATAGCGGTCGGGCCGAAGGTTGAAGTTGCAGACCAGCGCATGAAACGCGGCAGCGCGCGCGGCGGGCGGCGGCGCAAGCGGCTGCAGCCACGGCAGCAGCGACGCCTCGGCCGCATCGCCCGGCGCCAGCGCGTGCGGATCGCTCATGCGCCGTCGCGCGCGCCGTCCGGCGTACGCAGCCCGCCGCCTGCCTGCTGCGCGGCCGCGCCGCCCCCGTTCGCGCCGCGCGGCGCGCCGAGCAGGCCCGCGAGCCGCGCGCCGAACATCCCGCGCCGGGCCGCCGACAGCGCGATCACCGCGCAGGTCAGCAGGATCAGCGCGAACACGAGCCAGCCGAGCGGCGAGCGCAATCGCAGGATGTCCGACACCGCGCTGCCGATTCCGTCCACGCGCGTCGCGCGTGCGGCGGCCGGCTGCAGGAACAGCGACACGTTGTCGTACTGCAGCCCCTCGATGCTGTGCGCGACGAGATCCTTGACCATCGGCGCCATCGCGCGCAGGTCGACGCCCTGCCGATACCGGATGTACACCGCGGCCGACGACGGCTTGATCTTGTCCGCGAGCGGATCGTTCTCCGGAATCACGACCTGCACGCGCGCGACCACCACGCCCTCGATGTCCTGCAGCGTGCGCGACAGATCCTGCGACACGCCGTACAGGTAGCGCACGCGCTCCTCGGCCGGCGTCGATACGAGGCCCTGCTTCTGGAACAGCTCGCCGAGGCTCGCATAGCTCGGCTTCGGCAACCCGTTCGCCTGCAACACCGTGAGCGCCGCCTGCATGTCGCCGTCCGCGACGCTCACGAGCCACGCGTTGCGGTCCGACGTGTCGCGCGCATCGTTGTCCTTCGACGCGCTGATGCCCGCGTCGCCGAGCACCGCGACCATCTGGTTCGCGTCGCGCTCCGACAGGCCCGAGTACAGTTCCTTCTGGCACCCGGCCAACAGCACGAGCAGCCCCGCGAGCAGCGCGCGCGCCACCCGGCTGCGCCACGCATGCGTGCGCGGCGTCGAATCGATCGTCGTCATCGTTTGTCCGCTTCAGGGCGCGTGAGGCCGCTTGCGGCCCGCACGAGCGCCATCACTCCTGCGTCTTCAGCACCGTATGCGTGAAGCCGTTCGCCGCCTGCGCAACCGACAGGCTCAACTGGTATTCCGAAATCGTGGTGGTTGCCGTCCACTGGAAATCCATCGCCTTCACCATCGTCATCAGCGGGTCGCTGCGGCTGTCCGCCATCGACGTCAGCATCTCGCTGCGGTGCTTGTCGATGTTCGCGTACCGCGCGTCGAGATCGTTGCCGTACGTGCGCAACCGCTCGACGAGCGACGACTGGTTCGCCTGCGCGGGCGTCATCTGCACGGCCGGCGCCGCATCCGCCGGCGCGCGCGACATCGCGACGCCCGACGAAGACGGCGGAGCGGCCGGCGACGCGCCCGGCTGCATCAGTGCATCGAACTGGCGCACCTGCGCCGGATCGGACGTCGCGCCCGTTTGCTGCGCGGCACTCGCGAGCGCGGCTGCGCCCGGCGGCGCCGCGCCTACGCCTGTTACCGACATGATCGTGTCCTCCTTGACCGGCAGAGCCGGAAACGGGCCGGCCGGCACGCACCCACGCCGCACCGGGCGCCCGTCGCGGGCGGCCCCGGCATCCGGCGTCGCGCGGCACGGCCGGCGACCGGCGTCACGCGCGGCCGGCGGAACTCAGGTGTTGCGCAACCTGGGCATTCGCCGTCCCCTCCTGCGCGGTCACTGCGTTGCTGGTTTCGAACGTCGCAGTCGATTGCTGAACCTGGAAGTTGATCTTCGTCAGTTCGAGCTGCGTCTTGGTCAGGTCGTCGGCCTGTTGCTGGACCTGCTTCGTGTCGGTGGCGCTACCTGCGGCGGCAGTCATGTTTCGCTCCTTTACGTCAAGTTCACTTGCGTTGCCGGCGGCAGCCCCATGCCCCGCCGATGACGTGACGCGCCGCCTGCCGGCGACGTGTCGCGTAATGCGCGCACCGCGAAACGCGTTGCGCCTGATCCGTCGCGGCGCTAATGCGCCGCCTCCTTCGTCGATGCAGTCGATGCACCGGCCGCGGGCGAGCCCGGCAACAGCGTCGGCCCCGGCACCGGCTGCGCGACGCCCGCCGCCGCGCCGCTCGCGAGCGGCGGGACGGGCGGCGCCGGCGCCTGCTCGGGCGCGCTCGCCGACGCACCGCCGAGCGGCATCGTGATGCGCTGGCCGTTGCGTTCGAACACCACGGCGTCCGGCCCGATCGACACGACGGTCGCGCCCTCCTTCAGCCGCGCGCCTTCGAAATAGCGGCTGCCGTCGATCGTCTCGATGTAGCGCTGGTCGCCGTCGCCGGCGAACACGGTCGTGATCTCCGGAATGCCGGCCGTGCCGCCGAGCGTCGTCGCCGTACGCGGCGCGGCCGCATCGGCATCGCGCACGTGATCGACCACCTCGAGCGCCGGGCGGGCGTCCTTCATGTAGTTGCGGATGCGCGGCTCGATCTGCGCACGCGCGGCCGTGCCCGTCAGCTCGATCCGCCCGCGCCCGAGATACGTGACCGTCAGCGCCGTGTCGCTGAAATAGGTCTGCGCGGTCGCGACGAGATCGCTGACCACGTAGATGTTGCCCAGCGCCGCGTTGTCGACGCCCGCGACGATCTGCGCGACGCGCTCGCGCGCGGCCGGGTCGCTCACGTAGCCCGACACGATCACGCCGTCGTCGCGCGGCGCGACGGCCAGCTCCGGATACGCGTGCAGCAACTGCTGCAGCCGGTGCGTGCGCGCGAGCACCGATTCGTGCTGCCACGGCAGCCGCCCCGACCACGCGACGAAGCCGTAGCCGAGCGCGCCGAGCAGCACGCCCAGCCACAGCGCGACCAGCGCGATCACGAGCCGCCGGCTGCCGAGGCGGCGCAGCCCGCCCGTGAGCCAGCCGAGCCACGCGGCCTCGCGCGCGGCGTCCGGCGCATCGGTTTCGTCGGGCACCGCGACGCTCGCCTGCGCATGCCGCGCGATGCCGAGCCGGATCGAGCCGACCGTCACGACGTCGTTCGGCGTCAACGAGCGGCGCCCGCTGCCCAGCGGCTCGTCGTTGAACAGCACCGGCGCGCCGGTGTCGCCGCCATGGTTCTGCACCGTCACCGCGAGCGCGCCGACCTGCAGGCACACCTGTTTCGCGCCGATCTCGCGATCGGGCAGGATCACTTCGCAATCGGCCGCCGTGCCGACCCAGTTCGCGCCGCGCGCGAGCGACATCGTGCGGCCGTACATCGGCCCGCTCAGGAAGCACAGGTTCCACGGCGACGCGAGCGCGGCCGAACCGGCCCCTGCGCCTCCCGCGCCGCCGGGCAATGCGCCTTCGCCGTGCGGATCAATGATGCTCGTCGACATGCGTGACCACTCCTGCGGTCGTCGCCGGCTGCGCCGCCGCATCCGGCGGCGGCGGCAACGCGGGCGGACCGAACTTCGTGCCGGGCAGCGGCCTCGGCGTCAGCGGGACGGCGATGTCGTTGTCCGGCGGGCGATACATCGACATCCCTTCCTGGTTCGCCGGACCGTCGACGCCGGGGTTCACGGGCGCGCCGTCGGGTGCATACATCGACGCGGTCGTCACCACGCGCGGCGTCAGCAGATAGAACCGCTCCATGTGGTTGCCCGACTTGTCGGTGTACTTGAACAGGTTGCCGATCAGCGGGATGTCGGACAGCCAGGGCACGCCGCTCTTGTTCAGCCGCACCTCGTCGTCGTTGAAACCGGCGATCAGGAGGCTCTTGCCTTCGTCGATCATCGTCTTGGTGACGATGTTGCGCTGCTGGATCACCGGCACGTTCGACACCGCCTGTCCCGGCACGATATTGCCGTCCTGGATGTCGATCGACATCATCACGCTCTGCGGATTGCCCGAGACGGCCGCCGCATTGCGGATCGCCTCGTCGACGATCATCGGCGTCACCTTGATGCTCGTGCCGGTCGTCACGCTGTACAGCGACGAATCCTGGTAGCCCGGCACCTGCACGTAGAACTGCGTGAGGTTCTCGAGGATCGCCTCGGTGTTGTCGAGCGCGAGCACCTTCGGCTTCGAACGCAGCTGCGCCTGGCCCTTCTGCGCGAGCGCGTTCACGCGCGTGAGCAGGTAATTGCGCAGCGACCCGCCGATCGATGCGGTCAGCGCGATGCCGGTCGGCATGAAGGTGCCGGTCGACCCGGTTTCGGACGCGCCGACGCCGAACGTGAGCGGCGGATTGCCGGCGCCGTTGTACTGCGTGTTGCCGTTCAGCGGGTTCGCGCCGTTGCCGATCTGCACGTCGCCGTGCGTCGTGTGCAGGCGCCAGTCGATCCCGAGGCTGTCGAGCGAATCCTCGTTGATGTCGATGATCGTCACGTTGATCTCGACGATGCGCGGCCGCTCGTCGAGCTGGCCGATCAGCGACTGGTAGCGGTACATGTTCTCGGGCAGGTCGCGCACGATCACCGCGTTGATCGCCGGATCGGCGACGATCTGCGGCAGCGTGTCGCCGCCGTTGTTCGAGAACGGCGAGAATCCGCCGCCCAGGCTGCCGTCCGCACCGCCGTAACCGCCCTGCCGCGGGCCGCCGGAAATATCGGGGAAATCGAGCCGCGGCACCGCGATCGTCAGCCCCGAGCCGAGCTTCACCTGCCGCGCAGCCTGCCCGAGCGGCGTGCTCGACGGCGCCGCGGTCGTGCCGCCGCCCTTGCCGAACAGCTTGCGCAGGATCGTCGCGACGCCCGGCACCGTCACTTCCTTGCCCGAGCGGTTGATCGTGAAGTCCGACGCCCAGCCGTATTTCAGCCGGAACGCGCGGATGTCCGCATGCGCGCCGTTCGCCGACGGATCGCCGACCGAGCCGACCGCCTGTCGCACCAGCTCGACATAGCGGCGCGGGCCGGCCACGTACACGCTGTTCGCACGGTCGTTGATCACCAGCGTGTAGCGCTTGTCCGGAATCTGCATCGCCTGCAGCGCGCGGCCGATTTCGCCGGATGCGTTCGGCGGAATCGGGATCATCTGCGTCTGCGACTGGTCGGCCGGATCGACGTACAGGAACGAGCCGTCGTAGTACCACGTGAGCCCGTAGGTCGAGCAGATCGTGTCGAGCGTCTGCTGCGGCGTGCCGGAGAAGCGGCCGCTGATCACGCCGTCGACCTTCGGGTCGACCACCGCCGTCACCCCCTGCGACGACGCGAGCTCGCGGATGAAGTCGCCGATCTTCTTGCCGTTCGCGACGATCGTGAACGGCTTGTTGCGCCAGCGCAGGTCCGCGGCGCGCGCATGCTGCGCGGGCGCCATGCACAGCGACGCCGTGAGCAGCGCGGTCGCGCACACGGCGAGCGCGGCCCGTTGCAGGCTGCGCGGTTGAAACCGGATCGAGGCGACGCGTCGACGCATCAAAGGACTCCTGTGGAAGAAACGAACATGCGTTCCAGCGCCTGCTGCGCGAAGCGCAGCACTTCGCCGCCGAGCCAGCCCGACAGCAGCACGAGCGCGACCATCACGGCGATCAGCCGCACCGCGATGCCGATATTGGCGTCCTGCACCTGCGTGACGGCCTGCAGGATCGCGACGACGAGGCCCGTGACGGTCGCGATCAGCACGATCGGCAGCGACAGCAGCAGCACCAGCATCAGCGCCTGGCGCGTCAGGTCGAGGATCGTCGAGCTCGTCATTGCACGGCTCCCGGCGCGCGCACGTCGGCGCCCGCGCCGACCGTGCCGTCGTCCGGCGGGTTCTTCACCCAGCCGACCGTGTGCAACTGCACGTCCTCCTCGACTTCCTGGTACGACAGCACCGCGAGTTCGGGCAGCACCGGCTGCAGGATCGTCTTCACGTAGCGGCGCGCACCCAGCGCGACCATCACCGCGAGCCGCGCGGCGCCCGGCGCGTTGCCGTGGCCGCCGGAGCCGGCCGCCTGCGCGGCCTGCACGATCGCGCGCACCTGCTCGCCGATGTCCTGCTTGACCGCGCTCGACAGCGCGAGGAAATTGCCCTGCTTGGTGCGCATCACCGCGCTCTCGATCCGTTCCTGCAGGTTCTGCTCGAACAGCACGACCCGCAACTGGCGCGCCGTGCCCGCGTGACGATCGGTGATCATCCGGCGCAGGTCGACGCGCACGAGTTCGACCAGCGCGATCACGTCGTCGGGCTCGTTCGGCGCCCACGTGATCAGGCTCTCGAAAATCACGCGCAAATTGCGGATCGGCACCTGCTCGGCGAGCAGCCGGCGCAGCACTTCGGTCACGCGCTGCAGCGGCACGAGCCGCGTCAGTTCGCCCACGAGTTCCGGATGATCGCGGCGCACCAGATGCACGAGCGCCTGCGTCTCCTGGATGCCGAGCAATTCGTCCGCATGCTGGCGCACGATCTGCTCGACGTGCGCGGCCAGCGCGCCCTCGCTCGACAGCCATTTGCCTTCAGGCATCGCACCGTCCGGCTTGATCCACAGCGCGGTCGCGAACGGGCCGAACGCCTCGGCCGGCTGGCGCTCCGCGCGCTCGGGCAGCGGCGCGACGCCGTCCCACAGCAGCCAGCCCGGCTTCAGCACGCCGTGCGCGACGAGCACGTCCTGCAGGTAGATCCGGTACGTGCCGGCCGGCGCGCCCTCGTCGTCGTTCAGCGTGATGCGCGGAAACACCGTGCCGATATCCGCGTCGACGCGTGCCTTCGCGCTCGACAGCGCCGCCTGCAGTTGCGCGAGATTCAGGCCCGTGCGCAGGTCGTCGGACAGCGACACCGCGATCAGCGACGTGACGCCCGCCGCATGCGACACCTTCGCGGGCTGGCCGTCGTCGGCCGCGCCGACGCGCCCCGCCACATGAATCAGGTTGAAGCTCGGCGCGGACGTCTTGCGCTTGAGCTGCGAGAACGCGAAGGCGCCGAGGCCGAGCGCGATCAGCGCGAACGACCATTTCGGAAAGCCGGGCACGACGAGAAAACCGGTCAGCACGAACGCGGCGATCAGCAGCGCACGCGGGTGCGCGCCCAATTGCTCGCCGAGCTGTTCGCCGAGCTGGCGCTGGCGCGCATCGCGCGTCGCGACGCGCGTCGTCACGATGCCGGCCGCGATCGACACGAGCAGCGACGGAATCTGCGACGCCATCCCGTCGCCGACCGTCAGGATCGCGTAACGCTGCAGCGCCTCGCCGATGTCCATCCCGTGCATCAGCGTGCCGACCGCGATCCCCGCGACGATGTTGATGAACGCGATCACGAGGCCCGCGATCGCGTCGCCCTTCACGAACTTCATCGCGCCGTCCATCGCGCCGTGCATCTGCGATTCCTGCTCCAGCTTCTCGCGGCGCTCGCGCGCTTCGTCGGCGCTGATGATGCCCGCGCGCAGGTCGGCGTCGATGCTCATCTGCTTGCCCGGCATCGCGTCGAGCGAGAAACGCGCGCCGACTTCGGCCACTCGCTCCGACCCTTTCGCGATCACGATGAACTGCACGACCGCGATCACGAGGAACACCACGCCGCCCACCACCACGTTGTTGCCGACCACCAGCCGCCCGAATGCGTCGATCACGTGGCCGGCGTTCGCATGCAGCAGGATCAGCTTGCACGACGCGATGTTCAGCGCGAGCCGGAACAGCGTCGTAAACAGCAGCAGCGCGGGAAACGACGAGAAGCTGACCGCGGACGGCACGTAGGTCGACACCGTCAGCAACACGACGCTCGCGGCGAGATTCAGCGAGATCATCCCGTCGAGCGCGGCCTGCGGCAGCGGCAGGATGAACAGCGCGACGACCGCGACGATGAAGGTCGCGAGAAAGAGGTCGGCGCGCGGCGACGCGCCCCCGAGGCGCCGTCCGGACACGCCGCGGCCGGCGGAAAACCACCGCTGCCAGTCGCGGGAGAGCGCCTTCGGTTCAGCCATCGTGCCGTTGTCCTGTCGTTGTCGCCGGCTGGCACGGGCAACCCTTCCCCGTGCTGCGCGGACCGTTGAATGGGACGAGTGTAGCGACGGGAAACGGCGGAAAAAGAAGCGCGCCTCGTAGCGCGAAAGCGCGTTTTCCTCAGACGATCGAATCGGACTACGAAACCCGGCGGCCCGTTCGGGCACGTGCCGCCGGAACCGCTTCCATCGCGTGCCGGAGGCCGGCGCGCGCCTGCGACGGACGTCGGATCAGGACGGCAGCCGCCGTGCGGCGAGGTACGCGAGCTGCGCGCGGTTCTGCACGTTGAAGAGCTTTTCCAGCGAGCGAATGTGGTGCCCGACCTTGTGCAGCGACGTACGCAGCGCGCTCGCGATCTCCTGGTCGGACAGCCCGTGCACGAGCCGGTCGAGCACCTGCTGCTGCTCGTCGCCGAGCGCGAAGCCGCGCATGCGCGCGACACGCGCCTCGAGGAACGGCAGCGCGACGCGATGCACGGCGAGACTCACCGACAGCGCGCCGCCGATCACGCGATCGTCGATCCAGTCGGTGCCGTGCGTTTCCGACGTCACGTTCACCGCGACGCGCAGGTCGAGGCGCGGCGCCGACAGGCCGAAGATCACGCCGCTGTTCATCGCATGCGCGCGCAGATGGCCGGCGAGCGCGAGCACCTTGCGGTCGCCGCTGCCCTGCGCGGCCGCCTCGATCTCGTCGAGCCGCCACGCGACCGGGAAGCCGCTCTGCCGCACCTGTGCGAAGCGCGGATCGCTTTCGTACAGCATCCCTTCGATGAACGGCTGCATGAACGTCGCCGGCGCGAGGTCGCGCAGCAGATGCGCGCGCAGAATGCGCCGCCCGATCATTTCGTACGCGCCGTAACCGAGCGTACTGAATCCGATTTGCCGCAATCGCGCATGGCATTGTGCGAAATCGAATGACGGAAGGTCGCTTTTACCGGACGTTATTTGAATACCGGTAAAAACGTCACGTTCGATTGCATGATATTCGTTCGAATAAGCGGCAGCGGCCGCTATATCGGCTTGTGAGAACCACTCGACGCGTGGTGCGCCGTCAGCATATGTCATGAGGAGCCCGCCCTTTCCCAATATGTGAAACTGCGCCCCGTCACGATCTGGTCTTTTCTTTATGATTTTCTGGTCGTCGCCATATGCGTGCGAATATGAACCTTTCGCCGCCATTCGTATTACGGCATATTACGCACACACCGGCATTTTTGTACAATGCCCCCGCGTTTCGTCAGGGATGACGATCGGCGCATATCACAACGATGCTCGGTCGCACCGCCGCGAATGCCGTACACGATACGGCCGCCGCCAGGCGAGGCGCGTCGATTCCGAGGGATGGCTCATGTCCGATATTGCATTGCATGAAGAAGCGGTCGCCCCAACCACCTTGTCCCGCTCGCCGCGCGGATCGAACGCAGGCGCGGACGCGCTGCGCGAGCGCACCGTGCAGGTCGTCTGGTGCGACGACGTGAAACGCGGCGACGTCGCGCAGCCGCACGCGCCGAAGCTCGGCGTCGCCGACACGCTCGCGCACGCGCAGAGCACGGCCGAGCGCAACCGCATCGTCGCGAGCCTGCTGCATCTGACGGGCTTCTCGACGTTCGCGTACTTCGCGCTCGAATTCGCGCGCGAGCGCGTCGAAAGTCTTTACCTGCACGAAGCGTTCACGCCGGCCACCTATCGCGGCGACTACGTCCGGCACAACCATCACGACGTCGATCCGCGCACGCTCGGCGCGCGCGTGTGCAACATGCCGATCGTGTGGGACCTGCAGCAATTGCGCCGCGAACACCGCGAGCGCGACGACGCGCCGTGCGTGAGCCCGGCCGCGCTCGACGGCTTCCTGCAGACGATGCAGGACGACGGGATGTGCAGCGGCATCATGTATTCGATGGCCGTGCCGGGCACGCGGCTGCACGCGTTCATGAGCTTCACCGCGCCGCGCCGCACGCGCGAATGGATCACGCCGGCGACGATCGAGCAGGCGCTGTCGATCGGGCTGTCGGTACACAAGTTCGCGTCGCCGCAACTGATCTCGACGTCGCGCGAGCGCGCGGTCAACGGGCTCACGCCGTTCGAGCAGGAGTTGCTGCTCGGCATCGCCGAAGGCGCGTCCGACAAGGAAATCGGCCGGCGCCTCGACACCAGCGCGCACAACGTCGACTATCACCTGCGCAAGCTGCGCAAGCGCTTCGGCGTCGCGAACCGGATCCAGCTCACGTACCTGACGTCGAAGCTCGAGCTGATCTGAGCACGGGCGCGGCGCGCGCGCCGCTTCCCGAAACCGGGCGCGCAAACGCGCATGCCGGCCTCGCGGGCCGGCATGCATGGGTTGCGACGCGGCGCCGGGCTCGGCGCCGCGTCCTGTCGGACGGGCTGCATTACTTCAGCAACGTCATCTGAACGACCTTCACGATCACGAGACCGACCGCGATCACCAGATAGCCGCGCAGCACGGCCATCCAGATCCGCGTCGCGAGCGTCATGTTCTGCGGCTCGAGCGTGTCGAGCGGCGGCATGCGCCACGTGTCGCGCAGCGAACGATCGACGGCCGGCTCGACGACGCGCTTGTGGCGGCGAATCAGCACCGTCGCGAGATAACCGGCGATGGCGAGCACGGTGCCGCCCACCAGCACGTCGACGATCGCTTCCCCGCTGATGTCCGGATACATCACCGACGCGGTCAGGATGGTCGACAGCAGCACCAGCACCCAGATCACCGCGCCCGTGAACACGTTGAGCTTCGTCGAGTTGACCCAGGGCCCCAGCACCTGGCGGTCGTTGCACAACACCAGCAGGAACACCGTCGCGCTCGGCAGCAACACGCCGGCCAGCGTCTGCACGGCTTCGGTCAGCAGCCCGAGTGGGCTGCCCGGGATCAGCACGAGCGTCGCCGCGGCCGCGACGATGCCGAAATAGACGAGATAGAAGCCCTTCGCGTCGGTCACGCCGCGGTGCAGCGAGTGGCGGATCTTGAACACGTCGCCGATCGCGTACGCGGTCGACAGCGACACGGCAGCCGCGCCGATGATGCACGCGTCGAGCAAGGCGACCGCGAACAGCGTCGCGCTCGTGCGGCCCGCATACTTCTCGAGGCCCGCGATGACGCCGCCCGCGTCGGTGAAGTTGCCGGCTTCCGGATGGCCGCCGAACAACGCCGAGCTGAAGCCGATCATCGCGACCGCGCCCACCAGCACGAACGCGATGCCGATCCACAAGTCGGCCTTTTCGTATTTCATGAAGCGCGGCGTGATGCGCTTGTCGATCACGTAGCTCTGCTGGAAGAACAATTGCCATGGCGCGACCGTCGTGCCGACGATGCCGATCACGAGCAGCATCACGTCGGACAGCTTCGCGTGCGCGGGCCAGTTCGGCACGAAGAAATCGCGCGTCATCTGCGCGACGGGCGGGTGGATCGAGACGAGCACCGGCACGAGCAGCAGGCTCAGCACGCACAGCCCGATCGCGAACCGCTCGAAGCGCCGGAAATCGCCGGTACTGACCGCGGCCATCGTCAGCGCGGCGGCGACACACACGCCGGCCACCTTCGGCAATCCGAAGAAATCCAGCACGAACGTGATGCCGATGAACTCGGTGACGATGGTCAGCGCATTGAGCAGGAACAGGTCGATCACGCTGAACGCGCCCCAGAACTTGCCGAAGCGCTCGAAGATCAGGCGCGCATGGCCGACGCCCGTGACCGCGCCGAGGCGCAGCACCATTTCCTGGTTCACGTACAGCACGGGCACGAGCAGCAGCAGCGTCCACAGCAGCGTCGTGCCGTAGTTCTGGCCGGCCTGCGTATAGGTGCCGAATGCACCGGCGTCGTTGTCGCCGACCATCACGATCAGGCCCGGGCCGATGATCGCGAGCAGCGTGCGCAGGCGCGCCCACCACGTGCCGCGCGCGCCGGTGTCGTGGTGCGCGATCGTGCCGAGCGCACCGCGGATGTCGCCCAGATGGGCTTCGTCGAGCACGGCGCTGCGATCGACCGCGATCGGTGGAGAGACGTTGGAGGGCGTGGACATGATCTATTCCGTACGGCTAAGGGTTGTTCGATGAGCGTGTGACCTTGGCATGCACACGCGGCGCCGGCCCGCGGGCGGCCGCACGTGCGCATGCCGAGGCGCGCTCGGCGTTTCTTCTCAGTGGATCAACGATTTCAGCCGGTTCAGCAGGCGGGCGAACACCCGCGGACGGGCATCGAGCGTCAGCATCGCGTCGTAGTGGTGGCGCGATTCCGTGACATGCGGAAAGTTCGACAGCAGAAGGCCGAAGTTCATGGTCTGGCTCCGTGCGGCGACGGCAGGCGTGCCGGCCGCGTCGTGGGCGCGGGGCCAGTCCGGGGCCTGAACGACGTGTCAGGCTAGTCGGCCGGATTGCCCCCGCGACCCGGGTTCGAAAGGGGCTGCGTATGCAACGGGCATAAGGGACAACTGTCACTGTCGTTCATGGCGGCTCCTGTGCGATGTTCCGGAGAACACGGTTGACCGCCGCCCGGCTTGCAGGCCGGCATTCGCGCGCCCGGAGAACGGATGCGCGAACGCGGCCGCCTGCCGGGCGGCGGTGAAACCGGCCAACGCATGCGAAAACGCATCACGCTAACCGGCGCGAATCAGGGTGCACGTAGGGAGTGACTGCGGAATACTGCTGCGCGCACCGTTTGCCCGGGAGACAAACGGCGGCTTCGATGAGGCGCGGACGTCGGTCGCTCAGGCGGAAATTTCGTTCGAAGATCGACTACTGCAGGCGTCCAAGGCGGCGGCCCCAAGAGTGAAGATGGCGGATTCTATGGACCGCCCGAAAGTGAAGTCAACCCCTCGAAACCCCATTTCTCGAAATAAATTTCCCGCCCGCCGCGACTGAAAGATTTCGCCTCGAAATAACGTTCCGAAACCTTTCAGCGCCGTCATGAGGCGGCCACGCGGCGATGCGTGCGAGCAACGGCCCGGCGCCCCGCCGCGCATCCTTTTCGCCATCGGCGGGCGGCCGCGTGGCGCCCCCGCTGCGCTGCGACGCGCACACCACACAGCGCATCTTTGATGCGTTTTTTACTTGCGCCGCAGCAAAAGTCGCGACTACAATCCGCCCCAATTCATCACGGGAGTCCCACCGTGGACACATGCTCTAGTTGTAGTTCGATGCCGGTCCAGACCGGCCAAGCCATCGCGAGATAGCAGCCAGACGCATGTCTTTTGCCGCTAGCTCGCACTCGCCGGGTTAGCGCGCCTCTACCCGTGCCGGCCATCGCCGGTTCGTCAGTCGCACGCTCCGCCATGTTCCATCCTCCGATCGCAGGCCGCGTCACGCACCCGCGCTCGATCACGTCGTCCGGCGTTCGCCGGACGGAACGGAGGCAGCGTCATGTTCTTTCAATCGTTCGCGCTCAGACTCAAGCGCATCGCGCACGTCACGTGCAACCGCTCGTTTTCCGGCCGCTCGCCGCTCGCCCGGGCATTCGGCCGCTGGCGTGGCCTGGCGCTCGCCCATGCGCCGGCGGCGCCGCGCCCGCTCGACTGCCTGCTGATCGCCGCGCTGCTGTGCTCGGTCGCGCCCCGCGTCGGCTTCGCGCAGGTGTGGCGCGTCGGCGGCTGGCTGCCGTAAGCCCCTTCTCCGCGCGGGCCGTGTCGTCATGCGCCCCGCGTCCCGCTCCCGTTTCCTCAGCTTAACGAATCGAACTGCCAACGGAACCCAAATGAAGAACCTGCTCTCGTCCGTCCCGCGCAAGCGTCGCGCCGATGCGCTCGCCACGCTGCTGCTGTCGCTCGCCGCCACCTCCGCGTTCGCACAAGCATCGTCCGCCGCCGAACCGGCGGCCGGCGCGAGCGATGCCGCCGCCCCCGCGCAACAGGCTGCTGATACCGCCGCGCCCGCGCCCACGGGCCTCTGGGAACGCTCGAACCTGCTCGGCAACATGGGCGGTCTGCGCGACGTGCTCGACGAGCACGGCGTCACGCTGAGCCTGCAGGAAACCAGCGAGTACCTGTACAACACGTCGGGCGGCACGGGTCGCGGCGGCGCGTACCAGGGGCTCACGCAATTCGGTTTCAACGTCGATACCGGCAAGGCGATCGGCCTGCCGGGCGGCACGTTCAACGTGTCGGGGCTGCAGATCCACGGCACCAACCTCACGCAGCGCTACCTGCAGACGTTGCAGACCGCGACCGGCATCGAGGCCAATTCGACCACCCGCCTGTGGGAACTCTGGTACCAGCAGTCGCTGCTCGACGGCAAGGTCGACGTGAAAGTCGGCCAGCAGAGCGTCGACCAGGAATTCATGGTGAGCCAGAACGCGGCGACGTTCATGAACGCGACCTTCGGCTGGCCCGTGCTGCCGTCCACCGACCTGCCGTCCGGCGGCCCCGCGTATCCGCTGTCGTCGCTCGGCGTGCGGCTGCGCGTGAAGCCGGCCGACGCGTGGACCGCGATGGTCGGCGTGTTCGACGGCAACCCGGCCGGCCGCGCCGACGGCGATGCGCAGGTGCTGAACGCGCATGGCACCAACTTCAACCTGCGCAGCGGCGCGTTCGTGATCGGCGAAGTGCAGTACGCGCTGAACGCGCCGCCGGCCGATCCGAAGGCCCCGCAGCCTGCCGGCCTGCCCGGCACGTACAAACTCGGCTTCTGGTATCACTCGCAGCACGCGAACGATCCGCGCTACGGCACCGACGGGTTGTCGCTCGCCGATCCGGCAAGCAACGGCACCCCCGCCACGCATCGCGGCAACTACGGCTTTTATGCGGTCGCGGATCAGATGGTGTGGCGGCCGTCCGCCGACAGCCCGCGCTCGGTCGGCGTGTTCGCGCGCGTGATGGGCTCGCCGGGCGATCGCAATGTCGTCGATTTCGCCGCCAACGCCGGCGTGACGCTGAAGGCGCCGTTCGCCGGACGCGACAACGACGTCGCCGGCATCGCGATCGGCTACGCGAAGATCGGCTCGCATGCGCGCGGCCTCGACGGCGACACCGGCGCATACACGACGCCCGGCTATCCGGTGCGCCGCGCGGAGACGGTCGTCGAAGCGACCTACCAGTACCAGGTCGCGCCATGGTGGCAGGTGCAGGCCGACCTGCAGCACTTCTTCCGCCCGGGCGGCGGCATCCCGAACCCGAACGCGGCCGGCGCGCGCATCGGCGACGAAACCGTGGTCGGCGTGCGCACGACGATCACGTTCTGACGCCCGCCGCATGAACACACGGGCCGGACGGCCGCTTGCGCGACGGTCCGGCCCGTGCGGGTGCTTGCCGTGCGGGTGGGCACGCGGCCCGCCCCGCGGCTTACTCGCGGTGCATTACTCGCCGTACAGCCCCAGCAGCTTCAGCGTGACGCCGTTGGTCCAGCCGAAGCCGTCCTGCAACGGATATTCGCCGCCCCCGCCGCCGCCCGTGCCGGTGCCCTCGACCACGTATTTCTCGACGAGCTTGCCTTCGGTCGCGTACACGTGCTTCACGTCGGACAGGAAACGCGTGCCGATGTCCTTCGCGAGCGCCGGATCGCCGTAACGGCGCAGCCCGTCGATCGCGATCCACTGCAGCGGCGCCCAGCCATTCGGCGCATCCCACTGCTGGCCCGTGTTCTCGGTCGTCGTCGCGAGGCCGCCCGGCTGCAGCAGCGTCTTGCGCACTTCGCGCGCGGTCGCCTTCGCGCGCTCCGGCCACGCGACGCCCGCGAACAGCGGATACAGCGCGGCGGCCGTCACACCGTCGCGCGGCTTGCGCAATTGCCAGTCATAGTCGCCGTAATAGCCGCGACGGTTCCACAGGTAGTGATTGATCGCGGCCGCACGCCGCGCCGCGCGCCCCGAAAAATCGGCCACGCAGGCGATATCGCGCGTGATCGCGCAGCCCTTCACGATCGTCGTCTCGAGATGGAACATCAGGCTGTTCAGGTCGACCGGCACGATCGAGGTCGTGCGGATCGTCGCGAGCGTCTTGCCGTCGCCGAACCAGCGCGAGCTGTAGTCCCAGCCGCTTTCGGCGCCCGCGCGCAGGTCGCGGTACACCTCGTTCGCCGGGCGGGACGGCACCGATTTCGCGGTGGTCACGTCCTCGAGATACGACTCGTCGCGCGGCGTGTCGCTCGCATCCCAGTAGCGGTTCAGCACGGCGCCGTCGGGCATCGCGACCACGTTGCGCGCCGCCTGCCCGCGCGGCGTCGTGGTTTCGCCCTGCATCCAGTACGCATGTTCCTTGCGCAGCGCCGGCAGGTATTTCTGGTAGACCTTGTCGCCTTCGGCCTGCGCGGCGAGCGTGACCATGTACGCGAAGAACGGCGGCTGCGAGCGACTCGCGTAGTACGTGCGGTTGCCGTTCGGGATGTGCCCGATCGTATCGATCAGGTATGCGAAGTTGTCGAGCATGTCGTCGACGAGATCCTCGCGCCCCGACACCTGCAGCCCGAGCATCGTGAAATAGGTATCCCAGTAGTAGCCTTCGCGGAAGCGGCCACCCGGCACGACGTACGGCTTCGGCATCGGAATCAGCGAACTGTACGGGGGCGCCGTGACGCTCGTGCGCGTGAGCTGCGGCCACAGCCAGTCGATATGCTGGCGCAGCGTCTGATTCGGCGGCGGCGTCACGCCGCCTTCCGGGGGCGGCGTGAAATGCTGGTCGACGAACGCCTTCAGCGAGAAGCCCGGCTGCGATTTCTGTTGCTGATACAACTGCACGATCGTCGCGGGATCGGTATCGGGCGTGGCGTCGACGAAGGTCTTCTGGTCGGGATAGAGCTGCGCGGTCTGCACCGCGACGAACAGGTCGCCGTAGAGCTGGCTCGGCGGCGGCAGCAGCGTGCCCGACGCGGGAGCGGCTGCGGCTGCGGTGGCGGCAGGCGTCGCGGACTGGCTGGCCGCTTGCGCGGCGGCCTGGTTCGCACTGTCGGCCTGCGCGGCGCAACCGGCGACGGCGAGATAGGCGATGGCCAGTGCGGCGGCCCAGCGCAGACGCGGCGCGGGCGGTGACTGGCGCGACGGGAAGCGAGATGCAAGCGGTGCGGCACGACGTGACGTCATGGCGTGTCCCCTCCTTTCGATGTTGAGTGGATCGGCACGAGGTCTCGTTCGCGCGCGCGTTCGTCTCGATGGCCTTCGATCGATACGCGTCATGTTGTGAGGCGAATGCGTGCGACTGTCGCACGAAACATGCATGTCAAGCAAGTTTCGATTCGCGCGATTCCCGGAGATAGCCGCGCACCGCCCGCCACGCACGCGCTTCGAGCGCATCCGCATCGGTCTCGCCGCGCGCGCCCGCCGCATCGACGATGCCTTTCACGATCGCGAGCAGATCGTGCGCGACGACGTCGGGCGCGGCGACGCGCGGCGCATCCCGCAACCCGAGCGCATGCAGCAACGTCGCGTGGATGCGGTCCGCGATGCGCGCGGTGCGCGCGCCGAGCGGCAACCGCGCCTCCTCGAAATCGATCAGCCGCGCGAGCGCCGGCCGGCGCATCTGGTGCGCGACGGCCCCGCGCACCAGCGTGCGCAGCACGTCGTCGCAGGACGACAGCGCGGCCGCCCGGTCGACGTCGTCGAGCAGATGCGCGCTCTCGCGCTCGACGAGCGCAGCGGTCAGCGCGTCGCGGTTCGGGAAATACTGGTAGAGCGAGCCGATGCTCACGCCGGCCAGCGCGGCGACCGCATTCGTCGTGTAACCGTCGAAGCCGTCGCGCTCGAGAATGCGAGCGGCGGCCTCGACGATCGCATCGACGGTGGCCACCGAGCGGCGCTGGCGCGGCGCCTTGCGCGGCGAAAGCGGAATGCGCGACGACGATTCGGACATGGCGGAAGGCGAGTGAATATGAGCAAGCGCTCACATTTTAGGAACGCACTGCCACGCCGTCAAAAGGAATCGCGCCAGCCGGCCAACGTCGATGCGCTCGTCGCATTCGAGCTCGAATGCGCGTTCGACGCGCCGTGCGAAACACCGTTCGGCGATCGCTGCATCGATCTCCAGCCCGGCATCGAAAACACATCCACGCCCGGCTGCGGCGACGCTGCGTTGTCCACGCCGCGCCGCGCATGCGGCATGCGCCGGCAACGCATCGCTCGCCCATGCGCAGTCGTCCTTTGTCCGCCATCCTCCGGAAAAGACGACTGTTGCAACATGCGGAACAACTGTTGTCGCACGTGACGCAGCGGTCACATTGTGGGCATAATGACACCTTTACCGCGCGCCCAGCCCATGTCGCCCGTCTTTCTAGCACCGCTCATCGTTGCCTGTGCGTTGTTCATGGAAAGCGTCGACGCGAACATCATCGTCACCGCACTGCCTGCGATGGCGAGGGACTTCGGGCACAACCCCGTCACGCTGAACATCGCGATCACGGCCTACGTGGTCGGTCTCGGCGTGTTCATTCCGATCTGCGGCTGGCTCGCCGACCGCTTCAGCGCGCGCGCCGTGTTCCGCACCGCGATCGGCATCTTCGTCGTCGGCTCGCTGATGTGCGCGGCGTCCAACTCCCTCGGCGTGCTCACGTTCGCACGCTTCATACAGGGCGTCGGCGGCGCGATGATGGTGCCGGTCGGCCGCATCATCATCTTCCGCGCGGTGCCGCGCTCCGATCTCGTGCGCGCGATGAACTACCTCGCGATTCCCGCGCTGTTCGGGCCCACGGTCGGGCCGCTCGTCGGCGGCTTCATCACGACCTACCTGCACTGGCGGATGATCTTCTTCATCAACGTGCCGATCGGTCTCTACGGGATCTACCTCGCGAGCAAGCACATCGCGAACACGCACGAGCCCGACCCGGGCCCGCTCGACTGGTTCGGCTTCCTGCTGTCCGCGAGCGGCGCCGCGCTGCTGCTGATGGGCCTCACGCTGATCGACGGTTCGCTCACGTCGCGCTCGAACGCCCTCGTCATGTGCGCGGCCGGCGCCGCGATGCTCGCGTTGTACGTGCCGTACGCGCGCCGCAAGGAGCGCCCGGTGCTCGACCTCAGTTTCCTGAAGATCCCGACGTATCACGCGAGCGTCGTGGGCGGCTCGCTGTTCCGCATCGGGCTCGGCGCGGTGCCGTTCCTGCTGCCGCTCGCGCTGCAGGAAGGGCTCGGCATGAGCGCGTTCCACTCGGGGCTGATCACGTGCGCGTCCGCGCTCGGCGGCGCGGTGAGCCGCTCGACGGCCACGCATACGCTGCGCCGCTTCGGTTTTCGCACGGTGCTGATCTACAACGCGGCATTCGCGGGCCTGGCGATCGCCGCGTACGGCGTGTTCCATCCCGGCATGGCGACCTGGGCGATCTGGCTGATCGTGCTCGTCGGCGGCATCTTCCCCGCGCTGCAGTTCACGAGCCTGAATTCGATGATCTACGCGGACATCTCGCCGCGCGACGCAGGCCGCGCGACGAGCCTCGGCAGCGTCGTGCAGCAGATGTCGCTCGGCCTCGGCGTGACGGTGGCCGGCCTCGTGCTGCACGTGTCGCACTGGCTCCAGGGCCATCGGGCGATGGTGTGGTCGGATTTCTGGCCCGCGTTCCTGGTGGTCGGGCTGTGCTCGTTCGCGTCGATTCCGATCACGCGGCGGCTGCCGCCCGGCGCCGGCGACGAAGTCGCGCGCGGCAAGCGGCAATAGGTGGCAATAGGCGGCATTAAGCGGCGGCCGATGCGGCCAATGACCTGTCGCGCGGCAACGGACGACGAACCGGAAAAACAAAAAAAATCAGCGGACATCCACACGGGGCCGGTGCACAGCCGCATGGATGTCCGCTCAGGGCTCCGGGTCTCCCGATGGGGGTTGGGAATCCCGGATTCGCTTCCTGCGTGCCATGGACATATGTGCGTCGGAAGCGGAATCGTTGCGCGCACTTGTCGCCGCGCCATGAACTGCACTATAGGGAAACTTGCAAAACGTATCTGTCAACCATTGTCAGACGCGTTGCGGCCGCGCATCGCACGCGCGCGCCGCTTTCGCGCTAAAGTGGTTCCCGATCGCCACCCTCGACCGTCCTCCCGATGCTCACGCTCTCGCCCGCCGCCGCCCGCGCACTGCATCTCGCCGCCCAGGGCCTGCTCACGCCGCCGCGCCGCAAGGCGACCAAGTCCGACGTGCTCGACGCGATCCGCCGGATGGCGCAGTTGCAGATCGACACCATCCACGTCGTCGCGCGCAGCCCGTATCTCGTGCTGTTCAGCCGTCTCGGCGATTTCTCGCCGCAGTGGCTCGACGAACATCTTGCCGAGGCGCGCCTGTTCGAATACTGGTCGCACGAAGCGTGTTTCCTGCCGATCGAGCAGTTCGGGCTGATGCGTTACAAGATGCTCGATCCGTCGGGGATGGGCTGGAAATATGCGGCCGAATGGCATGAGCAGAATCGTCCGGAGATCGAACGGCTGCTTGCGCGGATTCGCGAAGCAGGCCCCGTACGGTCGGCCGATTTCGCGCGCGAGGACGGCGCGAAGGGCAACGGCTGGTGGGATCGCAAGCCCGAGAAGCGTCACCTGGAAGTGCTGTTCACGACGGGCGAGCTGATGGTGTCGGAGCGCCGCAATTTCCAGCGCGTGTACGACGTGCGCGAACGCGTGCTGCCCGACTGGGACGATGCGCGCGACCTGCCGCCGCGCGATGCCGTGCTGCCCGCGCTGCTCGACTACACGTGTCGCGCGCTCGGCGTCGTGCGCGCGGACTGGGTGGCCGACTACTATCGGCTGCCGCGCCGTTCGTACCGCGCGGAGCTGGAGCGGCTCGCCGACGCCGGCGACCTGATTCCGGTGCAGATCGACGGCTGGAAGGAACCGGCCTACGTGCATCGCTCGCTCGACGCGCTGCTGCCGGCGGCCGCTGCCGACACGCTGCGCTCGACGGTCACGACGCTGCTGTCGCCGTTCGACCCGGTCGTGTGGGACCGGCGGCGCGCGTCGACGCTGTTCGGTTTCGACTACACGATCGAGTGCTATACGCCCGCGCACAAGCGGCGCTACGGCTATTTCTGCCTGCCCGTACTGCATCGCGGCCGGCTGGTCGGCCGCGTCGATGCGAAAGCGCATCGCGCGCTCGGCACGTTCGAACTGAAGGCCGTGCACGTCGAGCCGGGCGTGCGGTTCGGCACCGGGCTCGCGGCCGACGTCGCGAAGGCCGTGAAGAAACTCGCGGCGTGGCACGGCACGCCGGAGGTGACGGTCAGGCATGCACCGCCGGAGCTGATGAAGGCGCTCGCCGATACGTAACGCGCGTACGCTCGCTCACGCAAGCGGCCCACCTTGCGGCGCACGCGCCGCCGGCCGAGGATCAGTCGCGCAGCTTGCGAAAACGCGGTGTGCCGTCTTCGAGGTTGCCGTTGAACATCGCTTCCGGCCGCACCCACAGCCCGCGCGCATGCGGCCACAGATGCTCGTAGACGACCACCGATTCCTCGGTTTCGGAGTGGCGCGCAACGCCGATGTAGCGGTACAGGCCGCCCTTGTAGTGGCGGTGCGTCGCGAGCTGTTCGGCTTCCTGTTCGGTCATGATGGCTTCTCTTCGGCAAAAACGGAAAGCGCGTATTGTATGCGCTGCGCCGCGCGTCAGCGTTTCGTGTAGAGGTCGGGCCGGCGGATCTCCATCAGCCGCTCGGGGTTCGCGGACGGACCGAAACCGACCGGCCGATAGAGTTCGTGCGCATCGGTCGTGACGAGCATGATGCGGCGCAGCCGCTGCACCATCTCCTGCGCGAATATATGGTCGATCAGTGCGCGGCCGTAGCCGTTGCCGCGTTCGGCCGGCAGCACGAACACGTCGCACAGATACGCGAACGTCGCGTGATCGGTGACGAGCCGCGCAAACCCGACGAGCCGGTCGCCGACATACGCGCCGAAACACAGCGAGCCCTCGATCGCCCGCTCGACCACGTCGCGCGGAATGCCCTGCGACCAATAGGCGTCGCGATGCAGGAAGTCGAAGATCGCGTCGACATCGAGTTCGCGCTTGTCGGTGGAAAATCTCAGCGTGGCGGAAGTGGCAGCGGGCACGTCTGTTCTCCAGTTCGAGGGGCAGAAGGCGGAGCGTCGACGATACCGCGCCGTGGGGTGCGGAACAAGGGGCACCAGGGTCTGCCGTAGATGAACAGCCGCACTGCCCATCCTCGATTCGGCGACAATGGCATCCGCCGATAAACCGAGACGCCGCCTCATGACCTACCGCCTCATCGCCTTCGACTTCGACGGCACGCTCGCCGATTCGCTCGACAGTTTTCTCGCGGCGCTGTCGGAAGCGTCGCGCCTGCACGGCTTTCGCGACGCCACGCCCGAACTGCGCCCGGCGCTGCGCGGCATGTCGGCGCGCGACATCGTCCGCGCGCTCGACGTGCCGATGTGGAAAGTGCCGCGCGTGACGATCGACATGCGCCGCCTGATGCGGCCGCGCATCGCGCACGTGCGGCTGTTTCAGGGCGTCGACGAAACGTTCGACGCGCTCGCCGCGCGCGGCATCCGCATCGCGATCGCCACGTCGAATACCGAGGAGATCGTGCGGGACCGGCTCGGCCCGCGCGCCGGCGCGCGCGTCGACCATTTCGCCTGTGGCATTCCGCTGTTCGGCAAGGCGCGCCGTCTGCGCGCGCTCGTTCGCGAGGCCGGCGTGCGCGCCGACGAAGTGCTGTACGTCGGCGACGAAATCCGCGACGCAGACGCGGCACGGCACGCACGTATCGCCTTTCAGGGTGTCGCGTGGGGCTACACGGCGCCCGACGCGTTGCAGGCACATTGCGCGACGCCGTTGCTGCCGCGCCTCGATGCGCTGCTCGATCGCGTGTAACGCTTCACGCACGCCACGCACTCGCGCCCCCCTCGCCCGATGCGCGGCCATCACGACGGTCACGGCCGCGACGCCATCACACCGACGAAATACAGATGACACGCACGTGCATCTCATCCATTGCATGCGCCACGCGCACGCAAAAATTGCCGCCGACGCATGCGCATCAGGTACGCACTACCGGGCTGCACGCGTGCCCATCGATTCGTCTTACCAACCGTTACACAAGCCACAGCACGGTTGCACCTGCTACCCGACCGCTCTCCTAGAATCGGTCGGGCCGGATTCGACCGGCGCCGCGGCAGAGCGGCGGTCGAATCCGGCCCGGGCGCGCCCGGTCTCTCGCACAGCGACGGATCGCACGATCCGTTTTTCAACCAGAGCCCCGATCGAAAGGAGGTCCCATGAACCGCTTTCCCCACATTTCGCGCCTCGCCTTGTCTGCCGCCGGCCTGCTTCTCGTCGCCGTGACGGCGACCGCGCAAACCGCGCAACCGGCGCCCGCCGCGTCCGCTGCGCCTGCCGCGACCGCCACGCGCATTCACGAAGCCGACCAAGCCTTCATCACGGACGGCACGAAGACCGTGTCGACCCAGCACGACGCGGCACGCATCGCCGATTCGCGCACGTCGGACAGCCAGGTCAAGGCGTTCGCGCAACGCGTGTCGACCGACGATGCAAAGATCATCCAGGCGATGCGCGCGGCGAGCCCGCGCGGCGTCGACGTGCCGGCCAACGACCCGGACACGACCGTGCTGAACAGCATCAAGAGCCTGCGCGGCGCCGAGTTCGACAAGGCCTATATCGAACAGGTCGCGCTCGCCGGCCAGCAGAAGGCGATCTCGGCGTTCCAGGCCGAAATCGCGTCGGGTCGCGACACCAAGCTAAAGGAAGTCGCCCGCCAGTCGCTGCCGATCCTGCAGGCGCACTACGCGGACGCGCAGAAGCTCGCGCAGCGTCATCACCTCGCATCGGCGCAGTAACGCGATGCAGCGCCGCGCATCGTGCGCGGCGCACCGTTTCCCCCGCCGTCGCGCTGCCGCCTCCCCTGCCGGCGGCGCGACGCACGTCGATCGTCGCGCGTCCCGCGTCACCGGTTACGTCGCCAGCTTCGCCTCGAGTCGCGCACGCACTTCCGGCCATTCGTCGTCGATGATGCTGAAGCGCACCGAGTTGCGCTTGCGGCCATCCGGCATGATCCGTTCGTGGCGCACGATGCCCTCCTGTTTCGCACCGAGCCGTAGGATCGCCGCGCGCGATTTCTCGTTCAGCTCGTCCGTCGTGAACTGCACGCGCACGCAGTGCAGCGTGTCGAACGCATAAGCCAGCAGCAACCACTTCGCTTCGGTATTCGCGCGCGTACGCTGCGCCGATTCGCTCAGCCACGTGTGACCGATCTCGAGCTTGCGATTCTTGCGATCGATTTTCCAGAAGCGCGTACTGCCGATTGCACGGCCCGACGCGCGATCGACGATCACGAACGGCATCACGGTGCCGGCCGCCCGCCCCTGCAACGCCGTGTCGATGTAGGCGTCGACCGTCTGCGCGCCCGGCACGACCGTGACCGTCAGGTTCCACAATTCGCCGTCTGCCGCGGCGTCCAGCAGCGCCTGCCGGTCGGATACGTCGAGCGGACGGAGGACGACACGTTCGCCGGTGAGGGTCGGTTGCTCGAGGAAAGACGATGCGTCGGTCATGACGGGATTCCGGAAAATGAGGTCGATGGCGGCGAAACGCCCATCATACGGCGGTGCCGCTAGCCGAGGTGGGCGGCCAGCCGGCGGCGGATCGCCTTCGCTTCGCCGCGCAGCGCATCGACGAACGCGTCGACGAGCAGGTTCTTCGGCCGGTGCTCGGGCGCGATCACGCTGACCCGGTACGGAAACGAGCGCGTCAGCGGCCGCACGTGCAGGCCGCGGCCGACGAAATCGAGCGCCGTGAGCGGGTTGACGATCGCGGCCCCGAGCCCTTGCCGCACGAACGCACACACCGACACCGCCGACGGCGTGTCGACCACCGAACGCGGCGCGACGCCGAGCTGCGCGAACGCCTCGTCGATCAGGATGCGGTACGGATCGTTCAGCGACAGGCTCACGAACGGGCGGTCGGCGAGATCCGGCAGGTCGATCGCGTCCTGCGCGAGCAGCGGATGGCCGTCGGGCAACACGCACACCTCGTCGACTTCGAGCAGCGGCGTGAGCACGGTGCCGGCCGGCGCGACGTCGTGCTCGGTCAACCCGAGGTCGTAACGTTGGGCCGTGAGCCATTCCTCGAGCACCGGCGACTCCTGAGTCGCGACCGATACGCTCACGCCCGCATGCGCGTCGTGAAAGCGCCGGCACGCACCGGGCAGGATCGCGTGCGCGAACGCCGGCAACGCGATCACCGACAGTTGCCCGTCGCGAAACTCGCGCAGGCGGGCGGCCGTCGCCGCGACGCGTTCAAGCCCCACATACGCGAGCCGCACGTCGTCGAACAGCGTGAGCGCGGCCATCGTCGGGCGCAGGCGGCCGTGTGCGCGCTCGAACAGCGCAAAGCCGACGACCTGCTCCATCCGCGCCAGCTCGCGGCTGACGGTCGGCTGCGACGTGTACAGCATCTCGGCCGCGCGCGTCGTGCTGCCGGTGACCATCAGCGCACGAAAAACCTCGATATGACGGTGCGTCAGCATGATCGTATATATCAAAAATGAATCGAATATCGATAGATAGGCATTTTACCGTATAGCCAATCAGGCGCATCATCCGGTTGTCCGTTCATTCGATCCGATTCATCCGCCATGTCCCTCGATTCCCGCCAGCTCGCGACGCTCGCGCAGCAATACGGCACCCCGCTGTGGGTGTACGACGCCGACGTCATCCGCGACCGCATCGCCCAACTGCGCCAGTTCGACGTGATCCGCTATGCGCAGAAGGCGAATTCGAACGTCCATATCCTGAAGCTGATGCGCGAGGAAGGCGCGTGTGTCGACGCCGTGTCGCTCGGCGAGATCGAACGCAGCCTCGCGGCCGGTTTCAGCCCGGGCGGCGAGCCGGAAGGCGTCGTGTTCACGGCCGACCTGATCGATCGCCCGACGCTCGCGGCGGTGCTCAAGCATGGCGTGACCGTGAACGCCGGTTCGCTCGACATGCTCGCGCGCATCGGCGAGCATGCGCCCGGCCACCGCGTGTGGCTGCGCGTCAATCCCGGTTTCGGCCACGGCCACAGCAACAAGACCAACACCGGCGGCCCGCAGAGCAAGCACGGCATCTGGATCGACGACGTGCCGCGCGCGATCGAGATCGTGCGCCAGTACGGGCTGAAGCTGGTCGGCATCCACATGCACATCGGTTCGGGCGTCGACTACGGCCACCTGTCGCAGGTGTGCGACGCGATGGTCGATCTCGTCACGTCGCTCGGCCACGACATCGACGCGATCTCGGCCGGCGGCGGCCTGTCGATCCCGTATCGCGACGGCGAGCCGCGTGTCGACGTCGGTCACTACTTCAGCCAGTGGGACGCCGCGCGCAAGCGGATCGAACGGCATCTCGGCCATCCGGTGCGCATCGAGATCGAACCGGGCCGCTTTCTCGTCGCCGAAGCCGGCACGCTCGTCACCGAAGTACAGGCCGTCAACCGTCGGCCGAAACACGATTTCGTGCTGATCGACGCGGGCTTCAACGACCTGATGCGCCCGTCGATGTACGGCAGCTATCACGCGGTATCGGTGCACGCGCACGACGGCGCGCTGCCCGCCGGCCGGCCGCTCGTCGACCTCGCGATCGCCGGCCCGCTGTGCGAATCGGGCGACGTGTTCACGCAGGATGCCGGCGGTGTGGTCACGCACCGCAAGCTCGCGCAGCCGCAGATCGGCGACCTGCTGTTCCTGCACGACGCGGGCGCGTATGGCGCGTCGATGTCCTCGAACTACAACAGCCGGCCGCTCGCGCCGGAAGTGCTGGTCGATCGCGGCACGCCGCGACTGATCCGCCGCCGGCAGACGATCGGCGAATTGCTCGCGCTGGAGACGTTCGAGTAACACGCGTACGGCGTGACGAACGCCAACGGCCAGGCTTGCCGCTAGCGGCAGCCTGGCCGTTTTGCTTCGGGCCGAGTTCACGCTCGCGATCGTGCGCATCGGCAGCCATCGCGTTGCCGCCGGCCTCGCATCGGGTCACGTCGGCCCGATGCACGGCACGTCGCGGCGCCTGCCTCACCCTGCGCGCTGCACGGGCGCCATCTTCGAGAAGTACTTCGCGCCCGCCACGCAGCCGACCACCACGACCGTCACGACGACCATCGACGGCGGCACCGCCTCGTGCAGCAGCCCCGCCGCGAGCAGCAGGCCGAAGAACGGCTGCAGCAGCTGCAACTGGCCGACGCCCGCGATCCCGCCGAGCGCAAGCCCGCGATACCAGAACACGAAGCCGATCAACATGCTGAACAGCGACACGTACGCGAGCCCCCACAGCGCGGGGGCATCGACGCCGTCGAACGACGCGGGCCAGGTCAGCCACGCGAGCGGCAGCATCAGCGGCAGCGACAGCACGAGCGCCCACGAGATCACCTGCCAGCCGCCGAGCTGGCGCGACAGCCGCGCGCCTTCCGCGTAACCGAGCCCGCACGCGACGATCGCGGCCAGCATCAGCGCATCGCCGAGCACCGACGCCTGCCCGCCGTTGCGCAGCGCGAACGCGGCCACCGCGCCGCTGCCGACGATCGAGAAGATCCAGAACGGCAGCCGCGGCCGTTCGCCGCCGCGCCACACGCCGAACAGCGCGGTCGCAAGCGGCAGCAGTCCGACGAACACGATCGCATGCGCCGACGTCACGTGCTTCAGCGCAAGCGCCGTCAGCAACGGGAACCCGACCACGACACCGAGCGCGACGACGGCCAGCGACACGGCCTCGGCACGCGACGGCCGCTTCTGCTTCAGCGCGACGAGCAGCAGCAGGCCGAGCGCACCGGCGATCGTCGCGCGCGCGAACGTGAGGAACAGCGGGTCGAGCCCTTGCACCGCGACACGCGTCGCGGGCAGCGAGCCACTGAAGATGATGACGCCCAGCATGCCGCTGAGCCATCCGTCTGTCGTCTTTTGCACGGTCAACCCTGAATGGAAGATGGATGACCGATGATCCGCCGCCGGCCAAAACGGCGTAAGCTACAGCCCAATACAATTCAGACAAACTGTACTGAACAACCGGCCGTACAGTTCATTGTTCGCCATGAGCCATTCCGCCCCGATTCCCGCTCCGCCCGCGCCGTCGCGCACGCGTGTGGAAACCGTCATGGATACCCTGCGCGCGCGGATCGCGAGCCGCGCGCTGATGCCCGGTGCGCGCGTGCCGTCGATCCGGATGATGGCCGACGCGCTCGGCGTGTCGAAATCGACGGTCGTCGATGCGTACGAGCGGCTCGCGAGCGAAGGCGTGCTCGTCGCACGGCGCGGTTCGGGCTTCTACGTGTCGGGCCACGCCCCGCCGCTCGCGCTCGCCGAGTTGGGCCCGCGCCTCGATCGCGAGCTCGATCCGCTGTGGCTGTCGCGCCAGTCGCTCGAAGCGGCGCCGACGTCGGTGAAGCCCGGCTGCGGATGGTTGCCGTCGTCGTGGCTGCCCGACGAAAGCCTGCGTCGCGCGCTGCGCGCCGTGTCGCGCGACGAATCCGATGCGCTGACCGACTATGCGACGCCGCTCGGCCTGCCCGCGCTGCGCCAGCAGCTTGCATGGCGGCTCGCGCAGCACGGCGTGCACGCGGAACCCGCGCAGATCATGCTGACCGACGGCGGCACGCACGCGCTCGACCTCGTGTGCCGCCTGCTGCTGGAACCCGGCGATACCGTCGTGCTCGACGATCCGTGCTACTTCAACTTCCAGGCGCTGCTGCGCGCGCACCGCGCACGGATCGTCAGCGTGCCGTTCACGCCGAACGGCCCCGATCTCGTGCGCTTCGAGCAAGTACTCGCCGAGCACCGGCCGCGCCTGTACATCACCAACGCGGCACTGCACAACCCCACCGGCGCGACGCTCGCGCCGCCCGTCGCGCACCGGCTGCTGACGCTCGCGGCCGAGCACGGGTTGCTGATCGTCGAGGACGACATCTTCGCGGATTTCGAGAGCACGCCCGCGCCGCGCCTCGCGGCGTTCGACGGGCTGTCGCGCGTCGTGTCGATCGGCAGCTTCTCGAAGACGCTGTCGGCCGCGATCCGCTGCGGCTATGTCGCCGCGCGCCCGGAATGGATCGACGCGCTCGTCGACCTGAAGCTCGCGACGTCGTTCGGCAACGCGCAGATCGGCGCGAACGTCGTGCACCGGCTGCTGATCGACGGCACGTACCGGCGCCATCTCGACAGCCTGCGCGCGCGTCTCGCGGATGCGATGGGCGAAACGATCCGGCGCCTCGCGCGAGCCGGCCTCGCGATCTGGACGGAGCCGCGCGGCGGGTTGTTCGTGTGGGCGCAATTGCCGGACGGGCTCGACGCCGCGCGCGTCGCACGCCACGCGCTGGACCACGACGTGGTGCTCGCACCCGGCAACGTGTTCAGCGCGTCGCGCAGCGCGACGTCGTACATGCGCTTCAACGTGTCGCGCTGCAAGGGGCCCGTCGTGTTCGATGCGCTTGCGCGGGCAATGGACGCGGCGCGTGGGGTGGAACGCGACGGCGCGCCGGCGGATGCCGGCGGCCGGGTGCTGGCCGGCAAGTGACGCGAGGCGGCCGTGCCGCGGCGGGATACCCCGCCGCCTGCGTCACGCCTCCCCCGCGTGCGCCCTCGCCCGCACCTCGGCGAACGACGTATCGACGAGCAAACGCCCGGTGTCGAACACCGTCTCGAGCGCCTCGTCCCATTCGCCTTCCAGCGCACGATCGTCCCACGCGACCGGCAGCGTCACCGTCCGATACTCGCCGGTGCGGCGATTGCGCAGCAGCGTGAGCCGCCCCGGCTTCGAGCGCTTGCCCTGATCGGTGACCGGATCCTTGCGGACGTCGTGCCACACGCCGCCGCGCCGGACGGCCGAACACTTCATCGCAAAGCGCTGCGTATCGCGGTTCGCGCGCTGCAACAACGCGCCGCCCATGCCGAATACGACGTTGCCGGCCGCGTAGCCCGCCTCGTCGAGCGCGACGAGAATCGCTTCGATCGACCGCTCGTCGACGCCGTCGCCCTGGATCACGCGCACGCGGTTCAGCACGCGCCGCCCCTTGCCGTTCACGGTCGACCCGAACGACGCATCGAGCGCCCGCACCGTCTGCAGCACGATCGTCACCGGGTCGCCGGAATCGGGTCGCACGACGAGCGTCGCGCCCGAATCGATCACCGCCTGCCGAAGTTCGCCGCCCCACAGATCAAGTGCGGCGAACAGATCGTAGGAGTCCGACACGACCGATACGATCGCGCCCGGCAATCCGAAGCGGCCGATCATGTTGCGATACGCATCGACCTCGCCTGCGCGCCCCCACGACGTGATCGTGCTGTGCTCGGCCGCCGGCACCGAATAGGCGGCCATCGGCTCGCGATAGAAGCGGTTCGCGGCCAGCACGCCGAGCACCGTGTCCGAACCCATGAAGCTCACGAGGTGCGCGGCGCCGCCGATCGCGGCCGATTCCGCGCTCGACACGCCGCGCGCGCCGAAGTCGTGCAGCTTGAACGGCAGTTGCGCGAGATCGTCGTCGGTCCTTTCGAGGAAGCGGCGAATCGTTTGGCGCAAATGCCAGCTGCGGGTCGCCACCGTCACCGGATACCAGATGCGCAACAGCATCGTCTCGAGATACGACGCGAGCCAGAACACCTGCGGATCCTCGCACTCGACCGTCATCAGCACGTTGTGCACCGGCACGATCGAACCCTCCGGCACCGCGCGGATCTTTACCGGCAGGTAGCCGTCGTAGTGCTCGACGAGATGGCGCCATCCTGCTTCGTCGAACGGCTCGCCGTGCACGGCGAAGAAATCGCGCGCATCGTCGATCATCGCGTGCGTGACCGGCTTGCACAGATATTCCTTCAGCAGCATCTGGAGGCCGAAGAACAGCGTGCGGTCGTAGCGGCCGCCGCGCGATTCCACGTACGAGAACATCGCCGATGCGTCCGGCGGATATTGCAGGAAGTGGGAAGCCTTGTACGAATCCGTATTGAGAATCGGATTGGAGAGAACCGCGGCAAAGCCGCCGGGATCGTTTTGCATGGCTAGAGCTCCTCTAGGCCGTTGAAGTGCCGCCGCGTCTGTCGCGGCGGACCGAATGCGGGGAATCAGCGCGTCACAGCTTCCCCAGGAAGTGATACGCGATGTCGAAGTGATCCTCGAACATCACGTTGCGCATCTGCGCGAATTCGTTGAGCGGAACCCAGCGCGCCTTGTCGGCATCGTCGCTGCCTTTCACGCGCGGCAGCTCGCCGGTCGGAAAGTTGAACAGGCACGCATGCGTGATCGTGCGGCCACGCAGCGAGCGCGTCGGATGATCGAACACCTGGCGATCCTTGATCGAGCCGCGCAACACGGGCTCCGGCAGCTTGAGGCCGGTTTCCTCGCGCAGCTCGCGGATGCATGCTGCATCGAGCCGCTCGTCCTGGTTCACGAATCCGCCCGGCAACGCCCACAGGCCGCGGCCCGGTTCGCTGCGGCGGCGCACGAGCAGGATGTGCCCGGAGTGCACGACCACCGCGTCGACCGTCACGAACGTGACGGGATACGGCGCGGCGGCCCAGGCCTTGCGGTACGCGGCGATGAATTCCGCTTCCGACTTCAGTTGCGCGAATTCCGGCTGCGTACGGAAACGCTCGAGCCAGCCGAACACCGGCTCCGGCACGGCCCACTGCACGAAGCTGTTGGTTCGTTCGGCGAAATACTGGTCGCGGATTTCGGTGGCGGAAATGTCTTCCGTCGCGTCGACGTCGACGAGTTCCCATTGCGGGAACATCCGCAGGTAATACGACGTGGCGTCCTTCTCGTGGCCGATCAGCCCGACCTTGCGCTGCGCGATATCGCCGAGCGCGGACGCGACGGCCTCCTGCACCCAGCGCACCCAGTCGCCGTCGTTGTAGGTCGAATCCTGCAGCGGCGCGATCGTCACGCGGTCGCGCTCGGACGTATCGAGCAGCGAAGCCAGCATCTGGCGGCGCTCGTCGAACGAGAATGGATCCTTGATGGTGCGGGGCTTGTCGGTCGACCCGATCAGCACGCACACGCGCTCGGCCCGGCTCAGTGCCGACTTCAGCACGTTCAGGTGACCACGATGCGGAGGCTGGAAACGACCGATGAAAACGAGCGCGTCGAAGCGCCGGTTCTGTTGCGTACTCATGAGGCTCCCTCAAGAGATTGAAACGCTCCGGGTCTGTCCCGAAGGGTTGAAACGAATCCTAGGGTAATTCCCGAGATGCGTCAATCGAGCGTATTCGAGCACACGCTCGACTTGACGAAGTCTGACGAAACACGTGTTTTTGGCGCGGTACACTCGATCGCATCCCAATCCGCGCCGCCGGCGCCCGCCCTCATGAGGATCTCAGTCAGCCGGACCGTCGGGGTCGATCGCAGGCGCCTGTTCACGTGGTCGCAGGATTACGGACGGCGGCTCGTGTGGGACAACTTCCTCGTCGATGCGTATCTGCTCGACGGAACGACCGCCGATGTCGGCGTCGACGCGTTCTGCCGCAGCCAGTCGGGCGCGACGATGGTGTCGCGCTACATCTCGTACCGTCCGCCGCAGGTCGCCGCCGTCGAAATGGTCGAAGGGCCGAAGGTGCTCGAACGCTTCAGCGGCAGTTGGAACTTCACCGAGCACACGCCCGGATCGACCGAGGTGAAGTTCACGTACCACTTCCGTGCGCAGCCGTCCTGGCTGCGCTGGCTGCTCGAACCGCTGATCGGCGCGTTCTATCTCGTGCAGACGCGCCGGCGTCTCGATTCGTTCAAGCGCTGGGCCGAGGCTGAAGCGCTGCCGCACTGAGCGGCGCGCGCCGCCGGCCTCACGCTGCGCGCGAGCCATCCCGGCATGCGCGCGACGCCCTTGACGCCATGCCCGCAGCCCCGGCGCGGCTGGCTGAGCCTCCGCCTTCGGCCGGTGCGACAACGGCCGTTTCGTCATTGCAGCGCCACCGCCACCCGCTATAATCGCGCGACATTCCGACTGCATCGAGCAGGCCGACGGTGGCGCGCCGATCGACGCGCCGTACGCCCGCCTCGACAACAACAATGACGCATCGAACCCTCCGACGCCTTCGCCCACTCGTACGCGCCGCCGCGCGCGTGCTCGCGTGCGCCCCGCTGCTCGGCGCACCGCCGGCGCTGCACGCGGCCGACACCGCCGGCACGCCCGTGACCGAGCCCGCGACCGGACGCTATATCGTCGTCGACACCGGCCATACGCCGGCGCATCCGGGCTCCACCGGCGCAAGCGGCCGCGTCGAATACCTGTACAACCTCGACCTGTCCGGCGCGGTCGCCGACAAACTCGCCGCGCATGGCGACCGCGTGCTGCGCACGTCGGCGGACGGCCGCGAGATCGCGCTCGATCAGCGCTCGACGCAGGCGCCCGATGCGAACCTGTTCGTGTCGATCCATCACGACTCGATGCAGCAGCAGTTCATCGACGCGGGCCGGCAACGCGAATTCCGCGGCTTCTCGGTGTTCGTGTCGGCGCGCAATCCGCACTATGCGCAGAGCCTGCGTTGCGCGAAGGCGATCGCCGAGCGGCTGGTCGCGGCCGGCGAACGGCCTTCGCTCTATCACGCACAGCCGATCCGCGGCGAGAACCGCCCGCTGATCGATCCGTCGCTCGGCATCCATCGCTTCGACGATCTCGTCGTGCTGCGTACCGCGCCGATTCCGGCCGTGCTCGTCGAAGCCGGCGTGATCGTCAATCCGGACGAAGAAGCGCGGCTCGCGCGGCGCGAGACGATCCAGCGCCTGTCCGCCGCGATCGCCGGCGGCATCGACGCATGTACGACACCCGAATAAACGACATCATCGCCCGTCGGATTCGACGGTTTTCACCCAGCCAGGAGCATCACCATGAAGAAGAATCTGCTCGCCTCCTCCGCATTGCTCGCACTCGCCGTTCCGTTCGCCGCGCACGCGGCCGGCTGCGGGAAACCGCGCAGCGCGTTCGACCAGGTGTATTGCACGAGCACGCAGTTCGCGCAGTCCGACCGCGATCTCAACGACGAATACGGCCGGCTGCGCAAGCAACTGAGCGGCGATCAACAGGCGACGCTGAAGGCCGGCCAGCTCGCGTGGCTGAAACAACGCGACGCGCAGTGCAGCGAGACGCGCGGCAGCAGCTACCTCGTCGATATCCAGTGCGCGAACGACATGACGCAGTCGCGGCTGTCGTTCCTGCGCGAGCGTGAGCGCGAATGCTCGAGCACCGGATGCGTGACGTCGAAGCTCGGCGAGTAAGGCCAGGCAGTCACACGGCATACCGCAACCGATCGCACGGGGCACGCATGACACCGAACACGACGACGATCGACATCCGCGCGGCCACATCCGCCGACGCGCCGACCATCGCCGACATCCACGTCGCGTCGTGGCAGGCCACCTACACGGGCATCATGCCGGCCCCGTTCCTCGCCGGTCTCTCGGTCGAAAAACGCACGACCTTGTGGCGCGGCGCGCTCGACGCCGGTCGCCCGCGTGTCGCGCTCGCGTTCACGGGCGACGACGCGGCAGGCTGGATCGCCTATGGTCCGACGCGCGACGCCGACAAGGATCGTGCGTGGGGTGAAATCGAAGCGATCTATCTGCATCCGTCGCATTGCGGGCGAGGCATCGGCGCGGCGCTGGTCGAGCACGCATGCCGATCGCTGCACGCCGCGGGCCACGCATGGGTATCGCTCTGGGTACTCGTCGAAAACCGTCGTGCAAGAGCATTCTATGAACGCGAGGGCTTCGTCTCCGAAGACGACATCAAGACCTTCGAGATCGACGGTACGCCGATCGAAGAAGTGCGCTACTGGCGCGCACTGCCTTGACCGGCTTCCTCGACACACGCCGCGTTCACAGGAACCACCGATACTCCCGCGCCCCGATCTCGTTGCGGAAATCCAGCTCCTCCTGCCGCTTGTTCTCGCAGTACACCATCACGAACTCGCTGCCGAGCCCGTCGCTCACGGCCGGATGATCCTGCATCGCGGCGACCGACGACAGCATCTCCTTCGGAAAATCGATGCCGCTGCCGCGATCCTCGTTGAGCGGTGCGATCGGCTCGAGCCGCGCATCGAGCCCGTACTCCATCCCACTGAGGATCGCCGCAAGCACCAGGTACGGGTTCGCATCCGCGCTCGCGAGCCGGTGCTCGATCCGCAGATTGCGTGCATCCGACTCTGGAACCCGGATGCACGCGTCGCGATCTTCGAAACCCCAGCTCGCGCGGCTCGCCGCGTTCACCATCGACCCGTAGCGCCGGAACGCATTGTGATTCGGCGCGAACACGGGCATGCAATGCGGCAGCAGCGCGAGGCAGCCGGCCACCGCATGCCGCAGCGGCCGCTGTCCGTCCGCCGCCAGCAGGTTGCGCCCCGCCTCGTCGTACAGGCTCACGTGCACGTGCATCCCGCTGCCCGGCGCGTGCAGGTACGGCTTGCCCATGAAGCTCGCGCGATAGCCATGCCGCAACGCGACGCCGCGCGTGCTGCGGCAGAACAGCGCCGACCAGTCGGCCGCGCGCAGCGCGTCGTCGGTATGCCCGAAATTGATCTCGAACTGACCGGGACCGAGCTCCGCGGTGATCACCGTCGCATCGACGCCCTGCTCGCGCGCGGCGTCGACCATCTCGTGCAGCACGTCGGAGAAGCGCGACAGGCGTTCGATATGCATGTTCGGCTGATCGTCGCGGTCGTCGCTCAGGCGGTCGCGCGGATACTGCGGCATGCCGTGCTCGAGCTGCGCGGCGAACAGGTAGAACTCGAGCTCGAATGCGACGACCGGCCGGATGCCGCGCGTCGCGAACCGCCGCAGCACGCGCGCGAGCACCTCGCGCGGCTCGAATTCGATCGGGGAATCGGTGCCGTCGGAGCTGATCAGCATCTGTGCGAGCGGCTGCCGCTCCCAGCGCACCGGCTTCAGCGTGCCGGGTATCAGGCGGCGCGGCGCATCGGGATCGCCGTCGTTGAAGCAGTAGTCGCCGATCTTGTAGAGGCCGCCCTGCGTGCCGAGCAGCACGCAGTTCTGCGGCAGCTTCAGCAGCGCGCCCGATGCGATTTTCTCGAGCGCATCGATCGGATAGCGCTTGCCGTAGAAATGCCCGGGGAGATCGAGGCAAATCAGGTCGACATAACGGATCTCCGGGTGCGCCTGCCGGAATGCGCGGACTTCACCGACCAGCGCGGGAACGACGTCAGCCATGTCTCATCCTTTTCATGTCTCGTATGTCGGCGCCGCAGCGCGGCGAACCGGATTCATGCGGCGCGCGCAACGCACGCTGCATGTCGATCAGTACTCAAACAGGCGGCGTGGCGCAGCGGCCTCCGATACTGCCGGCCGCGCCGGCCACTCAGGTGAATACCCAGATCACGCGGGTCGGCGCGTCGGTCAGGTTCGCATACCGGAAGCGCTTGTGCGCGGGAAGCTGAAACGCATCGTTCGGGCCGAGCGTGACCGGCGTGTCGTCGCCGTCGATCCAGATCGTCAGCTCTCCTTCGAGTACGAAGCCGCCCTGCTCGTCGCTGTCGTCGACCGGCCGCTCGCCGCTGCTCGCGCCCGGCCCGAGATGACTTTCGAGGATCGAGAAGCGCGAACGCATGTTCGGCGACACGAGGATGTCGGTAATGCCGGCCGCGTAATACACGGTGCGGCGTTCGCCGGGCCGCGTGACCCACGGCACGCTGCGCGGCTTGCTCAGGCTGTAGAAATACGTGGTCGGCGCACCGAGCGCCTCGCCGATCGCGGTAAGATCCGCGACCGTCGGACGCGACAGCCCACGCTCGACCTGCGACAGAAAGCCGACCGAGCGGCCGATCCGTTCGGCGAGATCGCTCAGCGTGACCTTGCGATGCTTGCGCAGGTCGCGGATCAGGATCGCCAGACTTTCTATCTCTTCCTGTTCGTTCATGATGGATTCCGGTGCAATCAAACGGTATCGCGCAGACGGTACCAGGCCTTGCCGATCGCTTCGAGCGGTGCGGCCAGCCGGTCGCCGCCCGGAAAGCGCGGGTTGCGGATGCGCTGGTACTGCGCGAGCAGTTGGGCATCGCCGAGCACGGCATCGGCCACCGCGCGCGCACCGGCGAGCGTCGGCAGCACGCCGTGCCCCGAAAAACCCTGCAGCCAGAAGCGCTGCCCGTGGCGGCCGATGTCCGGCGTGCGGCGCATGCTGATGTCGATGTGACCGCCCCACGCGTAGTCGAGCGGCACGCCGGCGAGTTGCGGGAACACGCGTTCGAGGTGCGGGCGCGTCGCCGCCGCGATATCGGCCGGGATGCCGCCGAGATACGTGCAGCCGCCGCCGAACAGCAGCCGATTGTCGGGGCTCAGGCGGAAATAGTCGGGCACGAACTGGTTGTCGATCACGCAGCTGTTGCGCGGCAGCAGCGCACGCGCGACGTCGGGCGCGAGCGGCGCCGTCGCGACCTGGTACGTGCCGACCGGCAGCAGCCGGCGCGCGAGGTCGCGGTCGAGCCGGTCGACGTACGCATTGCAGGCGAGCACCAGCACGTCCGCGCGTACTTCGCCGCACGCCGTCCGGGCGACTTGGCCGCTCGCCGTCTCGCGACAGTCGAGCACGCGGCTCCGTTCGAAGATGCGGCCGCCCGCGCGCTCGATCGTCCGCGCGACGCCGAGCGCGAGCTTCAGCGGGTTCAGGTGGCCGGCCTCCGGATCGTGGAGCGCGGCGAGATAGCGCGTGCCGCCGATCCATTCAGGTATCTCGTCACGCCCGATCAGGCGCAGCCGGTCGTAGCCCCACCGCTCGGCCGCCTCGTCGCGCGCTTGCGCCAGCATCGCGACGCGCCGCGGCCGCACCGCGGCCCACAGGCTACCTGGCCTGTAGTCGATGTCGAAACCGTGCCGCGCCGACAGTTCGCGCACCTCGGCCGCCGCCCAGCGCATGCTGTCCCACAGCAGGCGCGCGCCGTCGCGGCCGAGCGCATCCTCGAGCGGCTGCATGTCGCACGACCAGCCGAGCAGCGCCTGCCCGCCGTTGCGGCCCGATGCGGCCCATGCGACGCGGCTCGCTTCGAGCATGACGACGCGTTTGCCGGCAAGCGCGAGCCGCAGCGCCGTATGCAGGCCGCTGAAGCCCGCGCCCACGACCAGCACGTCGGCGTCGATGCGTTCGTCCAGCGCCGGCCGATGCGGGATCGGCGCCGGATAGGTACCGGCGTAGTAGCTTGCGACGTGACGGTCGGACTGCACGAACATGCGGGCTCCCGTGAAAATTTCGCCTTGAAATTTCATGAAAAACTAGCATGACAATTTCATGCGGGCAAGCGGGGGACCGATGTTCGTGTCGTCAGGGAAATAGTCCGACGAACTACAGTTGCGCGCTGTTTATCCGGTTTCGGCGCGATTCGACAATTCGCGGGGCCAGGCGTGTGTCCACGCCGCGCGTACGTATCGCCGCCGTTGTCCAGCGCCGGAACGCGCGCGGCGCGGTTAAAACCGGTGAATGATGCCCGCACCGAACGCGAACTGGTTCCCGGTCGACGACGGCGCGGAGTTGAACCCGTCACCCAGCGTCGCGGTCGCGTCGACGATGCTGCCCGCGCCGCTCGTGCCGAGCGTCTTGCCCTTCGCGTGCTGATACGCTTCAAGCAGGTACAGCCCCGTGCGCTTCGACAGCGAGTAGTACTGCGACAGGTTGAACTGGTGATACTGCGCGCTGTCCGTGATGCCGTTCGCTTCGGTCGCACGCGTGTACGCATAACCTGCGCCGACATCCCATACAGCCGACGGCTTCCAGTGCAGCACCGCACCGGCCGTGTTGAAAATCGCGGTGTTGACGAACTTCGACGCCGTGCCCGGGATGTATTGGGTGTTGGTATACGTGGCCGTCGCATCCCACGCGTCGCTGAACCGGTAGCTCAGACCCACCGCGAACCGCTGCTGCGCCTTCGCGGTCTGGTAGCCGTTCGTGAGCGCCGACACGCCCACCTGCGCGCCGCCGTTCGACGTCGTCGAATTCGCCCCCCATGTGCCGCCGGCCGTATTCGAATTGTTCACGCGCTCGAACGCGACGCCGACACCGAGCGGGCCGGCCGCGTACTGGATGCCGGTTGCCCATGTCGAACCAGCATTGGTGCTGCCGGCCACGCCGCCGAACGAATACGAGCCGCTCAGCGTCAGCCCGTACCATTTCGGCGACGTGTATTCGAACGTGTTGTTCGCGCGGTAAATCGTGTCGAGCCCGTCGACGTCGCCCGGGTGCGCGCCGTAGTAGCCGGTGATCCACGTCGTCGGGCTGAACGCCGACATCGTCTGGTAGTACGACGCGTACTGCCGTCCCGCGCTCAGCGTACCGTAGGTCGCATGGGTCAGGCCGACCCACGCCTGCCGCCCGAACATCGCATCGGTGTACTGCGTCGCGCCGGTGCCCGAGTTGAAACCCGATTCGAGCGTGAAGATCGCCTTCGTGCCGCCGCCGAGATCCTCCGCACCCTTCAAGCCGAAACGGCTGCCGGCCCACACGCCCTGGTTCATCCTGACCACCGACTTCCCACCGCTCGTCGAGCCGAGCACCGTCGCGTTGCTCTGGTAGCCGATCCCGTTGTCGACGATCCCGTACAGCGTGACGCTGCTCTGCGCGAACGATGGTGCAGCCGCCGCCATCGCGATGGCGGTCAGCGCGACCCGTGATGCCTGCTTCTTCATCGATCCGTCTCCTTCCTTGCCTTGTTGAATGTATGAGTTGTCGTGATCGGCGTGTACCGCCGTCGGGTCACGGACGATACGCGTGCCAGCCGTTTCCGCCCTTGCAAACGAGTTGCGAACCCTGGGCCTGACATTGCGCTTCGTAACCCGGCGAGTACAGCCATTCGCCGGCCCAGTGCAGATCGACGAACGGGTCGGCCTTCGGCGTATCGGCGACGAAGTTCGCCGCGTCGTCGGTGCTGCCCGTGCCCGTGTAGCGCGCGGTAGCCGGATACGGGAACACCGGACGCGTGCGCGTCGTATTACCGTTTCCGTCGACGATCGATGCCACGATCCGGCCCGGCGTCGCGCCCGTCTCGGTCCACGCCATCAGCGGCGACAGGATGTCGAACACGTTCGGCCCCTGCCCGCCGCCGCAGTGTGCAACGCCCGGGAACAGGTAGAAGCGCGCGAAGCGGTCGACTCTTGCGTCGCCCATGTAGCGCTTCATTGCTTCGTAGTACTCGATGCTCGATCGCGGCGAGATATGCTGGTCTTCCAGACCGTGCCACATCAGCAGCTTGCCGCCGCGCCCGGCGAACCGGCTCAGGTCAGGATCGGTCGCGGCCAGGTAGTTCGACACCGGTACCGTCTTCGCGAATCCGTCGAGCGTGAACTTCAAATCGCCGATCGCGGCGGACGGATACGATGCGTTGTAGTAGTCGAGATAGCGCAGGAACGGCAGCACGAAGCCGATCGTGCCGCTCTGTGCGGTAGCAGTCGCCGGCACGAACAGCGTCCAGTTCAGCTCGGAGCCCCATTCGCGCGAGACGAGCGGCTCGAGCCGCGTACCGTCCGCGGTCGTCGCGCCGTCGTGAATCCGGCGGACGACGTCGGCTTCCTGCGGCGTCAGGCAGGTCGCGGTGGACTGGCCTTGCGCGCAGACGATCGTCGCGGGATCGAACCGACACGCGCGCGGGTTGTCGATCACGCCGTCGACCACGCCATCCAGCCCGTCGCATGCCTTCAACACGGCCGCGTGCAGCATCGGCAGCTTGCCGGCGAGCAGGATCGCGTTGCCCGTCTTCGGGTCGGTGTTGACCGCGTTCGGCCATGCATGGTGGAACGTGTTCTGCACGATCAGGTCGTTCGCCGGCGCACCGGCGGCGATGCCATCGAAATCGTCGGGGAAGCGCTGCGCCTCCATCAGCGCCTCGCGGCCACCGTCCGAGCAGCCGTCGAAGTACGCATAGCGCGCGGGCCGTGCATAGAACTTGCCGATGATTGCCTTCGCGACCTGAGCCGTTGCGTGTTCGGCGCGGTATGCGAAGTCGAGCTTCGCCTTCGGGTCGAGCGCCCAGGAGCCGTCGTTGCCGCCTTCGTGGCCCATGTCGGTCGCGGCCATCGCGATCGTCCCGTTCGTCACCGGCACGCACGTCGATGCCATCGGCGCGTTGACGGACAGGTTGCCGCACAGGCCGCCGCAACCGGTCTGCAGGTAACGCTGCGTCCAGCCCTGCGTCGGCAGCTGCAGTTCGAACAGCGACGCGCCCGGACCGATCGTGCCCTTCACGTCGCACACCGGCGCCGGCAACGTATTGTTGCCGACGACCGTGCCAGCCGGCAGCAGCACCGCCGACGTGATCGTGACGGTGCCGTCGGTCGCGCCGCTCAGGTCGAGCGCCGCGACCGACGGGCACGACATCGCGGGCATCACCGCGGGAAGATTCGCAAGTCCGGCGGCGCTTGCTGCATTCGCTGCACTCGGCCAGCCCGTCAACGCAGCACACAGCCATACGATGCCGATCGCCAGCGCCCTGGTCAGCGCATCGCACCTTACGCACGCCGCGCGACGCCATGCGCGCCCCATCCACCCTGCCCTGCATTTCGTCTGCATGCTTGTCTCCTGTCTTTTGCTGGATATGCCGCTCGCCCGGGCCGGGCGGCACGGCGAGCTGTATTGATTCTTCGATGGATCGCGCGATCCGGATCGTCACTCACCACTTCATCAGCATAACTAACTCATCGCGGGAACCCGTTGCGAAGAACGGCGAATCCCATCCGATTCGCTTATCGATCCGGTCGTATCGGCGTCATGCAGGCTCCATCCCGTATTCCCGCTTGATGTGTGCGGCTTGCGGCGACGCCAGATACGCGACGAACCGCGCCGCGGCCGCGCGATCGTGCGCGACGGCCAAGACTGCGGCGGCGAACACCGTCACCGCCTGCGCCGCGGCGGGCAGCGCGCCGACAACTTCGACACCCGGCACGTGCATCAGCTCGCTCATCTGCTGAAAGCCGATCTCGACGTCGCCGGATGCGATCAACGCGCCGACCGGCACGCCGGGCGAGACCTGTACGATGCGCGGCGCGATCGCGTCGGCGATGCCCCAGCGGGCGAACAGGCGTGTCAGGTGCGTACCGCTCGGCCCGGTCGAATAGCCGATCCGGCCGGCGCTCAGGATCGCATCGCGCAATGCAGTTTCGGTACCGATGTCCGGCCGCGGCGCGCCGCTCGCGACCGCGACCGCGATGCCCGATCGCGCGACGTCCACGCAGCTGCCCGGCTCGACGTGGCCATCCGCCGCGAGCCGCTCGATCGCATCGGACGCGAGCACGACGACATCGAACGGCTCGCCGTCGCGCACGCGCCGGGCGGCGTCGACGCCGCCCACCGACGTGATCGCGACGCGTGTGCCCGTGTCGCGCTCGTAAGCGGCGGCGAGCCGCGTGAGCACCGGCCGCGTCGCCATCGATGAAATGCCCGTGACGGCCACAGCCGCTTCCGGTGTCCGCATCATCGCGTCCGCCCGCATCAGTCGATGTAGCGCAGGCCGGCCTGCCGCAGCGGCTCGCGCATGTCGTACATGTCGAGGCCGAGCACGCCGGACGCGAGCTTCGCGCGCTTCGCCGCTTCGTTCGCTTCGCGGGCCACCGCCTTCTCGAGCACCTGCGCCGCACGCGCGGCCGGCACCACGGCCACGCCGTCGTCGTCGGCGACGATCACGTCGCCGGGGTGGACGAGCGCACCCGCACAAACGACGGGCACGTTCACCGAACCGAGCGTCGCCTTGATCGTGCCTTTCGCCGAAATCGCCTTGCTCCAGACCGGGAACTGCATCGCCTCGAGCACCGCGACGTCGCGCACGCCGGCATCGATGATCAGCGCGTGCGCGCCGCGTGCCTTGAAGCTCGTGGCGAGCAAGTCGCCGAAATAGCCGTCCGTGCAATCCTCGGTGATTGCCGCGACGACCACGTCGCCGGGCCGGATCTGTTCGGCTGCCACGTGCATCATCCAGTTGTCGCCCGGATGCAGCAGCACCGTGACGGCCGTACCGGACGCGTGCGCACGCGGATAGATCGGCCGCATGTAGGGCTTCAGCAGCCCCGTGCGGCCCATCGCCTCGTGCACCGTCGCCGAGCCGAGCGCGCCGAGCCGCGCCGCCACATCCTGGTCCGCACGCTGGATCGTGCGGTACACCACGCCGAGTTCAGTCATGATCAAAGCCCCTTCGCCTTCAGTTGCGCATCGAGACGCGGATACACGCGCCGCGCATTGCCTTCGTAGATCTTGTGACGCGCTTGCGCATCGAGCGACGACGCGTCGATGTAGCGCTTCGTGTCGTCGTAGTAGTGACCGGTTTCCGGATCGATGCCGCGCACCGCGCCGATCATCTCGCTCGCGAACAGGATGTTGTCGACCGGAATCACGCCGGTCAGCAGATCGATGCCGGGCTGGTGATACACGCACGTATCGAAGAACACGTTGTTCAGCAGATGGTCTTTCAGCAGCGGCTTCTTCAGTTCCTGCGCGAGCCCGCGAAACCGTCCCCAGTGATACGGCACCGCGCCGCCGCCATGCGGGATCACGAAGCGCAGCGTCGGGAAATCGCGGAACAGGTCGGAGGTCAGGCACTGCATGAACGCGGTGGTGTCGGCGTTCAGGTAGTGCGCGCCGGTCGTGTGGAAGCACGCGTTGCAGCTCGTGCTCACGTGGATCATCGCGGGAATGTCGTACTCGACCATCTTCTCGTAGATCGGGTACCAGTAGCGATCCGACAGCGGCGGGCTCGTCCAGTGGCCGCCGGACGGATCCGGATTCAGGTTGATCGCGACGTTGCCGTATTCCTCGACGCAGCGCACGAGCTCCGGAATGCAGGTCGCGATATCGACGCCCGGGCTTTGCGGCAGCATCGCGGCCGGCACGAAGTGATCGGGAAACAGGCGATGCACGCGATGGCACAGCTCGTTGCACACGGCCGCCCACGTGCTCGACACCGCGAAGTCGCCGATGTGATGCGCCATGAAGCTCGCGCGCGGGCTGAAGATCGTCAGGTCGAGGCCGCGCTCGCGCATCAGCCGCAGCTGGTTGTGCTCGATCGATTCGCGCAGTTCGTCGTCGCCGATGTTCAGCTCGGCCACCTTCGGTTGCTCCGACGGACTGCCGAGCGCCGCGATCTGGCGATTGCGCCACGCTTCCAGCGCCTTCGGCGCGGTGGTGTAGTGGCCGTGGATGTCGATGATCATTGATGCTCCTGCATTTGATGAGGTGTCCGGCACCCTGCCGACGACCGCGCCGGACGGCGGTGTGCGACGTGCGTCAGTGCGCCGGGTTTTCGAGTTCCTGCGGTTCGGGTGCGGCCGCACGCTGCGTCGTCATGATCGCGATGGCCGCCAGCACCGCCGGCACCGCGAGCATCGACAGGATCGCGTCGAACTTCCAGCCGAAACCGAGCAGCGCGCCGCCGATCGCCGAGCCGAAGATGCTGCCGAAGCGGCCCATTCCGAGCATCCAGCTCACGCCAGTTGCGCGTGCAACCGTCGGATAGCGACCGGGCGCATACGCGTTCAGCCCGGTCTGCGCACCGCTCATGCAGAAGCCGGCCGCGAACACGAGCAGCGCGAGCGACGACGACAACGCACCGGCCCATGCGAGCAAGACCACGCACAGCCCGCCACCGAGATACGCGATACCGATCACCGGCGCCGGCCGTACGCGATCCATCAGCCAGCCCACCCCGATCGCGCCGATCGTGCCGCCAATCTGGAACATCGCCGTCACGTTCGCGGCCGTGCTGACGGACAGGCCCGCGTCCTTGATCAGCGTCGGCAGCCAGCCGGTCAGCAGATAGATCACCAGCAGACCCATGAAATAGGTGATCCACAACGACAGCGTCACGCGGCCGTAGCCTTGCGAGAACAGCACGCCGATCGGCTTGCGCGTCGGCAGCGGCGGCTCGTTCGACACGAACGTCTCGTCGCCGCTGAATCGACCGCCGCACACGCGGTTCAGCAGCGCGCCGATGCGCTGCGACGGCGCGCCGTGCACGGCCAGCAGCCGCGCCGATTCGGGCAGCAGCCAAAGCTGGAGCGGAATCAGCAGCAGCGGCAGCGCGCCGCCGAACAGCAGCACGGCGCGCCAGCCGTGCAGCGGAATCAGCCAGCCGGCAACGAAACCGATCAGCGCCGAGCCGAGGTTGAAGCCGGTAAACATCACGGTGATCATCAGCGCGCGCATCCGCTGCGGGGCGTACTCCGACAACAGCGTCGTCGTGTTCGGCATCGCCGCGCCAAGACCGATGCCGGTCAGCAGCCGCAGCATCGCCATCTCGAACGGCGAGTGCGCGTGCGCGGTCAAGATCGTGAACACGCCGAACAGGAACACCGACGCGATCAGCACGCGCTTGCGCCCGAACCGGTCGGCGCTCGGACCGGCCAGCAGCGCGCCGATCACGAGTCCGATCGGCGCCGCGCTCATCACGAGGCCGAACTCCGGCCGCGAGATCGCCCAGTCGCGAATCACCGACGGCGCAACGAATCCCATGATCGCGACGTCCATCCCGTCGGCGATCACGACGAGGCAGCACAGCACGACCAGCAGCCACTGGTAACGCGACACCGGCCGCTCGTCGATGAACGACTTGATGTCGATTGTCTTTCCACTTGCCATCATGACTCTCCTGTCTCCTTGGCGACGATCGACCTATCGATTCGTCATCCTATTTATATGGTTTGGCACGCTTCCGGCGTGTCGGCCTCCCGGTCCCGCAGGCGCCGCGATCCCGGGCGCCTTCGTCCTGCGTTACGTGTTGCCCGGCGTGTCCGCGCCGTCCCAGCCGAGCGGCCCGGCGCTCTTGCCAGCCACCGAGTACAGCGCGCCCGGCGCGTTGCGCGTGCGCTGGAAATCCTCCAGCGATTCGCCGCGCATCGCCGCGTAGATATGCAGGTTCGATACGCCCGTCACCGCGCCGAGCTTTTCGAGCAGGAAGAAGATCACGCCGTAGCGCAGCAGGCCGAGCCAGTCGCGCCGGCGGATCAGGTCGCGCTCCTCCGTGCTGAGGTCCGCCGCGGCAAAGCTCGCTTCGGGGTCGCTCACGAACTGCGCGCGATGCGCGGGCTCGATCATCCGGTGCAGATAGTCGTTGATCCGGTACGCACGCACGGCCCGCTCGATCGTGAACGGATAGGTGCCGGGCAGTTGCTCGACGCCGGCGAGTTCGGCCGCGATCCGCTGCCGGTGGCGCTCGGCCGCTGTCTCGTCGACGTCGGTGTCCGCCGGCTCGTAGACGGCCGTCGCAATCCCCGTCATCGAGGGCAGGTAGTAGCCGCGGTGCCGGCACACGACGCCCGCCGGCAACGCGCCGCGCATCGTGAGCCACATCACGACCTCGGCGCCTTCGAAGCCGCCGAGCGCCGCGTATTCGCCGAGCGGCATGCCAGCCAGGCGCTCGGGGTCGCGCTCGAGCAGATCGAGGAAACGCGCGTCCCATTCGGGATTGTTGAAGCCCGAACGCTCGCCATGCACCTGATGCGACAGTCCTCCGGTCGCGACGATCGCGACGCGCAGGTCCTCCGGAAAGCTTTCGATCGCACGGCGCAGCGCCTGGCCGAGCCGGTAGAAGCGGCGCGCGGACGGCACCGGCAACTGCAGCACGCCCATCTGCAGCGGCACGAGTTGTACCGGCCAGTCGGGGCGGTGCGGACACAGCACCGACAGCGGCGAAAAGCAGCCATGGTCGAGCGGCTTGTTCTGGAAGAACGACATGTCGAACTCGTCGGCCATCAGCGACTGGCCGATATGCGCGGCGAGTGCAGGATGGCCGGCGACCGGCGGCAGGTCGCGCGCGCCGCCGCCTTCATCCGCCGGATGCCACTGCGGCCCGACGCCGAGCGAGAACGCCGAGTAGTGATCGAAGAAGAACGACGTCACGTGGTCGTTGTAGATGAACAGCAGCACGTCGGGACGCTTGTCGGCGAGCCACGCGGCCAGCGGCGCGAAGTTTTCGAAGATCGGCGCCCAGACCGGATCGTCGCGCTTGTTCTTGTCGAACGCGAACCCGATCGTGGGCGTGTGGGAGGCCGCGACGCCTCCGATAATCCGTGCCATGCCAATGCTCCTTCGTGATGCTCTGATGCGGTCCGGCCGTGCCGGCCGTTGCCGATTGAATGCGTGCGCGTTCGCTCGCTACGCGCGGCCGTCCGGCTGCAGCGCAAGGCTGCGCTTGACGACCAGCGCGAGCGGAACGGCGAATACGAAATGCGACATGAACCCGCCGATGATCACGTTCGGGTCGAAATAGTCCGGATGATTGCTCGACGCGATCATGATCAGCGCGTGCATCACGATCCATGCGACGATCGCGAAGAACAGCGCGACGAACGTCGCCTCGAAGCCGCGCCGGCGGAACCACGGCCAGATCGCCGCGAACACGATGCCCCACGACAGCGCGAACACGAAATGGATCGCCGTGCCGATGAAGTATGCGCCGATGCCGAGCGCGTCCTGTGCGGCCTTGCCGAACACGAGCCCCGTCGCATTGCGCGGGATGCCGGCGAGCGGCATCAGGTGCTGCGCGCCGACCCACACGAGCGCCTCGTAAACCCAGATCAGCACCGCGCCCGCGAAGCCGCCGCGAATGCCCGCGCGGATCGTGTCCGACAGCCGCGTGCTGCGCGCCGATGCGCCGGCTCCAATGATGTGCTGTCGTCCCATTACGCTGCCTCGCTCGTAGTTGCAGGTGCCGCGCCGCACGCCAGCCCCTTTTCGTGATCGGACGAACAATGAATCAGATGGCGGTCCGATGTGCCGGCAACCGCGTGCTTGCGGCGCCCGGGATTGAAATTACTCAGGCGCAGGCGATGCAACACAGTTAGGGTAAACCCTTATATTTTGGGGAGGCCGCCTATCCGGCAGGCTTTCAACCTGCATGCGAACCGCGCCTCCGATGGCTCGGAAGCCCGCCGGATATGGCGCGCGCGCGTCGGCGTTCGGCGGCGCATGCGCCGCAACCGGTCGCCCGGCGATTCGCAGCCGATAAATAAAACAGATGGATCGACAAGCACGACGCAAGCTGCGCGGCCACCGTTCCGGTAAAGTCGTTCAACCCGCTGCATCGCCTGCGCGGGCCGTACGGCGGCACGCATGTCGCGCGTGCCGCCGCCGGCGACGCACACTGCCCGAACGCCCATGGACAACACCGAACTTCCGAATCTTGCCTGCCTGTACGCGGTGCGGCGCGTTGCCGAGACGGGCAGCGTGAGCCGCGCCGCCGCGACGCTCTTTCGCGCGCAGTCGGCCGTCACGCGCGCGGTGCAGGAACTCGAAACGGCCGTCGGCGCGGCGTTGTTCGATCGCAAGCCGTCCGGCATGCTCGCAACGCCGGTCGGTCGTGCGGTGCTCAAGCGCGGCGAGCGCGTGATCGCCGAACTTGGCGCGCTCGCGAACTGGTGTGCGCTGCGCCAGTCGCGCCGCCGCGCGTCACCCGACAGCGGCCTGCCCGCGTACCTGCTCAACACGCGGCGGCTCCAGCTGTTCTCGACGCTCGCACGGCACCGGCACATGCCGAGCGCCGCGCGTGCGCTCGGCGTCACGCAGCCGGCCGTCAGCAGCGCGATCAGGATTCTCGAGAGCGGCGCGGGTTTCGCGCTGTTCCATCGACATCCGCGCGGCCTGCTGCTGACGGCCGACGGCGAGACGTTCCTGCTGCACGTGCGGCGCGCGCTGAACGAACTGCGGCACGTCGCGGACGACGTCGCCGCGCTGCACGGCAGCATCCAGGGCATCGTGACCGTCGGTGCGCTGCCGCTCGGCCGCACGCTGATACTGCCCGAAGCGGTCGCGCGCGTCGTCACGCGGTTTCCGAAGGTGCGCGTGATCACCGACGAAAGCGCCTACGAGGCGCTCGTTGCCGGCGTGCGCGCGGGCGACGTCGACTTCATCCTCGGTGCGTTGCGCACGAGCGATCCGGCGAGCGACCTCGAAAACGAGCGGCTGATGTCCGAGAACCTCGTCGTGCTCGCGCGGCACGATCATCCGCTCGCCGGCGTCCGGAACCTCGGGCTCGCGAGCCTCGCCGGCGCGCAATGGATCCTGCCGCGCAGCCACTCGCCCGCGCGCGGGCTGTTCGAATCGCTGTTCCGGCGCATGAAACTCAAGCCGCCGATGCCGACGGTCGAAAGTGCCGATCTCGCGGTGATTCGCGGCCTGCTGCTGCATAGCGACATGCTCGCGGTGCTGTCCGCGCAGCAACTGCGCTACGAATGCGACGCGGGGTTGCTGGCCGTGCTCGACGTGCCGATGCGCGAAACGGCCCGCGACATTGGCCTGATGACACGCACCGGCAGCCCACCGTCGCCGGCGGCACGCGCGTTGATCGATGCGATCCGTGTGGTCGCGACCGAAGTCGCGCGCACGCCGCACGCTACGGCCGCTGCGCGATAACGAAAGCGCATGGCTGCCGCGCCGGATTCGCATCGCACCCACCCCATGCGTTGCCGCACAATTCGGTCGATATACCCTGCGGCTGCCGGCCGAAGCGCGACGCTGCCATCACGCGTCGCGATACCGGACGGCCAGCCCGCGCATCACCTTCATCAGGAGCGACACGCATGATCGACCCGACGATAGCGTTCATCGGCTTCGGCGAAGCGGGCAGCCTGCTCGGAGGCGCACTCGCCGCGCGCAACGTCCGCGTGACGATGTACGACCGGCAGCTCGACGATGCAAGGACCGCGAGCGCGATGCGCGACAAGGCTACGCGCGTGCATGTCGAAGCCGCGTCGACGGTCGCCGCCGCGATCCGCGACGCGCAATGGATCGTGTCGGCCGTGACGGCATCGTCCGACGCGGAAGTCGCCGCCGCGGTCGCCGCGCACATCCGGGCGGACCAGACGTTCATCGACCTCAACTCGGTATCGCCGGCACTGAAGCAGCACGGCCAGCAGCTGATCGAAGCCGCCGGCGGCCATTACGTCGAAGCGGCGGTGATGGCGCCCGTGCCGCCGCACGGCCTCGCAGTGCCGATGCTGCTGGCCGGTCCGTCGGCCGACGCGATCGCACGCGAGCTGACCACGCTGGGCTTCACTGCACAGGCCGTGTCGACACGCGTCGGCACCGCGTCGGCCGCGAAAATGTGCCGCAGCGTGATGATCAAGGGGATCGAGGCGCTCACCGTCGAATGCCTGAGCGCGGCCCGCGCGTATGGTGCGGACGCGCTGGTGCTCGCGTCGCTGCGGCAGACCTTCGACACGTTCGCGACGCGGCCCGACCTGCCCGGCTATCTGATCGGCCGCGTCGCCGAGCATGGGCGCCGGCGCGCGGCCGAGATGCGCGAAGTGTGCGACACGCTGCGCGAAGGCGGCGTTGCGCCGGAGATGAGCGAAGCATGCGCTCGCGTGCAGGACGAATTCATCGACAGGATGGCCGCCGGCGGCCTCGACTACCACGCGCTGCTGCCGTTCGACTGGAAGGCGGTGCTCGACCGGCTGGGTAATCGGCCGGTGTCGGCGCCGACACCGCCCGGGTACGGCGCCGGTCGCGATGACTGACCGGCGGCAGCGTGGCATCGCTCGGGTTCAACGCGCTGGGGCAAGCCAACGGGACCCGGGTTACGCCCACCGCTGGCAGCGATTCGGCGCCGCCCGCATGATCCTGCCGCGCCCGGCGCACTAGCGTTCGCGCAACGCCTCGGCGGCCCGGTTCAGCGGCTTGACGAGGTAGTCGAACACGGTGCGGCGCCCGGTGCGGATCTCGGCGGTCGCGACCATGCCCGGCAGGATCGGATGCCGCTTGCCGTCGCGGGTTTCCAGATACGCATGCTGCGTGAGCACGTAGACGCGGTAGTAGTACACACGCCGGTCGACCTGGTCTTCGATCGTGTCGGGCGAAATCCGCTCGACCTTCGCCGGCAGCGAGCCGTAGATCGACGATTCGAACGCCGTGATCTTCACGGTCGCCTCCTGCCCCGGATGAACGAACGCGATGTCGCGAGGGCTGAGGCGCGCCTCGATCAGCAACTGGTCGTCGAGCGGCACGATTTCCATCAGCATGCCGCCCGGCGGAATCACGCCGCCGACCGTCGACACGCGGATGTCCTTCACGATGCCGCGCGCCGGCGCACGAATCACGGTTCGTCGCAATTGATCGGCACGGCCTTCGCGAACCTTGAGCAACGGTTCGAGATCGGCCATCGTCTTCGAGTAGTCGGCTTTCAGCGCGACGTAGTACTCGCTCTGCGCCGCCGCGAGCTTCGTCGAGAATTCGGCGGCCTTCTGACGCAGCCGGAGCACCTCCACCTCGTTGGTCGCGCCGGTTTTCAGCAGCGGCAACGCAATCCGGAGCTCGTCCTCGGCGAGGCGCAACTGTTCGCGCAGGTTGGCGACGTTTTCGCGAAACGCGCGCCGGTTCGCGACGAACAGCTGACGCTCGCGCGCGGTCACGGCCTTCTCGTTCGCGAGTTCCGCCGGGAAGTCGATGCCGGGCAGGTCGTTCATCTCCGCATACAGCCGCGCGGCGCGGCCCTGCAATGCGGTGATCCGCTCGAGCGTTTCCTCCATCGACGCGCGCGCGAGCACCGGATCGAGCGTCGCGAGCCGCTGGCCCGCGTCGACGACGTCGCCCTCGCGCACCGCCAGCTCCAGCAGGATGCCGCCTTCGAGACTCTGGATGACCTGCCCTTTCGATGCCGGCGTGACCTTGGCTTCGCCGACCGCGACTTCGTCGAGGTTCGCGAACACGGACCACACGAGGAAGATCGTCAGCGCGGCGACGATCAGCCACAGCATCCGCCGGGCGGGTGCCGCTTCGCGCACGCGGTGCGCCGACCACGGGAAATCGCTCATTGCGCCTCTCCCGCCATCTGCGCCGCCACCGGACGCGAGCCGCCGGCCGCCGGCGCCGGCGTGCCGGCGCCGCGCAACGCGGCCAGCACCTCGTCTTTCGGACCGTCGCGCACCACGCGTCCGCCATCGAGCACGATGATGCGATCGACGATCGACAGCACCGGATAACGATGCGTCGCCACGATCAACGTGCGATTGCCCAGCCATTGCTGCAGGCGCTCGACGATCGCCCGCTCGGTCGCCTCGTCGAGCGAGGCGGTCGGCTCGTCGAGCAGCAACACGTTCGGCGAGCGCAGAATCACGCGGGCCAGCATCAGCGCCTGCTTCTGGCCGCCGGACAGGCCAAGGCCGCTTTCGCGCAGCTTCATGTCGAGGCCGTGCGGCTGCCGCAGCAGCAACTGGTCCGCGCACGCGACCTTCATCGCGGCGAGCATCGCGTCGTCGCTGGCGAGCGGATTCGCGATCAGCAGGTTCTCTCGCAGCGTGCCGTAGAAGAGGCTCGATTCCTGCAGCAGCATCCCGACGTCGCGGCGGACATCGGCGACGTCGATCAGCGGCATCGGCGTGTCGTTGAACAGGATGCGCCCCTGCACCGGCGTCGCGAGCCCGCCGAACAGCCTCAGCAGCGTCGACTTTCCCGCGCCGACGCGGCCGAGAATCGCGACCCGCTCGCCGGGCTCGATCGACAGATTCGGAATACTGAGCACGGGTTTTTCCTGCGGATCGAAGCTGTATCCGACCTGCTCGAAGCGATATCGGCCGACGAGCGCCGGCTTGTGATACGCATCGACCGCCGGATCGTGGTCGACCGGCAGCGCGAGCAGGTTGTCGAGCCCCTTCTTGCCCGCCCGTACGTTCTGGATGCGCGACAGCACGGCAGGAATCTGCCCCAGCGGCGCGATCGTACGGCTCGTCAGGATCGAACAGGCGAGCACGGCGCCGAACGACAGGCTCGAGTCCAGGATGCCGTACACGCCGGCGACCAGCACGCCGGCGTAGGCGAGCTGCTGCACCGTCTGCGCGAGATTGACCAGCAGGCCCGCCAGCCGGCGCTGCTGCAAGCCGATATCGGCATTCACGCGATTCGTATGCGCCCACAGCTGCCGGAATCGCGGCTCCGCCTGCAACGCCTTGATGTCTTCGGCGCGATAGATCGCTTCCATCAGGATCGCGTTGCGCAGCGCCGATTCCTCGAGCCCTCGGTTCGACAGCTTCGCCAGCGGGATCTGTGCAAGCACGCCCGGCAGGATCAGCAGCGGGATCGCCGCGAGCGGCACGAACGCGAGCGGCCCGCCGAGCAGCCAGATGATGAACAGGAACGTGACGACGAACGGGATGTCGATCAGCACGCCCATCGTGCTCGACGTCAACAGCTCGCGCAGCTGTTCGAGGTCCCGAAGCTGGGCGACCAGCGTGCCCGGCGAGCGCGGCCGCGCGTCGTTGCGGATGTCGAGCACGCGCGCGAAGAACATCGCGGACAGCTTGAGGTCCGCCTGCTTGCCGAAATGATCGGCAATCGACACGCGCGCGGTACGCAGCAGCAGTTCCAGCGCGAGCGCGAGCACGACACCCGACGCCAGCACCCACAGCGTATGCGTCGCCCGCGCCGGGACCACGCGGTCCCACACCTGCATCGCGAACAGCGACGTCGCGATCGCGAGCAGATTGCCGAACAGCGAGCCGGCGCCGAGATCGAGCAACACCTTCCATTGCGCCGAGAACAGATCGTGCAGCCAGGTGTCGGGTTTGACGGACAGGTAGCCGTCGACGCGCTCGTCGCGCCGCGCGACCCGCTCGTGGACGATCAGCACGCGGGCCGGCCACGCGGGCGCCGGCGCGTCCAGCTCGATCGCGCGTTCGAGCGGCTTGCCGTCGAAGACGAACTGAACGACCGCCCGTCCCGCCGCGACCGACACGATCACACCGACATGCGCATCGTCGAACACGGCGAGCGCCGGCAGCATCGCCGGCGTGAGCCGCGCCGGCGGCAATGCGACGAACTGCGCGGCCAGGCCTGCGGACGCGGCGACTTCGACGACGGCCGCGTCCGGGTCCGCGACGCTCGCCCACGATGCCGCGCCGCGCACCTGTTCCGGCGACACGGCCAGGCCGAGATGCCGCGCCGCGAAAATCAGCGGGTCGGCCCAGCGTGCGACGTCGGCGCCGGCATCGCGGCCGGCGCGAAACGCATCATTCATGACGACTCCCCTCGTGTTCGCGCAGCAATTCGACGAACTTGCCGACTGCCACGTATGCCTTGATGCGCGCAATCGCGCCGTCGGCGAGTGCGTTGATCGACTCGACTTCCGATTCGAAGATGTCGCGCTCCGGATTCACGACATCGGTCAACGTACGCTTGTTCAGGATGTATTCCTGCCAGTACAGGTCGCGCGACGCCCGCGACAGCGCGGTCACCTTCTCGTAGCTGTTCAGGCGCGCCGCGGCGCCCGACGCTTCGATCTCCGCCGACTTGAGCGCGCTGCGCGTGACGAGCCGCCGGTTCTCGAGGCTTTCGCGGTTCGCGCGCAGTTCGGCTTCGGCGGCCGCGATCTGGTGTTTCGCCAGGCCGCCCAGCGAGTAATTGCCGCTCACCGCGAAACCGATCCACGTGTCGTTGGTGGCGTTCGGGCGGCCGCTCGATATCGAACGGCTCGCGCCGATACCGATCGACGGGAAGCGCTCCGACTGCGCGACCCGCACGCGCGCATCGGCCGCATCGACGGCCGCCGCCGCGGCAAGCACCGACGGCGTGCGCTCGATGTCGCCGCCGGCATAGCCGAGATCGCCGACGAAATCCACCGTGCCGCCGAGATTCGCCACGCGCCGCGGGCGCGCGCCGATCAGTTCGGTGAGCTTCGCGGCGGCGACGTCGAAACGCGTGTTGGCCTTCAGCACTTCCGCCTGCGCATGCAGGATCGCCAGTTCGACCAGGTTGCGGTCCGACGAAACCGATAGTCCGGCCCGCACGCGATCGAGGATCTTCGTGCGCGTGTCGCTCAGCGCGACGACCTGGCGCCGCGCGGCGGCGACGACGTCCTGGCTGGCGGCCAGTTCGACGAACGTCGACGCCGTCTGGTACGCGACCGTCTCGATCGTGTCGGCCAGCTGATACTGCTTCTGGCTGCGCGTCGCGTCCGCCGCGGAAATCCGGCCCGACGTGCGGCCGAAGTCGTACAGCAACTGCGACACGCCGATCGATGCGCGCGTGCCGGTACGGTTGCCGTTGCTGCCGAAGCTGCCGCCATAGCCGGGACGCACGCCGTAGTCGATCTTCGGGTACCAGGCCGCCTTCGCGACCTCGACCTCCGATACGCTTTGCGCCACTTCCGCATGCGCGCGGCCGATGTCCGGATGGCGCGCGATCGCGACGCCGACCGCGTCGCGCAGCGTCAGACGATCGAGCGCGATGCGCAGCGTCTCGCCCGAGTCGCCGGCGGCATCCTCGGCATCCTCGACGCGGCCGGCAGCGGGGACATCGAGCGCGTCCGGTCTGTCCGGCGTGATCGTCGTCACCCCTGCCGTCATCCCGTCATGCAGCGGCGAAACCGGCGCTTGCGGATCGATCGGCGCCATCGCGCGGGACAGGTTCGCGAGGACGATGCGCCGCGCCGGGTCCACGGGCGGCAACGGCGGCGCCACGTGCCGGCGCGGTGCGGCAGCGGGCATGCCGGCCGGCAGCGGCACGAACGACGCCGTCGCCATCGCCGTCCGCACTGGCGCAGCGGCCGGCCTGGGCGGCGCGGGTGGCGCGGGTGGCGATGAATGCGCTGACGGCGCCGCGGCCGCATGGACCGTGTCGGCCGGTGCGCGCGCCGCGGTCTCGAACGAATCGGTCAACCGGCCGCTCGGCAGCGGCGACGACGACGCGAACGCCGCCGCTGCGGTGTCGAGCAACGCGATCGCGAACAACACATGGCCTGGATGGAAAACGGCACGCACCGCGCAAACGGCGCGACGCAAGGTGTAGCTGAAACGAGCGGTTGTCTTGAGCATCATCGGGACGCCGGCGGCGAGCCGTCCGGCAAAGCAGACCCCGCTTGCCGCGGGGATGGATATGCGTCGGGCAAGCCCGCGTCGCGATGCGACGGGGCTCGCCGTGTCGGAGAGGCAGGCCGGCCTCCCCGTTGCGCTGCGGTCAGACGATGATCTGCTGGTTCGCGAGCAGGGTCTCCAGGTTGGTCGTCACGTTGTTCAGCGTGACGAGGGTTTCGGAACCGAACGCCGTCCCGGCGCCGTCGCGGTCGATACTGATCACCGTATCGGCGCCGACGTTCGTCACCGACAGGAACTGCCCGATCGTGTCGCCCGCATCGATCGTGGGCACGCCGTCCACGTAGTGCGCGGGGCCGTCCGCATCGGCCGTGTAACCGACCAGCAGCTTCGACAGATCGATCTTGTCGCCGCTCGTATCGTTCGGGCCGCTGGCCAGCTGGAAGTCGGTGATGACGTCCTGGCCGTTGCCGCCGGTGTTGTCCGCGCCGACGACTTCCCACAGGAACACGTCGGTGCCGGCGCCGCCCGTCAGCGTGTCGTTACCGGCGCCGCCGATCAGGATGTCGTTGCCGTTGCCGCCGTTGAGCGTGTCGTTGCCGGCACCGCCGCGCAGCAGGTCGTTGCCGTCGCCGCCGTTCAGCACGTCGTCGCCGCCGTAGCCGTACAGGCGGTCGTTGCCGGACGTGCCGGTGACGGTGTCGCTGCCCGACGTACCCTCGATGATCGACGTCGACTGCGTCGAGCCGAGCAGGTTCGCATTCAGCAACTGACCGGCCGTGGCCGACGCCGACAGGCCCGTCTTGTCGGTCGCGGAGATCGTCACGCTGTCGAGCGCGCTGATACTGATCAGCCCGCCGTTCAGCGTGATCGAACCGAGAAACTCGTTGAGCTTCAGGTTGTCGATCGTGCCGCCGTCGGCCGCCGTGATCGTCAGGTCGGACGACGGCCCGATCAAGCCGAGGATCCCGGGGTTGTTGACGACGTTGAAGTGCAGCCCCAACTCGTTCGCCAGCGCCTGGTTCGCGTTGAACTGCAGCGCGCCGAGGCCGATCAATCCGCCGTAGTGCAGCGTCACGTGATCGAGGTTGTTGTTGTAGTCCGATGCGGAGAACGCCTGCTGCGTGCTGAAATCGATCAGGTTGAGCAGATTCGCGCCGATGATCCCGAGCAGGTTCCCCGACGACTGCGCCGATACGACCGGTGCGACGTTCGGATCGATCGTGAAGAGCTGCGAGGTCGTCGGGCCGAGGTTGCCCGCCGCATCGACGACGCGCACCGTCGCCGTGTAGTCGGCCGCGGACAACACGCCCTGCGTATACCAGGTCCAGTTCGTGCCGCTGACGGTCGCGTTGGTCCAGTGTGCGCCGCCGTCGAGGCTGACCTGGACGACCTCGCCCGCGCCGAGCGCCGCGTTCAGCGTGCCGCCCAACGTTGGGGTCGTGTCGCCGGTGATCCAGTCGTTGGGCACGCCGGTGTTGTCGGTCAGGGTCGTGAGCGTGGCCGTCGCGGTCGGGGCGGTCGTATCGACCGTGACCGCGAACGACGCGCTCGGCGCGCTGACGTTGCCTGCCGTGTCCGTTGCGGTGACGGTCAGGCTGTGTGCGCCTTCACCCAGGCCGGTGGTCGGCGTGAACGTCCAGTTTCCGGACGGGTCTGCCGTCGTCGTGCCCAGCAGCAGCGTGCCGTCATAGACGCTCACCGTGCTGCCTGCTTCTGCCGTGCCGGCAAGCGTCGGGGTCGTGTCGTCCGTCGTAGCACCAGTCGTCAGCAGGCCGGTGATCGAACCGATGTCGTCCGTGACGGTGGCGATGATCGGTGCGGCCGGCGCCGTCAGGTCTGCAACCGTTACCGATGCGGACGGGCCGGTGTTGCCTGCCGCGTCGGTGGCCGTCACACCGATCACCGTGCCAATCGGCAGCGGGGTCGATGGCGTGTACGTCCATGCACCGCTCGGATCGGCCGTCACGGTGGCGTCCGGCGTGCCGTCGCCGTTCGTGTCGATGTTGACCGTTGCGCCCGCCTCGGCAGTGCCCGACAGCGATGTACCGTCCGTCGCGTTCACCGTCGGAATCGCCGGCGCCGTCGTGTCCACCGTCAGGTTGAATGCCGTGCTCGGCGCGCTGACGTTGCCTGCGGTGTCCGTTGCGGTGACGGTCAGGCTGTGTGCACCTTCACCCAGTGCCGTGGTCGGCGTGAACGTCCAGTTTCCAGACGGATCCGCCGTCGTCGTGCCCAGCAGCGTCGTGCCGTCATAGACGCTCACCGTGCTGCCCGCTTCTGCCGTGCCAGCAAGAGTAGGCGTTGCGTCATCCGTACTGCCGCCGGAAACGATCGCGCCAACAACGGAACCCACATCGTCCGTGATGCTAACCACGACCGGTGCCGCAGGCGCCGTCGTGTCGCCCGTCACCGTCACCGATGCAGACGGACCCGTATTGCCTGCCGCGTCGGTGGCCGTCACGCCAATCACCGTGCCGACCGGCAGCGGGGTTGACGGGGTGTACGTCCACGCGCCGCTCGGGTCCGCCGTCACGGTGGCATCCGGCGTGCCGTCGCCGTTCGTATCGATATTGACCGTTGCGCCTGCTTCGGCCGTGCCCGACAGCGACGTTCCGTCCGTCGCGTTCACCGTCGGAATCGCCGGGGCTGTCGTATCGACTGTGATCGCGAACGATGCGCTCGGAGCACTCACGTTGCCTGCCGTATCCGTTGCAGTCACCGTGATCGCATGTGCACCCTCTCCCAAACCCGTGCTCGGCGTGAAGGTCCAGTTTCCGGAGGGGTCCGCTGTTGTGGTACCCAGCAGCGTCGTGCCGTCGTAGACACTCACCGTGCTGCCCGCTTCCGCCGTGCCAGCAAGCGTAGGCGTTGCGTCATCAGTACTGGCGCCGGATACGATCGCACCAAGAACGGAACCCACATCGTCCGTCACGGTGCCGATGATCGGTGCCGCAGGCGCCGTCGTGTCGCCCGTCACCGTTACCGATGCGGACGGACCCGTATTGCCCGCTGCATCGGTGACCGTCACGCCGATCACCGTGCCGACCGGCAGCGGGGTCGACGGCGTATATGTCCATGCGCCGCTCGGGTCGGCCGTCACGGTTGCATCCGGCGTGCCGTCGCCGTTCGTATCGATATTGACCGTTGCGCCTGCTTCGGCCGTGCCCGACAGCGACGTTCCGTCCGTCGCGTTCACCGTCGGAATCGCCGGGGCTGTCGTATCGACTGTGATCGCGAACGATGCGCTCGGAGCACTCACGTTGCCTGCCGTATCCGTTGCAGTCACCGTGATCGCATGTGCACCCTCTCCCAAACCCGTGCTCGGCGTGAAGGTCCAGTTTCCGGAGGGGTCCGCTGTTGTGGTACCCAGCAGCGTCGTGCCGTCGTAGACGCTCACCGTGCTGCCGGCTTCTGCCGTACCGCTCAATGTCGGCGTCGCATCATCAGTGGTACCACCAGAGACGATCGCACCAACAACGGAACCCACATCGTCCGTCACGGTGCCGATGATCGGTGCCGCAGGCGCCGTCGTGTCGCCCGTCACCGTCACCGATGCAGACGGACCCGTATTGCCTGCCGCGTCAGTGGCCGTCACGCCGATCACCGTGCCAACCGGCAACGGAGTCGATGGCGTGTACGTCCACGCGCCGCTCGGATCGGCCGTCACCGTCGCGTCCGGCGTGCCGTCGCCATTCGTGTCGATGTTGACCGTTGCGCCTGCCTCGGCCGTGCCCGACAGCGACGTACCATCTGTTGCGTTCACCGTCGGAATCGCCGGCGCCGTCGTGTCGACCGTCAGGTTGAATGCCGTGCTCGGCGCGCTGACGTTGCCTGCGGTGTCCGTTGCGGTGACGCTCAGGCTGTGCGCGCCTTCACCCAGCGCCGTGGTCGGCGTGAACGTCCAGTTTCCGGATGGGTCTGCCGTCGTGGTGCCCAGCAGCGTCGTGCCGTCATAGACGCTCACCGTGCTGCCGGCTTCTGCCGTACCGCTCAATGTCGGTGTCGCATCATCAGTAGCACCACCAGAAGTAATCGCACCAACAACGGAACCCACGTCGTCCGTGACACTAACGACGACCGGTGCCGCAGGCGCCGTCGTGTCGCCCGTCACCGTCACCGATGCAGACGGACCCGTATTGCCTGCTGCGTCGGTGACCGTCACACCAATCACCGTCCCAACCGGCAGCGGGGTCGACGGGGTGTACGTCCACGCGCCGCTCGGATCGGCCGTCACCGTCGCGTCCGGCGTGCCGTCGCCATTCGTGTCGATGTTGACCGTTGCGCCTGCCTCGGCCGTGCCCGACAGCGACGTACCATCTGTTGCGTTCACCGTCGGAGTCGCCGGCGCCGTCGTGTCGACCGTCAGGTTGAATGCCGTGCTCGGCGCGCTGACGTTGCCTGCGGTGTCCGTTGCGGTGACGCTCAGGCTGTGTGCACCTTCACCCAGTGCCGTGCTCGGCGTGAACGTCCAGTTTCCGGATGGGTCTGCCGTCGTGGTGCCCAGCAATGTCGTGCCGTCATAGACGCTCACCGTGCTGCCTGCTTCCGCCGTGCCAGCAAGAGTAGGCGTTGCGTCATCAGTACTGGCGCCGGATACGATCGCGCCAACAACGGAACCCACGTCGTCCGTGACGCTAACAACGACCGGTGCCGCAGGCGCCGTCGTGTCGCCCGTCACCGTCACCGATGCAGACGGACCCGTATTGCCTGCTGCGTCGGTGGCCGTCACGCCGATCACCGTGCCGACCGGCAGCGGGGTCGACGGCGTGTACGTCCACGCGCCGCTCGGATCGGCCGTCACCGTCGCGTCCGGCGTGCCGTCGCCATTCGTGTCGATGTTGACCGTTGCGCCTGCCTCGGCCGTGCCCGACAGCGACGTACCGTCCGTTGCGTTCACCGTCGGAATCGCCGGCGCCGTCGTGTCGACCGTCAGGTTGAATGCCGTGCTCGGCGCGCTGACGTTGCCTGCGGTGTCCGTTGCGGTGACGCTCAGGCTGTGTGCACCTTCACCCAGTGCCGTGCTCGGCGTGAACGTCCAGTTTCCAGACGGATCCGCCGTCGTCGTGCCCAGCAACGTCGCGCCGTCATAGACGCTCACCGTGCTGCCTGCTTCCGCCGTGCCAGCAAGAGTAGGCGTTGCGTCATCAGTACTGGCGCCGGATACGATCGCGCCAACAACGGAACCCACGTCGTCCGTGACGCTAACAACGACCGGTGCCGCAGGCGCCGTCGTGTCGCCCGTCACCGTCACCGATGCAGACGGACCCGTATTGCCTGCCGCGTCGGTGGCCGTCACGCCGATCACCGTGCCAACCGGCAACGGAGTCGATGGCGTGTACGTCCACGCGCCGCTCGGATCGGCCGTCACCGTCGCGTCCGGCGTGCCGTCGCCATTCGTGTCGATGTTGACCGTTGCGCCTGCCTCGGCCGTGCCCGACAGCGACGTACCGTCCGTTGCGTTCACCGTCGGAATCGCCGGCGCCGTCGTGTCGACCGTCAGGTTGAATGCCGTGCTCGGCGCGCTGACGTTGCCTGCGGTGTCCGTTGCGGTGACGCTCAGGCTGTGCGCGCCTTCGCCCAGCGCCGTGGTCGGCGTGAACGTCCAGTTTCCGGATGGGTCTGCCGTCGTGGTGCCCAGCAATGTCGTGCCGTCGTACACATTGATCGTGCTACCCGCTTCTGCCGTGCCAGCGAGTGTCGGCGTCGTGTCGTCCGTCGTTGCGCCAGTCGTCAGCAGGCCGGCAACCGAACCCACGTCGTCCGTGACGCTAACAACGACTGGTGCCGCAGGTGCCGTCACGTCACCCGTCACCGTTACCGATGCAGACGGACCCGTATTGCCTGCCGCGTCGGTGGCCGTCACCCCAATCACCGTGCCGACCGGCAGCGGGGTCGACGGCGTGTACGTCCATGCGCCGCTCGGATCGGCCGTCACCGTGGCATCCGGTGTACCGTCGCCGTTCGTGTCGATGTTGACCGTTGCGCCCGCCTCGGCAGTGCCCGACAGCGACGTACCGTCCGTCGCGTTCACTGTCGGAATCGCCGGCGCCGTCGTATCGATCGTCAAGTCAAAGGCCGCACTCGGCGCGCTCACGTTGCCCGCAGTGTCCGTTGCAGTCACCGTGATCGAGTGTGCGCCCTCTCCCAAACCCGAGCTCGGCGTGAACGTCCAGTTTCCCGACGGGTCTGCCGTCGTGGTACCTAGCAGTGTCGTGCCGTCATAGACGCTCACCGTGCTACCTGCTTCTGCCGTGCCAGCAAGAGTAGGCGTTGCGTCATCCGTACTACCGCCTGAAACGATCGCGCCAACAACGGAACCCACATCGTCCGTGATGCTAACCACGACCGGTGCCGCAGGCGCCGTCGTGTCGCCCGTCACCGTCACCGATGCAGACGGACCCGTATTGCCTGCTGCGTCGGTGACCGTCACACCAATCACCGTCCCAACCGGCAGCGGGGTCGACGGGGTGTACGTCCACGCACCGCTCGGATCGGCCGTCACGGTGGCATCCGGTGTGCCATCGCCGTTCGTGTCGATGTTGACCGTTGCGCCCGCTTCCGCCGTGCCCGACAGCGATGTACCGTCCGTTGCGTTCACCGTCGGAATCGCCGGGGCTGTCGTATCGACTGTGATCGCGAACGATGCGCTCGGAGCACTCACGTTGCCTGCCGTATCCGTTGCAGTCACCGTGATCGCATGTGCACCCTCTCCCAAACCCGTGCTCGGCGTGAAGGTCCAGTTTCCGGAGGGGTCCGCTGTTGTGGTACCCAGCAGCGTCGTGCCGTCGTAGACACTCACCGTGCTGCCCGCTTCCGCCGTGCCAGCAAGCGTAGGCGTTGCGTCATCAGTACTGGCGCCGGATACGATCGCACCAAGAACGGAACCCACATCGTCCGTCACGGTACCGATGACCGGTGCCGCAGGCGCGGTCGTGTCACCCGCCACCGTTACCGAAGCCGACGGCCCCGTGTTGCCTGCCGCATCTGTAACCGTCACCCCAATCACCGTGCCAACCGGCAGCGGGGTCGACGGCGTATACGTCCATGCACCGCTCGGATCGGCCGTCACAGTGGCGTCCGGCGTACCGTCGCCATTCGTGTCGATGTTGACCGTCGCGCCCGCTTCCGCCGTCCCCGACAGCGACGTACCGTCCGTCGCGTTCACCGTCGGCGCCGCCGGCGCTGTCGTATCGATCGTCAAGCCGAATGCCGCGCTCGGCGCGCTCACGTTGCCCGCCGTATCCGTTGCAGTCACCGTGATCGAGTGCGCGCCCTCTCCCAAACCCGTGCTCGGCGTGAACGTCCACTTCCCGGACGAATCCGCCGTCGTCGTCCCCAGCAGCGTCGTGCCGTCATAGACGCTCACCCTGCTACCCGCTTCCGCCGTACCGCTCAACGTCGGCGTCGTATCGTTCGTCGCACCGCCGATCGCAACCGGATGTTGCGCATCGTCGTTGACGGCCGTAATCGCAGGCGCTTCCGGCACGACCGTATCCACCACGATCCCGACCGTGCCCAGCTCGCTCGTATTGCCGCTACTGTCGGTCTGCGTCACGGTGATCTGATGGGCGCCGTCGGGCAACGTACCGGGCGTGTACGACCAGTGCCCGTTCGCGTCCGCGGTCACCGTACCGACCGTCTGACCATCGATCTGGATCGTCACCGTCGCGTTCGGCTGAGCACCCGAACCCGCGATCGTCGGCGACGCGCGCCCCGTGACGACATTGCCGTTGCCGCCAACCGACTGCCCATCGATCGAGTCGATCGTCGGTCGCGCCGGTCCGGTCGGCGTTCCGCCGCCGCTACCGCTACTGCCACCATCCCCGCCGCCGCCGCTGGCCGCGGCCGCCGCAATGCCGCCGGCCGCGGCGACGCCGCCGAGTATTCCGAGCAGGGCACCGGTCGACAACCCGTCGCCGATCGGCGCATAGACGAGCGCCGAATCGACGATTCCGTCGCCGGTCGCCTGCAATCCGGGGCCGAACTGCACGAGAAACCGCCCGTCGTCCTGGACGAAGACGAGATTGTGATAATCCGCGCCGTTTTCGAAGAACGCCTGCACGCGCACCGTTCGGCCGTCCTTGAATTCGACGATCAGGTCGTTCCCGGAACGCGCGTAGTTGGCCACGTCCTCCTTGTGAGCCGACAGCAGGAAATTGGCTGGACCACCGGGCGACGCGACGACCTGCGAACCATTGGCGACCGGAACATCGACGTGATTGCTCAATACCGACGAGGAAACCATTGCCCGACTCCTTGTAGATAGGGATGACAAACCTGGCCCGTCGCCGACGGGCAAACGTTCAACCAAACGGGCGCGACGGGGCACGACGCGATTTCGCGCCGCTGCGAATCGGGTATCCGGCTCGCGCGGGACGCAACGAGCCGCTAGCCCACCCGAGGCGGTCTATAACGGAAAAGGAAGAAAGGAGCCGGGGCTGCTATGGAATCAGGGGCGAGTCCAGACGGCCGGAACAGCCGTTCGCCCTACGTGCCAGGCAATGGCCCGACACGGCGCGCCACCCCGCCGGACGTAAGTGTCTGATGGCCCTCGTGCCGCGGATTTTCTCCGTACGGCGATTTTTTGTTTGATATTGGATCTGCATCTCTACCGCCCTCGCCATATTAGTTATTTCCTTTTATCGCGAATAACCAACGATTCGCTTGATCAGAGCGAATTGTCGCGGTGCACCATTACTCTCTTTTATGTTACCGCTCGTGCCTGCATTTAGATTACACCGGTCTTTCACGTACATCATTGCACTCCGTTGGAGCTTTTACAAATATTTTCAGTCTTTCGCGCATATATTTTTCTCTCATCATAAAAAGATGAACAATTTGCAGGATTGATTCGACGAATTCGTTGCCAAGACAATGATTCATCGCGACAGGGTTATCTCGAAAAGCCCGGCCCGCTTGGGCCCGTGCCCACTTCAGCGGAAGGAAAGCAAGAGCAGATTTCGGTATGCAACTGTATTGAGATCGCGCATCCTGATGCATCGCATCCACCTATAAACCTCGTCGGCAAAAAGGATTTTCCGGAAACCTAGAGACATCCCCGGCATCTCCGAACCCGACACCTATTTCTGCCGAGCACTGGCATCCAATTCAGCCTTCGCCGTAACGATATTCATTCACACCGAAAACCAGCCTCCCCAAACCGACCCAGCGAATCCGAAAAGGAAATAAATAACGAGGTTTTGGCGGAATTGAATCCTCGCTACAAATAATCGACGCGCATGCGGTCCGCGCACCGGCCATCGCCGGCATCGCGCCGACACGCGTGCGTGGACGGCGGTCCTGAATTACCATCGTGCATCCTCACGCGGCGGGCTTGGCCGTCGTCGGTTCAAGCCCGATATCCCGGATCAATCGATCGTGCTCGCTCTCGTCATCGTCGCCGGCCTGTGGGCCGGCCTCCAGAACGCCCTCGCGGGCGGCGGTTCGTTCGTCACGCTGCCCGCGTTGATCGTGTCGGGAATGTCGCCGCTCGCGGCCAACATCACGTCGACGGTCGCACTGTTCCCCGGCCAGGTCACCACGGGCTGGGCCAGCCGGAACATGGTGAGCGGCGTGGGCAAGCTGCCGTTTCGCGCACTGTTCACGATCAGCGTGGCCGGCGGCGCGCTCGGCGGCCTGCTGCTGCTGAAAACGCCGTCGTCGATCTTCTCGCAGTTGGTGCCGTGGCTCGTGCTGTTCGCGACGATCGTGTTCGCATGGGGCAGTTTCTTCCGCAAACCGGACACTGGCGCGCAACATCTCGGCCCCGTCGCGACCGGGGTCGCGCAGTTCCTGATCGCGGTCTACGGCGGCTACTTCGGCGGCGGCATCGGGTTCCTGATGATGGCCGCGCTGACGATGGCCGGCCTGCCGCCTCGCCGCGCGATGTCGACCAAGAACGCGCTGGCGGGCGTGATGAACGCGTCGGCGGTCGTGCTGTTCCTCACGTCGCCGCACCTGCACTGGCGCGCGGCGATCGCGCTCGGCGGCGGCGCGATCGTCGGCGGCCTGCTCGGCGCGTGGGCGCTGCATCGCGTGAACGAACGCGTGCTGCGGATCGCGATCGTCTGCATCGGCGCGCTGCTGACCGTCGGGTTGTTCGTCAAACCGATCTGAGCCCACGCTCGTCCCTGCCGCGATCGCGGCAATTGATGAGCAAACCGCAAGACGTCTTTCGCATATCTCGTTTGCCGTCGCGACGGTGCCCGACCACAATCCGGGTTGTCGCGATCGTCGCCCTCTCGCGGGCGCTGACCGGCACACCGCGGCCGTCATTTCGATTCACCGCCGGCGGTCCGGCACATCGCGTCACCCCACGCTCCCTCGACATCGGCGCCCGTGCGGCAGAACGCTTGCCGACGCGCCGTCCGATACGTTCCCGGCCAACAATAACTAGAGGTAGGAGATGCAGCACAACTCGTTGAGGCAAAGCCTCAAGCAACGGCACATCACGATGATCGCGCTCGGTGGCGTGATCGGCGCGGGCCTGTTCGTCGGCTCCGGCGCGATCATCGCAACGGCCGGCCCCGCGGCGATCCTGTCGTACCTGATCGGCGGCGTGATCGTCACGCTGGTCATGTTCATGCTCGGCGAAATGGCGTCCCGCAATCCCGACAGCGGCTCGTTCTCCACGTACGCGAGCAGCTATCTCGGCGAATGGGCCGGCTTCGCGGTCGGCTGGCTGTACTGGTTCAAATCGATGATGACGATCACCGTCGAAGCGATCCTGCTCGGCGCGATCCTCCACGATTTCCTGCCGTGGCTGCCTGTGTGGGGCGGCGCGCTGTTCATGCTCGTCACGCTGATCGCGAGCAACGCCTACTCGGTGCGCTCGTTCGGCGAAGCCGAATACTGGCTGTCGTTCGCGAAGGTCGCGACGATCGTCGTCTTCATGGCGCTCGGCGCATCGATCCTGCTCGGCTTCCAGCCGCGCATTCCCGCACCGGGGCTCGTGAACCTAACCGATCACGGCGGCTTCATGCCGAACGGCATCTCGCCCGTGCTCGCCGGCGTGATGGTGGTGATCTTCTCGCTCGGCGGCAGCGAGATCGCGGCCGTGGCCGCGGGCGAATCGGAAAACCCGCGCAGGAACGTGATCCGCGCGATCAAGAGCGTGATCGTGCGCGTGATGGTGTTCTACGTCGGCTCGGTGTCGATCCTGATCCTGTGCATGCCGTGGACCGACAAGGTCAACCTGAAATCGCCGTACGTGTCGCTGTTCGGCATGGCGGGCTTCACGGCGGCGGCCGTCGCGATGAAGATCGTGCTGTTCGTGTCGTTCATGTCCGTGATGAACTCGTTCCTGTTCTCGAACTCGCGCATGCTGTTCTCGCTGAGCCAGCGCGGCCACGCGCCGGCGATGTTCGGCCGCACCAACGCGAAGGGTGTGCCGATGAACGCGCTCGTGCTGTGCCTCGCCATCTGCGTGTCGATCCTCGGGATTCACTTCGTGAGCGGCGGCGATCTGTTCCTGATGCTCGCGAAGAGCAGCGGCGCGTTCGTGATGATCGTGTGGATCTTCATCGTCGTCGCGCACTTCGCGATGCGCCGGCAGACGCGGCACGAGCAACGCGACCCGACGGCGTTCCGCGCGTGGTTCTATCCGGTGTCGAACTGGGTCGCGCTGCTGGCGCTCGTCGCCGTGCTGGGGTCGCAGGCGTTCAATCCGGATTCGCGCTTCCAGTTCTGGTTCACGGTGCTGACGGCGCTCGCGATCGTCGCGGCGTACTTCTTGCGGCGCAAGCAGCCGTCATTCGGGCAGGCAGCCGGCGCGAAGAGCCGCTGACGAGCGGGACGCCGACCGGCGCGCGCGTTCCGTTCAGCCGAACGGCCGCACGCCGATCAGCGGGCCGTGCAGGAACAGCGCGAACACGGCCCAGGCGACGAGCCCGGCGGCAACAGCCGCGACGTCGCCGGCCAGTCGGCCGGCCGGATAGCGGACACCGTCGCGGCGATCCCGCGCACGCGACACGACAAAATCGACGATCGACCACACGAAGAACGCACCGAACAGCACGACCGCGTGCACGGTGCCGTTCACGAGCAGGTGCGCCACCGCCCAGACCATCACGCCGGCCAGCATCGGATGCCCGACGAGCGTCTTGATCCGGTTGCGCGGCACATACGACGCGGCGATCAGCACGAACGCGACCGCGGTCAGCATGCCCGTCAGGTGGCGCACGCCGAGCGGCGACACCCACAGCAACGTCGCGCCCGTGCGGGCGATTCCGTACCCCCAGATGATCAACGCGAAGCCGACGATCGACGCGATCGCGTAACCGCCCTTCCAGCCCCGCTCGCCGATCCGCTCGATCATCGCGGACCGCCAGCCGTCGGCGAAGATCCGGATCGAATGCACACCGAGGAAGATCGCTAAACCGAGAATCAGGACGAGCATCGGCTGTCTCCGTCTGGAATGATGAGTGGGGAAGCGTTCCGCGCGGCGTCCGGTGCGCCGTTCGCGGGGCCGGCGGCGAGGCCGGCGCAGGTCGCGCGAGGCACGGGCGCAACCCGCGCCGATCATAAACGCCGGGGCCGTCGTTGTGAAGCCTGCACGATGTGCGGTGCGTCAAGCTCGGTGCGTGCGTGCGCCGGGTCGTGCGGGTATGCCCGAAAGAAAGGAAAACGAAAAATCGCGCGGCTGTCGCGCCGCGCGGTCGGTACTACGTCTGCTTGCGCTTCGCCGCAGGCTTCGCGGCCTGCGCCCGTGACGATTTCAAGGCCGGTTCCGCTTTCCGCGCCGACGCCGGCTTCGATGCGGATTTCGCCGCTGGACCGGACACCTTTTTCGACGCCGGTTTCGATGCGGGCTTCGCTGCAGCTTTCGGCGCGGCTTTCGCTCCTGCCGCGGATACCGTCTTCGACGCCCCCCTCGCCTTGCGCTTCGGCGGCCCGGCCAGCAGCGCCGCGCGATACGCGCTGCGGCACCAGTCGAACAGCGCGCCCGCATCCTCGAGCACGTCGGCCGGTGTCTCGTAATAGCCCTCGAGAGAGACGGTGCGCGTGGGCCGCGCATACGAGAACGGCCCCATCCCCGCCGCGACGAACGCCGGGCGGTTCACATCGTCGACGCGCAGGAACAGCGACCCGCGCGACATGAAGCCGAACATCACGCCGTCGAGCCGCAAGGCCACACCGCTGAAGAACCGTGCGACGGCGACCGTACCGAGCGGCGCAAGCTGATACGCGATTTCCTCGCCGTGTGCCTTCTCCGCCTGCCAGCTCATGCGGACGCCTCGCAGCGCTGCGTCCACGCATCGAGCTCGGCCGCGTCGAAACCGACGGCCGCCGCGCTCTCGCGAATCTGCCGCCACGTCGCGCGGTCGACCGGAATGCCGGCCGTGCCGCGTACGGCGCGGCTCGCCTCTTCCGGCTCGCCGGGCACCTGCACCGGTGCATCGCCGGCTCGCGGCGACGCCTTCGCCCATGCGACGAAGGCATCGGCTTCGCGTTCGGCGTCGGCCGCGTCGAACGCTTGCGGATCGATCAGCACCGACAGCATCCCGTTGACGATCGCGCTCGTCTTCTGCAGCGTATCGCCGTACGTCGTATGCCCGCCCACGAGTGCGCCGCCGAAGATCTCGCACATCGCCGCGAGCGCATACCCCTTGTGCAGCCCGAACGGGAGCAACGCGCCGAACGGCTGCTCGTGCATCACGGCCGGGTCGTCGGTCGGCTGGCCGCGATGGTCGATCAGCGCGCCGGCCGGCACGCGCTTACCCTGGTTGTAAGCGACGCGCGTCTTGCCGTACGCGATCGCGCTCGTCGCGAAATCGAGCAACAGCGGCGGCTTGCCCGCCCGCGGATACGCGGCGCAGAACGGGTTCGTGCCGAAACGCGGATCGGTGCCGTGCAGCGGCGCGACCAGCAGGTCGCCCGGCACGTTGACGAAATGGAACGACACGAGCCCCGAGCGCGCGCATTGCTCGGCCCAGTGCCCGATGCGGCCGAGGTGATGGACGTCGCGCAGTCCGATCGCGCAAATGCCCATGCGCCGTGCGCGCTCGATCCCTTCGACCATCGCCTCGAACGCGATCACCTGGCCGAAACCGCGGCCGCCGTCGATCGTCAGCACCGCGCCGCCGTCGCGGACGATCGACGCGTGCCCGTTCAGTTGCAACTGCCCTTCCCGCCACGACGCGACGTAGTTCGGGATCATCCCGACGCCGTGCGAATCGTGGCCCGCGAGATTCGCGCCGACCAGGTGATCGGCGACGAGCGTCGCCTCGCGCGGGTGGCTGCCGGCCCGTTCCCAGAGTGCCGCGACGAACGCATGCAGCGGTTCGGCGCGCATGCGCAGCGGTTCGGTATCGGGCGTCGGCAGTGCGGTCATCGGCAACACTCCATCAAGTCGGTTCGGGTCGGGCAATCGACACGTCGGATATCGCGACGATCAGCGCGCGGTCGCGATCACGTCGGCCACGGCCGCCGTGAGCTTCTTCGCGTACGGCACGTGCAGGAACTCGTTCGGGCCGTGCGCGTTCGACTTCGGGCCGAGCACGCCGCACACCATGAATTGCGCTGCGGGGAAGCCCTCCTGCAGCACGTTCATCAGCGGGATCGTGCCGCCCAGGCCCATGTACGCGCAGTCGGCGCCGAAGTGGCGGCGCGACGCGGCGTCGAGCGACGATGCGAGCCACGGCGCGAGATCCGGCGCGCTCCAGCCGGTCGCGGCGCCCGCGTCCGGCTTGAACGTGACCTTCGCGTTGTACGGCGGATCGAGTTCGAGCAATGCCTTCAGCTGCTGCACGGCCTGCGCGGCGTCGACGAGCGGCGGCAGCCGCAGCGACAGCTTGAACGCGGTGCGCGGGCGCAGCACGTTGCCCGCATCGGCGAGCGCCGGCATGCCGGCCGCCCCGGTCACCGACAGCGACGGGCGCCACGTCGAATTCAGCAGCGCCTCGCGCGGATCGGTCGTGGTCGGCAGCACGGGTTTGCCGTCCGCGCCGCACGCCCACGGCAGCCCCTTCCATACCGTATCGCCGAGAATCGCGGCGGCCGCTTCGGCTTCGCGCACGCGGCTCGACGGAATCTCGCAATGAAACGCGCCCGGCAGCAGGTTGCCGTTCTTCGCGTCTTCGAGACGTTCGAACAACTGGCGCATCACGCGGAAGCTCGACGGCGCGATGCCGCCGTAGACGCCCGAATGGACGCCTTCTTCCAGCACCTCGACCTGCAGGTCGCCGGACACGAGGCCGCGCAGCGACGTGGTCAGCCACATCTGGTCGTAGTTGCCGGCGCCCGAATCGAGGCACACGACGAGCGATACCTGGCCGAGCCGGTCGCGCAATGCGTCGACGTACGGCAGCAGGTCGTAGCTGCCCGACTCCTCGCAGGTCTCGATCAGACCGACGCAGCGCGGCCGCTCGATGCCCTGCTCGTCGAGCGCGCCGAGCGCCGCGAGGCTCGCGTAGATCGCATAGCCGTCGTCCGCGCCGCCGCGGCCGTACAGCTTGCCGTTCTCGAACTTCGGCGTCCACGGGCCGAGATCCGCGCGCCAGCCGTCGAATTCGGGCTGCTTGTCGAGGTGGCCGTACAGCAGGATCGTGTCGGTGCTGCCCGAACGCGTCGCGGGCGTCTCGAAGAAAATCACCGGCGTGCGGCCGGGCAAGCGCACGATCTCGAGCTTCAGGCCCTTCACGGGCTGCCGTTCGGCCCACTGCGCGGCGTCGGTGACGACGCGCTCGAGATAACCGCGCTTCGCCCAGTCGGGGTCGAATGCGGGGCTCTTCGCCGGAATCGCGATGTAGTCGGTCAGGGCGTGGAGGATTTCATCGTTCCACTTGCGCTCGATGAAGGTCACGAGCTTGTCATGGTCGAGGACGGGGGTGGTGTCGACGGAGGTCATGGTGGGGATGCCTGGATAGGGCTGACGAAAATCCAGATCATACGCCGATGCTCCCCTGCCGGCGCCCCCTTCCGCGCCGTTCAGACCGCCTTCGGAAACGCGTCGCGCAGGCCGGCCGCGCAGGCGAGCGAACCGAGCCCGCCGGCTTCGCACACGGCAATCGCGCGGGCTCGACGAGCCGGCCATCGGCGCCTGGATCGACGACGAACGGGAAGGCGGCATCGGCCTCTTTTATCGGAATGCGTATCCGTCGCCACCGGTTGCGCTTTTCATCGTCGCGCAGCAAGCGCTCCCGCCCGGCGCCTGCTACGTGCCGCCGCGGTCCATCCCGCGCCGGTACGCGGCCGGGCTCGTCGCCGCGACGCGCCGGAAATGCCGGCGCAGCGATTCCTCGGATCCGAACCCCGCGCGCGCCGCGACCTGCGCCAGCGGCAACGCGGGCTGCGCTTCGAGCATGTCCTTCGCGACGTTCACGCGTTCGCGGATCAGCCACGCGAGCGGCGACATCCCCGTCGCGTCCGCGAACCGACGCTGCAACGTGCGCGTGCTCATCGCGGCCTGCGCGGCGAGCGATGCCAGCGTGTGCGGCTCGGCCGCATGCGCGCGCATCCAGTCGATCAGCTTCGCGAGCCGGTCGGTGCCGCCCGGTGCGACCGGACGCGGCACGAACTGCGCCTGCCCGCCGTCGCGATGCGGCGGCAGCACGAGGCGCTGCGCGACGCGGTTCGCGATCGCGCCGCCATGATCGCGGCGCACGAGATGCAGCAGCATGTCGAGCCCCGCCGCCGAGCCCGCCGACGTGACGACCTGCCCTTCGTCGACGTACAGCGCATCCGGATTCACGCGCAGCGCCGGATAACGCGCCTGCAGGCGTTGCGCATACCGCCAATGCGTCGTCACGGTGAGGCCGTCGAGCACGCCGGCCGCCGCCAGCACGAATACGCCCGAACAGATCGAGCAGAGCCGGGCGCCGCGCCGGTGCGCGGCCCGCAGCTTCTTCAGCAACGGCTCGGGCGGCAGCTCGTCCGGATCGCGCCAGCCCGGAATCACGATCGTATCCGCGCGATCGAGCGTCGCGAGCCGGTAAGGCGCGGCAACGGTAATGCCGCCCGCCGCGCGCACGGGCCCCGGCTCGCTCGCGCATACCGCGAAGCGATACCAGTCGACGCCCAGCTCGGGGCGCTCGAGCGCGAACAGTTCGACCACGCAGCCGAATTCGAACGTGCAGAGGCGATCGTAGGCGAGTGCGACGACGAGATGATTGTGCATGGCGCGATGTTACCGGAACTTGTCGATCGCGCCACTGCCGCGACGTGCGCCGAACCGCGATACTGCCCTCCATTGCGGCGCGTTCCGTGCCCGTTCAACCAGGAGAGCCTCACCATGTCCTACGTCACCGACGTCCCCGCCGCCGACAGTCTCGCCGCCCTCGCACATTTCGAGGCATCGCTGCGCTTCGAGACCGATTGCTGGGACGTGCACGACGCACTGGCGTCCGGCGCACCCGATTTCGTGCTGCTCGACGTGCGCGGCCCCGAGCAGTTCGCCGCCGGCCACGTGCCCGGCGCGCGCAACCTGCCGCACCGCAAGATCGTCGAAAGCAAGCTCGCCGGTTACCCGACCGGCACGCTTTTCGTCGTCTATTGCGCGGGGCCGCACTGCAACGGCGCCGCACGTGCGGCGATCCGGCTCGCGCGCCTCGGCCGCCCGGTCAAGCTGATGATCGGCGGCGTGACGGGCTGGCTCGACGAAGGTTTCGCGCTGAGCAACGAAGTGCAGCCGGCGGACGCCGAAGCCGCCTGATCGTCACCGAAAGCGCAACAATCAATTGCCGGCACATAAACGGAAAAAGCGCGACAATCAGCCTCATTGCAGTTCGGACGGAGCAGCACCATGCATGATGCAGTCCTGATTCAAGTGGCCGGTTCAGTCGCAGCGATCGCGCTCTATTTCCTGCCGGCCGTCATTGCGGACCGGCGCGCCCGGCACGACAAGCTGACGATCGCGATGTTCAACGCACTGTTCGGGTGGACGGGCATCGGCTGGCTGATGACGCTGTACTGGGCGTGCCAGCCGAACCCGCGCACCGACGTCGCGCAGACGATCCTCGCGAAGCGCCGCGGCGTCAGCATGCGGACCTTCTCGACCGGCCTCGTCGAACGCGTGCAACGCCGCGTCGCCGCCCAGGAGCAATGGGCGGAAAAGCAAGGTTGCCGTTGAGCCCTTCTTTCCCCTTCACGTTATCGCGTCGAACTTCGGCATCCTGACGTTGGTCGACGCGCGGTAATCCCACTTCAGCGCATCGCGCGGCGGCCAGCCGCCCGCGCGCAAGCGCGCCGCGAACGCCCCCGCCGTCACCGCCCGTGCGATCCGCTCGCCCGGACACCCGTGCGGCCCCGTGCCGAAGCCGAAATTCGGCCCCGTCGTGCGGCCGGGCATCAGCCGGTGCGGATCGCGATGCACGGCTGGATCGCGGTTCGCCGCCGCCAGCACGACGAGGATCGCATCGCCGGCCTCGACGCTCACGCCTTCGATCGTCGTGCGCGCCGCGACGAAGCGGCGCGTGTTCTGCACCGGCGAATCGAAACGCCCGACCTCGGCGACGAATGCGTCGAGCGCGGCGGCGTCCGGCATCGCGCCTGCTTCGCCATTCCATGCCACGAGGGCATTGCCGAGCCATGCGGCGGTCGCCTCGCACGTCTGCGACAGCAATCCGACGAGATTCGCGACCCGCGCGCCGCTCGCCTGCCAGCCCGACGCCCGTGCCGCCTGCTGCACGGCGGCGACCAGCGTGCCGTCCTCCGCATGCGACTGCGCGACGCGTTCCGTCATCCGGTCGAGCAGTTGCCGCGCAGCGTCGCTCGCGCGCGCCAGCGCCGCAGCATCCGACAGCGGCGACAGCGCGGCGACGAACTCGACGACCCGCGCCGCGATGTCGTCGAGCTGCGTTTCGTCGAAGCCGAGCAGATCGGCGACCGCGCACACCGGCACCGTCATGCACCATGCGTTCAGCGCGTCGGCATCGCCCGGCGCCGGCAGTCGCCGCGCGGCAAGCGCCTCGGCGCGATCGCGCAGCGCATCCGTGTCGATCGGCGCGAACGCCGCGCGCAACGCCTGCTTCGGCACATCGTGTCGCGACGCGCCGTCGTTCATGCGCACCAGCTCGCCGAACAACGCGCCGGCCGTCGTGCCGCGCAATGCGGGCGGCACCGGCGCGTCCAGCGGGCGCACACGGCAGGCCGGATCGCCGAGCACGGCCGTCACGGCCGCCGCGCGGCTCGCGACCCACAGGCCGAGCGTGGCGTCGAACGCGAGCGGCGGCCCGTCGACGAGCGCTGCGTAATAGGGATAGGGATCGCGGTGCGTGACCGCTGCAATGGGATCGATCGGGTTCATGCGTCCAGTATCGGCGCAGCGCGCCGTCGCATGTTTCGGGGTGACGTGAAATGTCGTCGCACGGACGCCGCGCGCCGCGGCATCGCAGCGGCCGGCCGGCGTCAGGCCGCCGACCGGTCGCGGTGCGACTGCATGCGCAGTCGTACCCGCCCGGCCGAAATCGCGCGCGGCTCGGGCACCACCGTGTCGTGATGGAACATTTCCTGCCGGAACTCGCCGCTTTCGTCGAACCACTGGCAGATCAACCAGTCGCCGTCGTCGAACACGACCGGCCCGGCATACGTGACGGTCATGCGCGGCCCGCCCGTTTTCAGCGTCACGACGTCGCCCACGCGAAACCTGACGCGGTGATTTTCTCGGATCGTCATCGCTCTCTCAGCTTTTTATATATTGAATATATTGATATTCCCGGCGGCCCACTCACCGGTCATTGGAACGTGCCGCAGATTATCAATCAAATAATCATCCGGCAACTCCCGCGCACGGCAACGCGCTGAGCGGGAACCTGCAACAATGCGCGGGATCGTCGCGCATGACGACCCGCCGAGCGTCAGCGCCCGCGCGGCTTGCACGCCGATTGCGACCGATCGAACGGAATGCGGAGAATAGACGACGATTTTTGCGCCGTCACCGACGATTAATTCCGACGCGAAACCGGTTGATTATTGTCAATCAATGCCACGCCGTAAACGATTCCATTTTTTATTGGGGCTCATTCGTCGAACGAAATCGGCGAATTATCCGGTGCAGCAAACCAGCGGTTGATATCGCGCCCCGGTACGGCCGTCCGGGTAAAGGTGAACGTGCCGTCGCGCCTCATCTCCGTCGCCGCGCGCAGGAATGCGCCGAGCGCGGCCCGCGCCAGCGCGCCGCCGACGCTGACGCGCTTCACGCCGAGCGCCGCCAGCTCGTCGACGCTCAGCAACCCGCCCTGCAGACCCATGACGACATTGACGGGCGCGCCGACCGCCCGGGTCACCGCCGCGATCTCGTCGGCGTCGGTGATGCCGGGCGCATACAGCACGTCGGCGCCGGCGTCGCGATAGGCGACCAGCCGCGCGATCGTGTCGTCGAGGTCGCGCCGCCCGTGCAGGTAGTTTTCGCAGCGCGCGGTCAACGTGAACGGAAACGGCAGCGCACGCGCCGCGTCGACGGCCGCCGCGATCCGCTCCACCGACGCGTCGCGCGCGTAGATCGGCGTATCGGCGCGGCCGGTCGCGTCCTCGATCGAGCCGCCGACCGCGCCCGCCTCGGCCGCCAGCCGGATCGTTTCGGCCACCGTGTCGGGGGCGTCGCCGAAGCCGTTCTCGAGATCGGCGCTCACGGGCAGGCCGCCCGCGGCGACGAGATCGGCGATGTGAGCGAGCATCGCGTCGCGGTCGATCGCGTTGTCGGGTCGCCCTTTCGAAAACGCGTAGCCGGCGCTCGTCGTGGCGAGCGCCTCGAAACCGGCCATCGCGAGCAGGCGCGCGGTGCCGGCGTCCCACGGGTTCGGGATGATGAACGCGCCGGGGCGCGTGTGCAGCGCGCGGAAGGCTTCGGCGTGGCGGGCTTGCAGGTCGGAACGGGTCATCGCGAACTCCGGGGAAGGTGTTGACGAGTGAGCATACGCCGGTCGTGCACGCGACGTTTCAGCGTTCGCCGAAATGTCGTCGCGCAACAGGACAAACGCGCCGATGCCGAATGCAGGCCGCCACGCACGGCCGCCCGCGTCGGTTCACGTCGATGCGGACAGCCCGACGTCGACGCCGAGCAACACGTCGGTGACCGCCTCGGAGAACCGCATCGCGCGACCGTCGATCAGCACGCCATCCGGATTCGACGGATCGCGCACCGCCGGCGGCACGCCGTGCGCGACCAGCACGCGCGCGCACGCTTCCCAGTCGGGATCGCCGACGCCCTCCGGCTCGTTGACGGACGCCCAAGACAACGTACCGAGCGCATCGCTGCCGAAGCCGTGCAGGTCGCGCCAGCTTGCGCCGTGCGCGAGCAGGAACGCCAGCAGTTCGGCATCGCCGCGGAACACCGCGTGGTTCAGCGCACTCGCGTCCCAGTCGCCGCCGCGCGCGGCGATCGGCCAGCCCAGTTCGACCATCACCTTCACCGCATCGCGCGAACCCCACGCGGCGGCGTCCGGCAGCAGCCGCAGCCGGTCGTCGGACAGTGCGCCCGGCAGCTCGGGACGACGCGCCTGGATACGGCGCGCGTCGTCGGCATCGGCGCGCGCGCAGGCCGCCACGAACGCGTCGTGTGCGTCGAGCGCCTCCTCCGCGCCGGCCGCACGCAACAGCGCCGCGACGTCGGACAACCCGGTCTGCATCGCGAGCCGGTACGCGCTCACGCCCGCGGCGGTCCGCGCGCGGGGATCGGCGCCGGCCGCCAGCAGCGCGGCGACATGGCGCGCCGTGCAACGCACGGCGATCGCGCGCAGCAACGGCGCACCCCACATCTTCGTCGGCCCGTCGCCGGCCGGCTCGTTCGGGTCGCCGCCATGCGCGAGCAGGCACTCGAGCGCGGCAGCGTCCGGCACGTCGAGCGCCCGCCGCAACGCATTCGTCCCGCTCACCCGTGCGCCGTGCTCGAGCAGCAGGCGCGTGCATGCCGGGTTCTCCACCGAGTGATACAGCGATTCGCCGTCGTTCGGATCGGCGCCGGCTTCCAGCAGCATCGCGGTGAGCGCCGGATCGCGATTGACGCCGGCGGCGCCATACAGCGCCGACAGCGGCGCCGACTCGTCGGGCTCCGCAAGCGAGGCCGGCGGCGTCCGGTTGCCGATCCGCTGGTTCGGATCGGCGCCCGCGTCGAGCAGATAGCGCGCGCACGTACGCAGCCGGGCCGCGAATTCGGGAAGCTGGCCGAGCTGCGAATGCGTGACGGCGACGAGCGGCGGCAACTTCAGCGCACCGCCGGCGCGCGCGATCCAGCCGGGATCGGCGGCCAGCGCCGCCTTCACCGCGTCGAGATCGCCCGACGCGCACGCGACCGCCGGGTCCGCCGATACGAGATCGGGACGATCGCGCAGCAATTGCGCGGCGACGCGCGGCCGGGCCGCGTCGGAGCCGCCGGTCACGTCGGCGCCGTACGCGAGGTCGAGCCAGCGGCGAATCAACGACGACCGCGGTTGCCGCGCGAGCGCATGCGTTTCGACGAACACGCCGAGATCGGCCCATGAAGCAAAACCGTACTCGCGCGCGATGCAGGACTGCGCGTCGTGCAGGCGGAGCCCGAGCGCGAGCGTTTGGTCATGCGTGCGATTCGCGGCCGCCGGCAGGGACCGGACGAAGCGCGCGACGGCCTCGGCGTCGCCCTGCCGGTACAGGCGCAACAACGCCTTGGCCTGCTTTTTCAGATGATCGGGATGGGCGTTGGAAGGCAGCTTTTTCATGCGGATCCTCGTGCGTGGATGGCCGAAGGTCCGCAATACCGCCAGCACAAAGGATGGGGGAAGACTGGATTTGCAGCGACAGGTGGGTTGAACCCTTTCCGCGGACCCGGAAGCGACCTGCATCGCTGGCCGGTATCGTAGGCGACGGCCGCCGGCGTCGTCAATCGTGCGGCGCGGCGCCGCTCAGCCCGCGAGTTTCTTCGTCAGAAAGATGCGGGTGTGCCCGACCGGGTAATCGTGGAGTTCGCCGAAGCGGACATAGCCGCGCTTCTCGTAGAACGGCCGCGCCTGGAAGTCGAACGTGTCGAGCCACGCACCGTGGCAGCCGCGCGCGACGGCCTCCTGTTCGGCCAGATCCATGATGCGCGTGCCGGCGCCTTGGCCGCGCGCGGCCTCGGGCACCACGAGCAGGTCGACATGCAGCCAGCCGAACGCCGTGCCGCCCCACAGGCCGCCGACCACCGCGCCGGTCTCGTCGGTCACGATCACGGCCAGCGGCCGGGAGTCGACCGGGCCGGCCTGGCTTTCGTTGAAGCGGATGAGCGGCGCGACGATCTGCTTGCGCACCTCCGGGTCGCCCGCATCGGTCACGGCATAGGTCAACGTCATCGGTTGCGTGGGGTCGTGGATGAAAGTGGGCGGAAACCGTGCATGCCGCGCCCGTCAAACGACGTACGCGCCCTTCGCGTGCAGTTCCGCTTCGGTCCGCTCGAGCGCCGCGATCGCATCGCTGCCTTCGAGCGCCAGCAACTGCGCGACCAGCGCCTCGGCCATCGCATGCGCGGCCACCAGCGACGGAAAGAACGACGGGCTGTCGTGCGTGAAGATCAGTTGCGCGTCCGCGTGCAGCGCGATCGGCGACACCGCGCTGTCGGTAATCGCGACGATCCGGCTGCCCTGCGCCTTCGCGGCCTGCGCGACGCGCGTCGCTTCGGCCGAATACGGTGCGAAGCTGACGATCACGGTCACGTTCTGCTTCGCGATCGTGCGCAACTCCATTTCGAGGGAACCGGCGACGCCGTTGAGCAACGACACGGTCGGACGAAACAGCCGGTAGCCGTAGACGAAACCGAACGCGACCGGGTAGCACGAGCGAAAACCCGCCACGTGCACGTGCGACGCCTTGCGGATCAGCCTCGCCGCATCCGCGAGCGCGTGCTCGTTCTGCGCGGCGGTCGCCGACAGGTTGTGCTGCTGCGCGGCGAGCAGATCGTGCGCGAGCGACGCCTTCGCGTCGGGCCGCACGAGCGAGCGCGCACGCTGCGTGAGCGGTTCGGGACGCGTGCGCACGCGTGCGACGCACAGGTCGCGCAGCTCGTTCCAGCCGGGAAAGCCGAATTGCTGCGCGAGCCGCACGAGCGACGCAGGCTGCACCTGCGCGCGCTGCGCGACCTTGCGCATCGACGACGTGGCGACTTCGTCGGGATGATCGAGCAGGAAGGCGGCGCCCGCCTGGAATTGCGGGCTCAGCTCGGAAAATTGCGCCCGGATCCGGGACGCGAGTTCGTCGAAATTGGCGGCCATCTTGGTGGGAACGGAAACCGGTCGCCCATGGTATCACCGGCCCCGCGCCCACCGTCAGCGCAGCACTTCGACGTGATCGGCGTCGACCTTCACGCGGCCCGACCATTTGCGCTCGAATTCGCCGGTCAGCTTCACTTCGTTCTTGTCGCTGACGGGCTGGCCCGCGGCCCACAGCTTGGGGTCGATCTCGACGCGGATCGTGCCGGTCGCGTCGGCGAACTCGTAATCCTCGCCGCCGACGTGCTTGACGATGCGCCCCTGCAACTGCACGTGCTGGTCGTCTCGGCCGTTGGCGAGCAGCGCCTTCACGGTCGTCGTGGTCAGCGCGGACGGCCCCGTGTATTGCGCGTAGACGGCGGCAGGCAGCGCGACGAGCGCGACCGCCAGGATTCTGGCCAGGTGTTTCATGATCTCGGTCCTCTTCTTCGATGTGGCGCCGCGCTCCGTTGAACGCGACGGCGCCAGCTTACGGATCGTAAGGTTAAGCAAACCTGAAGGGCATGCCGGAGCGACACGGTGCCGCATTTGGACCAGTACGAACGCGGGCCGCGCACCGCGCGCATTTAAGCTCGGCCTAAGACGCGTGCGCTTATCATGAGAACCCCGGGCGCCGCGGCGCCCCCGTTGGAGAGACACGAATCCATGCGCGTACTGCTCGTCGAGGACGATCCGCTGATCGGCAGCGGGCTCGAACAGGGCCTCAAACAGGAAGGCTTCGCGGTCGACTGGGTGAAGGACGGCGACGCCGCGTCGCTCGCGCTGCGTGCGACCGGCTACGGGCTGCTGCTGCTCGATCTCGGGCTGCCGAACCGCGACGGCCTGTCGGTGCTCGCGGCGCTGCGCCGCCGCGACGAAAACCTGCCCGCGATCATCATCACCGCGCGCGACGGCGTGCCCGACCGCATCGCGGGCCTCGACAGCGGCGCGGACGACTATCTCGTCAAGCCGTTCGCGCTCGACGAGCTGCTCGCCCGCATTCGCGCGGTCAGCCGCCGCCATGCAGGCCGCGCGCAGACGACGCTCGCGATCGGCCCGCTGCGGCTCGATCCCGTCAAGCACCTCGTCTGGCTCGACGACGACGAAGTGCCGCTGTCGCCGAAGGAATTCGTGCTGCTGCACGAGCTGATGCGCGAACCGGGCGCGGTGATTTCGCGCGAACAGTTCGAGGAACGGCTGTACAGCTGGGGCGAGGAAATCGAGAGCAACGCGGTGCAGGTGCATATCCACAACCTGCGCAAGAAACTCGGTCACGACATGATCCGCACGGTGCGCGGCGTCGGCTACCGGATCGGTGACGGCACGTGACACGCATGCAACGCGCGGTCGCGCGCTGGCGCAACGCGTCGTTGCGGCGGCGCCTGCTGACGTGGCTGCTGCCGGCCGCGTGCGTGATCGGCCTGGTCGCGAGCGCCGGCACTTACTGGGGCGCGCTGCGCGAACTCGACGATCTGCTCGACGACCAGATGCGCAGCATGTCGAAACAGATCGTCGTCGGCCCGAACGGCGAGCTGTCGTTCAGCAACCACGCCAAGGGCAAGCACGGCTTCGAAGCGAGCGACCCCGATGCGGTGCTGTTGCAGGTATGGCGCAACGGCGCGCTCGTGTATTCGACCGACCGCGACTCGAAGCTGCCGCCGCCCGCGCAGCAAGGCATCGCGAGCGTCGACGTCGACGGCCAGCCGTGGCGCACCTATGTGACCGAGCGCGGCGGCACGACGATCCGGCTCGCGCAGGCGCGGCATGCGCGCTGGGAGGCGATCGCGGGCATCGCCGTCCACCTGCTGTGGCCCGTGTTCTCGATGCTGCCGCTGCTCGCGCTCGGCCTGTGGTTCGGCATCGGCGCGGGGTTGCGGCCGTTGCGGGCAATCGCGTCCGGCCTGAAACGCAGGAATGCGAACAACCTCGAGCCGGTCGACGTCGCATCGATGCCGAACGAGGTCCGCCCGCTTGCCGAGGCCATCAACGACCTGCTCGCCCGCCTCGACCGCTCGTTCACGTTGCAGCGGCACTTCATCGCCGATGCCGCGCACGAGCTGCGCACGCCGATCATGGGGCTGTCGATCCAGTCGCAATTGCTGCAACGTGCGGCGACTGCCAAGGAACGCGAGCACATCCTCGCGCAGATCCATGCGGGCACGACGCGCCTCGGCCACCTCGCCGAACAGTTGCTGACGCTCGCACGCCTCGAGCCCGATGCGCAGGCGGCCGCCGGCGCGTCGGCGCCGGTCGATCTCGCCGCGCTGTGCCGTTCGGTGGTATCGGACCGCGCGCGCGTCGCCGACGCGCACCGGATCGATCTCGGTGCGATCGTCGGTGCACCCGTGACGACGGCGGGCAATGCCGACACGTTGCGCGTGCTGCTGAACAATCTCGTCGACAACGCGATCCGCTATGCGGGCGAAGGCGCGCGCGTCGACGTGTCGGCGCGCATGGACGGCGCGACACCCGTACTCGAAGTCGCCGACGACGGCCCCGGCATCCCGGAGGCCGAACGCGCGGACGTGTGGGAACGCTTCTATCGCGGCGAAGGCGCGCAAGCCGCCACGTCGTCGGGCAGCGGGCTCGGGTTGTCGATCGTCAAGCGGATTGCCGAACAGCATCGCGCGACCGTCGCGCTCGGGACTACGCACGGCGGGCGCGGGCTGACCGTCACGGTGCGCTTCCCGCAGCCGAGCTGATACGCGGGCGGCTTGTCCACAGATTATGTTGGCAAGCGTGTGGACAACCTTTCAGCAACGGCAGCAAGCCCTTGATCGGTAAGGGTTTGTCGTGCGTGCGCGGCAAATGCGCCGGACCGGGGCAAGCGCGCGCCCGCGTTGGTTGTCGTCGCCGTCTGGCAAGCCGACGCGGAATTCATGAAGCGTCATCTCGACGCAGCTTCATCGCGCGCTCGGCAAAAGCCCGACCTACCTGAACTACGCGGTCCGGGATTCGACGCGAAGCCGTCGGTCTGTCCGTCGTTCGCCGTCGCCTGCCCGCGCCTGTTCCAGAAGGTCTGGCGTGGCCGGTATCTCCGCAGCGTGAGCCGGCGTGCGAAGCGTGGCAGCGCGTGGCATCGGCCGAATCGCGAATGCGGACTTCTCCACAGAAAATGTTGGCAAGCTTGTGGATATCCTGCGCACCGCGGCGCTAAACCCTTGATCCGATGGACTTTGGCACGCGTGATGCAGACAAGGCCCGGACAATGGCCATCGCCTTCACCGCTTCGCCGCACATCGCATCACGATGCCACGACGATGTCCGTCCCAATGTACGTCAGATGGGCGTCGACACCCCGCACGCATACCGGACCGGCGCTGCGCCACTTACCCACAAATTTTGTTGGCAAGCTTGTGGATATCCTGCGCAAGCCTGCGCTAACCCGTTGATCGGCCTGCGATTCGTGCCGCGCGTCACGGTTTCGGCAACGCGCGGCATCGGCATGCGCGAACAAGGACGATCGGGCGCCCGCGCAGCACCCTGCCGATGCCTTGACGCCCGTGCCCGCCGCGCATCAAGATCACGCAAGCCGCACGCGAGCCGCGCATCGTCGGCCATGCGCGTGGCCGCCCCGGGCCGGTCGTGCCGCCGGCACCGTATCGCGACACCTCACTCCGAGGAAGACCATGGAACACTTCACCGCGTGGCAATTGCTCGTCTCGCTCGTGCTCGTCGCCATCGTCGTCTATCCGTACGTCCGCATCGTGCGGCGCACCGGGCATTCGGGCTGGTGGATCCTGACGATGTTCGTCCCGGTGCTGAACTTCATCATGTTGTGGGTGTTCGCGTTCGCGCGCTGGCCCGCCGTCGACGATCGGCAGCCCTGAGCGTTGCGGTCGCGGCCGCGCGCGAGCTTGTCCACAGATTGTGTTGGCAAGCATGTGGATAGCCTGCGCATACCGCGATCAAGCACTTGATCCGAAAGACTTTGTCCGCGCCGCCTCGAAAACGGCACGACGACACCCGATCGCTCGTTGCAGGCCGCGCCGGCACGTGACGCGCCGGCTGCCGTGCTTGTCCACAGATTGTGTTGGCAAGCGTGTGGATAGCCTGCGCATACCGCGATCAAGCGCTTGATCCGAAAGACTTTGTTCGCGCCGACTCAAACGCGGCACGCCGGCCGCGCGTCGCGCCGGGCGCCGCGGCGCGCGGGCTTGTCCACAATTTTTGTTGGCAAGCATGTGGATATCCTGAGCATGCGCGACCTAAGTCGTTGATCGCACAACGTTTGATCGTGCGGATCACGACTGCGGCACGGCGCGCCCGCGGCCCTCGCCACGCGCGCCGTGCCGCGCGGCTCAACCGAACGTCCGCGCGACGATGCGCGCGGCCGACGCGATCACGTCGTCCTTCGCCCGTGCATCGGCTCGCGTCTGCGTGTAGTACACGGCCAGCACGATCGGCGCGCGCGACGTCGGCCAGATGACGCCCGCATCGTTGGTCGTCCCGTAATCGCCGGTACCGGTCTTGTCACCGACCGTCCATCCGGCGGGCACGCCCGCGCGAATTCGCTTGTCGCCGACCTTGTTGCCGCGCAGCCACGCGACGAGCTGCGCACGCTGCGCCGCCGGCAGTGCGTCGCCGAGCGTCAGCACGCGCATGCTGGCGGCCATCGCGGCGGGCGTCGTCGTGTCGCGCGGGTCGCCCGGCAGCGCGGTATTCAGTTCGGTCTCCCATCGATCGAGACGGAACATGTCGTCGCCGATCGAACGCGCGTAGGCCGTTACCGCCGACGGGCCGCCGATCAGCTTCATCAGCAGGTTCGCGGCCGAGTTGTCGCTGTACTGGATCGCGGCCTCGCACAGCGCGGCGACCGTCATGCCCGCGCCGACATGCTTCTCCGACACCGGCGAATAATTGACGAGATCGGCCTTGGTATACGTCACGCGCTGTTGCAGCAGGCCCGGCCGCTCGACGCTCTGCGCGAGCACCGCCGCACTCAGCATCGCCTTGAACGTACTGCAGAACGGGAAGCGCTCGCCCGCGCGATGCTCGATGACGCGGCCGCTCGCCGTGTCGATCGCGCACACGCCGAGACGGCCGCCCGCGTCGCGCTCGAGATCGGCGAGCGTCGTCGCCGCCGCGACGGGCGCGATGGCGTCCGCAGCAGCCGCCGCTGCCGCCGCGGCTGGGTCCGGCGCCGCAGCCTGCCGCGACGCGCACGCGGTGACGGTGAGAACGAGCGGCGCCGTCGCGGCGGCCAGCAACAGGGTTCGACGTTTCGTTGAGTAGGTCATGTCGGTTGTCTCGTGGTGGAATGGCGGCAAAACGGTGTGGCGTGTCGAAAACGGCCGGCCGCCGAGACAGCACTATCGAGACTTTACGGTTGCCTGACAAGCAACGATAATTGAGCGCTGACAAAAGAAATACTTATGACAAAACTCCGTCCTCATCTCCCGCTCAATGCGTTGCGCGCGTTCGAATCGTCGGCGCGCCACCTGAATTTCACGCGCGCCGGCCTCGAGCTGAGCGTGACCCAGGCCGCGGTCAGCCAGCAGGTGCGCTCGCTGGAGGAGCGGCTCGGCTGCACGTTGTTCACGCGGCTGCCGCGCGGTCTCGGGCTGACCGACGAGGGGCGCGCATTGCTGCCGGTGCTGAGCGACGCGTTCAGCCGCATCGAGACGGTGCTCAAGCAGTTCGACGGCGGGCGCTTCCACGAGGTGCTGACGCTCGGCGTCGTCGGCACCTTTGCCCTAGGCTGGCTAATGCCGCGACTGAAGCAGTTCGGCGACACGCACCCGTTCGTCGAGCTGCGGCTGCGGACCAACAACAACGTCGTCGACCTCGCCGCCGAGGGCCTCGATTTCGCGATCCGCTTCGGCGTCGGCAATTGGCCGGCGACGCGCAACGAGCAACTGCTCGATGCGCCGCTCACCGCGCTGTGCACGCCGGACATTGCGCGGCGTCTCGCGCAGCCGGCCGACCTCGCGAACGAAACGCTGCTGCGCTCGTACCGCACCGACGAATGGCTCGGCTGGTTCGACGCCGCGCAGCTCGAGCCGTGGGCCGTCAACGGGCCGGTGTTCGACTCGTCACGGCTGATGGTCGAGGCCGCGATACAAGGTGCGGGCGTCGCGCTCGCGCCCGCCTGCATGTTCGCGCGCGAACTGCAGCTCGGCCAGCTCGCGCGGCCGTTCGACATCGACGTGCGCGCGGGCGGCTACTGGCTCACGTCGCTGAAGTCAAAACCGCTGACGCCCGCGATGACGCTCTTTCGCGACTGGATCGTGGCGGAAGCGGCCGGCGCGGCACCCCTCGAATAACGCGGCCGCGCTTGTCCACAGAATGTGTTGGCAAGGATGTGGATATCCTGGGTATCCGGGGCCTAAGCCTTTGATCGCGCACGCATTCGTGCGCCGATGCGCGGCGCGGGCAGCCTTTGCGCACGGGCTTCGCGCACCCGTCGCATTCCGGCCGGATCCTCAACGCCTGCGACGCAATCGATTGCGAGTTGTCCACAGATTTTGTTGGCAAGCCTGTGGATATCCGCCAGATCGGGCGCGTAACATCTTGATACAGAAGGGGATTCAGTTCACGGACCTTGGCCGGTCAATGGTGTGGCACCGCAACGATTGTCGAACCGCACGCCGCGCACGCGTGGCGCACCCGGCCGATGGCCGGGCGGTTCTCCACAGATTGTGTTGGCAAGCTTGTGGATATCCTGCGTATCGGGCACCTAACTGATTGAGCGCACGGGGTTTTGTGCTGCGTCTGCCGAATCGGGCAGCGCCTGCGCCGCCCGTGCGTCAATGGCGGTCGAGGCCGCCGCGCAATTCGCTCGCCTTGTCGCGCAGCGCTTCGTAGCCCGAACGCGCATGCTCGGGCAGGTCGGGGTCGCCGATCAGTGCGCCGAGCGTTTCGATCAGGCTGAACAGGATGCCCTTCGCCGCGCCGACCGCGATGCTCTGCGATTCGATCGACTTGTGCAGGTGGTCGACCGCCGCTTCCAGATTCTCGAGCTTGTGCTCGCCGTCGTCGGGCCGATTGTCGGTCGTCATCGTCTACCTCCGCCATCGTTCAGGGGTCATGTCACGATTCTATGCCGCCGCGCGCGAACGTGGCGCGACATCGCGCAACGTTCGCGCGGCACGCCGCTACAGCACCGCGACCACCTTCACGCGGCCTGGCTGCTCGGCTGCGGCGACGACCTGGCCGTCGACGCGGCGGAACGTCAGCGACACGGTTTCGTCGCCGACGCGCAGCGCATCGATCCGCAGCCAGTCGACGCCTTCCGGCAATGCCGGACGCTCGACGCGCACCTCGTGGCGCGACGCGTCGATGCTCACGCCGAGGCACGCCTGCAGCATCATGAACGGCGCGCCGGCCGCCCACGCCTGCGGCAGGCAGGCCACCGGATACGCGGTCGGCGGTTCGCCGCGCCGGCGCGGGAATCCGCAGAACAGCTCCGGCAAGCGCATCTCGAAGCTCACCGCCGCCTCGAACAGCGCGCGCAGCAGATTCACCGCCGCCGTCTTGTCGCCGTAGCGCGCCAGGCCGCGCGCGATGAGCGCATTGTCGTGCGGCCACACCGAGCCGTTGTGATAGGCCATCGGATTGAAACGCGGCTGGCCGGCCGCGAGCGTTCGGATGCCCCAGCCCGTCTGGAACAGCGTCGAGCCCAGCACGCCGGCGACCGCCGCGCCGCGCTCGGCGTCGGGCAGCCCGAACGCAAGCAGATGGCCCGCGTTCGACGCGAACACACGGCACAGGTCGCCATGGCCGTCGAGCGCGATCCCGTAGAAATTGCCTTCCGGCATCCAGAACAGCGCGTCGACCTGCTCGCGCAGCGTCTTCGCGCGCAACGCGTAGCGCGTCGCGTCGGCCGCATGGCCGCGCCGGTGCGAACACGCCGACATCGCGTCCAGCGCCGCGCATGCATAGGCCTGCACTTCGACGAGCGCGATCGGCCCGTCCGGGAAACGGCCGTCCGCGTGGAACACCGAATCGTGGCTGTCCTTCCAGCCCTGGTTCGCGAGGCCGCGCTCCGACGTGCGCTGATAATCGAGCAGTCCGTACGGATTGCGGTCGCACTTGTCGATCACCCATTGCGCGGCTCGCTCGAGCGCGGGCCACAGCTCGTCGATCAGCGCATCGTCGCCGGTGCGCTCGACATAGGCGCCGGCGAGCACGATGAACAGCGGGGTCGTATCGACGCCGCCGTAGTACAGCGCGAACGGCACCTCGCCCGTCGCGGCCATCTCGCTGCGGCGGAACTCGTGCATGATCTTGCCGGGCTCCGCGTCGCGGAACGCGGAGGTCTCGCGCGCCTGATGCTCGGCGAGAAAACGCAGCACGCCGCGTGCGAGCGACGGCTGCAGCCACAGCATCTGCAGCGACGTGATGATCGCGTCGCGACCGAACGGCGTCGAGAACCACGGGATGCCCGCATACGGGTACGGCCCCGTGTCGAGCTGCGTGGTGAGCAGCCCGAGATCCGCGAGCGAACGATCGAGCCATGCGTCGAACAGCGGATTGCCGGTGTTGACGCGCGCCATCGACTCGCGCCGTGCCCGCATCTCGCGATGCACGCCGACGAGCGCCGTGCGCAGCGCGACGCGGCCGCATCCGGGCCCTTCGCCCTGCGCGGGCCCGAGCGTCGCGTCGACGGTCAGGTAGATCGACACGCACGCCTGCGCGGCAATCGTCAGCGTGTAGTCGGCGCGGTCGACCGACAGCGCGTCGGGCGCCGGCGAGAAATGCACGGTCACGTTGCGCTCCACGCGGTCGAGGCCGTCGTAGCGCAGCCGCACCGCGCCCGCGTCGACGCGCGGCGCGCCCACCGTGCCGCGCTTCGGCCGCTGCGTGCCGCGCACTTCGAACATGTCCTTGAAATCGGCCGCGAACGACAGCGACAGCGGCACCTCGGCTTCGCTCGCGCCGTAGTTCGTCAGCGTCAGCGCTTCGTACAGCACGTCGCCCGCGAGCACGCGCATCCGCTCGATGTGGATCACGCCCTCGGGTGTCTCGTGGCCGCCGAGCGGCGGCAGCGGGCGGTTCGTCAGGTGCGCGGTGAACGACGCGTTGTCGGCGCTCGTCGCACCCGACAGCAGCGACGGCGCACGGCCGCCGAACGTCAGGCGCCAGGTCGACAGCACGCGCATGTCGTCGACGAACAGGCCGTCGTCATGCCCGCCGATGTCGCCGAGCGCGTCGCTGACCACGAACGCGTCGCCGGATTTCAGCACGTACTGGTTGTTGCGCGCGATCGCCTGCGGATCGGCTTCGGGAGCGATGAAAGCGGGACCCGACGCGGCGGTCGGGGCAATCGGCGCGACTTGCGGCGCCTGCGTCGTCGTGGCTTCGGCGTGATTCGGCATCGATGCTCCTGTGTCGAGGCGCAACGCGCGGCGCGCGTCGCGTGTTTCGCACAGGATAGGCCAGAACGGCGCACGTGCGCAGCGCCGAAACAGCCTCGACGGGATGCGACGAAGCAACGGCGCATGGCGTCGCGTACAGGCACATCGGTTGCCGGTCGGAATGGCCGCAGGATCTTGCCGAGGATCGCGTTGTTGCGCACGCCAGTGTCATACCGGCCGCCGTAACGCGAGGCCGAGCATCAGGCGTTGCGTGACGTTCGCGTCGATGTCGGCTTCGAGCACCGCGCCGTCGCGAGCAATCGGCACGCCCGACAGCCGGAACGATGTGCCGCCGTCCGCGAACGTGAACGCCGACGACGGCCGCACGTTGCCGCACGCATGCCGCCAACCGACGGTGCCGCGCGCGGTGAGCATGCCGCTCGCGATCGCGCCGAGCGGCGACGCCGCGCGCAGCCGGCGCGTCGAGACGCCGACGCGGGTCGTCTCGCCGCCGGCGCGCAGCACCCGCGCCCGTCCGTGCAATGGGCGATGCCGGCCACGCGGGCCGGCAACAGGGAGATCGAAAGAATGTGAAGCCTGCACCGCGGCGCCCGACCGGCACCGCCTCGGCTCAATCGACCGGGCACATCGCGAGCCGCCCCATCGCCTCGCCGGCGCCGCGCACCGCGCAGGTCGCCGGCTCGTCGGCGATCCGCGCGACCAGCCCGGTCTCGTCGTACAGCAGGCGTTCGAGCCCGGCGAGCAGCGCGCCGCCGCCGGTGAGCACCACGCCGCGATTCGCGATATCGGTCACGAGTTCGGCCGGCGCGTTTTCCAGCACCGACTTCACCGCGCCGATCACCTGCTTGAGCGGCGCGGCCAGCGCGTCCGCGACGTCGTGATTGGACAGCTCGACCGAACGCGGCAGGCCGTCGCCGATGCCGCGGCCGACGGCGCGGGTCGACGTGCGCGGCACCGCGCTGGTGGCCGAGCCGATCGTCTTCTTCACGTGCTCCGCCGTCTGCTCGCCGAGCAGCACGCCATACAGGTTGCGGATATGGTTGACGATCGCCGCGTCGAACTGGTTGCCGCCGACGCGAATCGCCTCGCGGTACACGATGCCGCCGAGCGCGATGACGGCGACTTCGGTCGTCCCGCCGCCGATGTCGATGACCATCGAGCCGACCGCCTCGGTCACCGGCAAACCCGCACCGAGCCCGGCCGCGAGCGATTCCTCGATCAGTTCGACCTCCGATACGCCGGCCGCGAACGCGGCCTCGCGGATCGCGCGGCGCTCGACGGCCGTCGCGTCGGACGGCACGCACAACGTGACCTCGACGCGGCGGCCGAAGCGCGAGCGCGTGCGCGACATGTCGATGAAGCTGCGGATCATCTGTTCGGCCGCGTGCGCGTCCGCGATCACGCCGTGCCGCATGGGCCGCACGGATTCGAGATGCCCCGGTTCGCGGCCGAGCAATGCCTTCGCGAGCTCGCCGACGGCCTCGAGCGTCGGCCGCGCGTCGGTTGCGCCGCCCTTGCGGAAGCAGACGACCGACGGCTGGTTCAGCACCACGCCGCGTTCGTGCGTATAGATCCGCGTACTTGCCGTTCCCAGGTCGATCGCAACGGGTTGCGCAAACAACTTTCCGAACAGCGGAGTCGACATATTTCAAACCTTTGTGAGGGAACGGGCCGGGACAGCCGCGCCGCACGTTTTGCCGCGCGTCCATGCCGTCCCATCACGAGCTTAGCGGCAAATCGTTCCGATACTTTAGGCAATTCCGATGATTTTTTCGCGACGAAATTGCCGAATGTGGCGTTTCGGGTACGTCCGGCTACGCAACGGCCTCTCGCGTCGGGCCTGTAAAACACGGTAATCTCTCGGTCTTGCCTGCTCCCGGCAGGCCTCAGACGCACGATCACGCCAGGTATGTTCGCCATGACAGCGACCGTTTTCTTCCGCTGGGCGCCGGTGCGCCCGCTCTGCACGACGCTCGTTGCCTTCTGGTGCTGCACGGTCGCCGCGCAACCGCTGCCGGCCACCGAAGCCGCCGCTGCCCGGACCGCTGCCGCTGCCGCCGACGCGCCGGCCGCCGCATCTGCCGCGTCGGCGCACAGCTGCACGGCCGACGGCGGCCCGGCCGGCCGGCCGTCGATCGGCCTCGTGCTGTCCGGCGGCGGCGCGCGCGGCTACGCACACCTCGGTGTCCTGAAAGTGCTGGCGGACAACCGGATTCCGATCGACTGCATCGCGGGCACCAGCATGGGCGCCGTGGTCGGCGGCCTGTACGCGAGCGGGATGGCGGCCGACGAGATGCAGAAGCGGCTGTCGGAGGTCAATCTGGCGGATATCGCGTTCGACGTGACGGACCGCGCCGACCTGCCGCAAACCAGCCGGGAAGACGAACGCCTGTACATCAATGGGCTGACGCTCGGCTTCGGCAAGAAAGGCGTCAAGGCGCCGGTCGGCCTCGTACAGGGCAACCGGCTGCAGGCACTGCTCGCGGACTGGACGGCCGCCGTGCCGACCAACCAGCCGTTCGACCACCTGCCGATCCCGTACCGCGCGGTCGCGACCGACCTGCAGACGGGCCAGATGGTCGTGCTCGACCACGGCTCGCTGCCGCTCGCGATTCGCGCGAGCATGGCGATGCCGGGCCTGTTCGCACCGGCCGAGATCAACGGGCGCGCGCTGGTGGACGGCGGGCTCGTCAGCAACCTGCCCGTCGACACCGCGCGGCAGATGGGCGCGAACATCGTGATCGCCGTCGACATCGGCTCGCAACTGCGCCCGCTCGACGCGCTCGCGTCGCCTGCCGACGTGATGCAGCAAATGGTCGGCATCCTGATCCGCCAGAACGTGACCGCGCAGCGCAAGCAGCTCGACGCGCAAGACGTGCTGCTCACGCCGGACCTCGGCTCGCTCGCGTTCACCGATTTCCAGAACGCGAAGCAGGCGATTGCCGCCGGTGAAGCCGCCGCGACCGCGGCGCTGCCGAAACTGCGGCGTTTCGCGCTCACGCCGGAACAGTACGCGGCCTACCAGTCCGCGCACGCGCAGCCGCTGCCGCCGCCGATCCGGATCACGCGCATCGACATCAAGACGAGCGGCGGCGTGCCGAAGCGCGTCGTCAGCAACGCGCTGCACGTGAAACCCGGCGACATCTACGATCCGAAGACCGTCAGCCAGGATCTGCTCGGACTCACGACCGGCGGCAACTTCGAGAGCGTCACGCAGCAGATCGTGAGCCGCGGCGACGACAACGTGCTCGAGATCAACGCGCGCGAGAAGTACTGGGGGCCCAACTTCCTGCTGTTCGGGCTCGGCATGTCGAGCAGTTCGACCGACGAAGGCGGCTTCCGCCTGCACGTCGGCTACCGGCGGCCGTGGCTCACCGAATCGGGGCTCGAATTCCGCGCGGACACGACGATCGGCAGCGACCTGCAGTCGGCACGCGTCGAATTGCGCCAGCCGCTGTCGACCGCGTACGGCGTGTACCTGTCGCCGTACGCCGAATACCAGCGTCGCTATGCGAACCTGTACGACAACTCCGGCGACGTGAAGATCACGCAGTACCTGATGCAGACGGCACGCGCGGGAATCGATCTGGGCCTGCCGATCGCGCGGCTCGGCGATTTCCGGATCGGCGTCGGTTACGTGACCGGGCACGGCTCGCCGACCTACAACGTGCCGTTCGACGACGGCAGCGGCCAGACGCTGCTGTGGCCGAGCTTCACGTCCCAGGCGCTGGTCGCGCGGGCGCGGCTCGTGATCGATCAGCTCGACGATCCGATGTTCCCGCGCAAGGGCTATTTCGGCGAACTGCGGGTCGACCGCTCGCTCGTGTCGCGCAACGGCGGCTCGGCGCAGGAATTCGACGACGGGATCAACAACGCGCCCTATACCGAGATCTACGGCAAGGCGATGATTGCGCAGCAGTTCGGCCGACACAGCGTCAGCGCGACGATCGAAGGCGGCAAAAGCATCGGCGGCACCAACCTGATCAACGCGTTCAACTTCACGCTCGGCGGCTTCCAGCATCTGTCCGCCTATGCGGCCGATCAGTTGAACGGCAACGAGCTGGCGTACGGGCAGATCACGTACATGAACCAGCTGATGACGTTCAATGCATCGCCGATCAAGGCGCTGTCGGTGGGCGCCAGCGCGGAAGTCGGCAACGTCTGGTCCAGCGGCCAGCAGATCGGCGGCGGCTCGCTCAAGCAGAGCTACACGTTCTTCACGAGCCTGTCGACCGCGTTCGGGCCCGTCTACATCGGCGTGGCGCTCGCGCCCGGCGGCCGACGCAACTTCTACCTGCAGCTCGGCCGCACCTACTGAGCCTGCGCGGATGCCGCTTCGGCGGCGTCCGTGGCGCGCGTGCGCCCGCCGGCAGCCTGCGTCTTCGCGATTGCCGTCGGTCGGCCCGCGCGCAGCGTGGCGCTAGACCGGCCAGCTGATCTCGAACCGCGCGCCGCCGAGCTCGACCGGATCGACGACAGCGATCCGGCCGTTGTGCGCGTGGAGCACCTGTCGCGTGATCGACAGGCCGAGCCCGTAGCCGCCGGTGCGACGGTCGAGGCGCACGAACGCGTCGAAGATCCGTTCGCGCTCGCTCTCGGGCACCCCTGGACCGTCGTCCTCGACGAAAATCCCGATGTTGCCGTGCAAGAGCGAGATCCCGACGACGATCCGCGATTTCGCGTACTTGCTCGCGTTGCGCAACAGGTTGCGCATCGCATACGACATCAGCCGCCGATCCATCTTCACGCGCAAATCCGGCCCGATCGCGATGCGCGACTCGATCGTGCGATCCGGATACAGCAGTTGCGCGTCGTTCACCTGATGCTCGAACCACGCGACCGGCGCGGTCATCTCGAGGTTCGACTGCAACGAGCTGTACTCGAGCCGGGCATACGTGAGGCTCATGTCGATCAGCTCCTCGAGCTCGGTCACGTCCTGCGCGATGCTCTCGAGCGCGCCCTGGTATTCGGCCGCCGAACCCGGTTCGCGCAGCATTTCGAGCGCGAAGCGCACGCGCGCGAGCGGCGTGCGCAGCTCATGCGAGATCCCGTTCGTCAGATCGCGCTGCGCGGCGATCAGCCGCTCCATGCGCATCGCGAGCGCATTCAGCGTGCGCGCGAGCGGGCCGATGATCACGCTGTGCGATTCGCGCGCGCGCGTGTTGAAGCGCCCGCCGGTGAAGTCGATCGCACGCTCGCGCACCATCACCAGATCCGACCACACCGGCCGCATCCACCGGTACGCGGCGAGCGCGGGCGCCGTGAACACGAACGCCAGCACGATCCAGATGTCGCCCGGCAGCGAGTCGAACGCATGCCACACGACCTGCGGCGACAATTCGACGGACAACGCGAGCGCAGGCACCAGCGCGGTCAGCAAGACGAGGCCGAGCAGATGCACGTAGGTGCGCACGTACAGGCGCGACCAGCTCGGAATGCGGTCGGCGCGCGTGTCGGTCCACGCGCGACGGAAATGCAGCCAGCGCCATTTGACGTAGCGCAGCGTCGGCAGCGGCGGCGCATCGGGGCGAGAACGGGTTCGTCGGATCATCGCGGCTCCCGGCCGGCGGGCGGAATGTCCGCGCGGAACGTGACGGCGTCGCGCGACGGCGGCGTCATTCCCACGCGTGCTTGCTGAATTGATAACCCTTGCTGCGGATCGTCTTGATCCGCTGCGGGTTGCTCGCGTCGTCGCGCAGCTTGCGGCGCAGCTTCGAGATGCGCCCGTCGATCGTGCGGTCGAGACCGTCGAATTCGACGCCGCGCAGCTGCAGCATCAGATCGTCGCGGCTGACGACTTCGCCCGCATGACACACGAGCGCCCACAGCAGGTCGAATTCGGCCGACGTCAGGTCGGGCGTGCTGCCGTCGGGCAGCACGACGGTGCGGTCGGTGCGGTCGATCGAGAACTTGCCGAACGCGTAACGCTCCGGTTGCGGCGCGGCGCTCTCGGCCGCGCGCACGGGCGCGCGGCGCAGTTGCGCCTTGATCCGCGCGAGCAGGATGCGCGGCTCCACCGGCTTGTGCACGTAGTCGTCCGCGCCGAATTCGAGGCCGAGCAGCTCGTCGAACGGCTCGTCGCGAGCCGTCACCATGATGATCACGCCGTCGTACTGCTTGCGCGCCTCGCGGCAGATTTCGAAGCCGTCCTTGCCCGGCAGGTTCACGTCGAGGATGACGAGATCGGGACGAATGGACAGGATCGCCGGCACCGCGGCGTCACCATGCAGCACAGTATCGACTTCGTAGTCGTTCTTGCGCAGGTAGCCGGCGATCAGCGTGGACAGGCGGGTGTCGTCTTCGACGAGCAGGATGCGAAAAGACATGGGCGGCGTTCGGATCATCGGAGAAGCCGCGGCGGCGGCGCCGGCCGGTGCCGGACGCCGGCCAGCGGCCGAAACGTACCGCATGATACTGCGCCCGCCGCTCGCCTGTTTGCCGGTCTTGAAAATAAGGGCGCGATTTCGGCCGCGCTTGACGAATCGGCGCCGGGACGGTTCCATACGGGCTCGCCGGAATCCGGCCTGCCTCTACCCTGCCTGACGCGATGAATTACCAGACGATCCTCGAACGCATCCACGCCGAACTCGCCCCCTGGATTGGCCAGGGACGGGTGGCCGACTACATTCCCGAACTCGCGAAAGTGCCCGCCGACAAGTTCGGGATGGCCGTCGTGACGCTCGACGGAAACGTTTACACCGTCGGCGATGCGCACGAGCGCTTCTCGATCCAGAGCATCTCGAAGCTGTTCGCGTGCACGCTCGCGTTCCAGTTGCTGGGCGACGCGCTGTGGGAACGGGTTGGCCGCGAGCCGTCCGGTACCGCGTTCAATTCGCTGGTCCAGCTCGAAAGCGAGCGCGGCAAGCCGCGCAACCCGTTCATCAACGCGGGCGCACTGGTCGTCACCGACGTGCTGTGCCGCCGCTTCGTGAAGGCCGAGACGGCGCTCGTCGAATTCGTGCGGCGGCTGATCGGCGCGAACGACATCGACTACGACTCGCGCGTCGCGACATCGGAATTGCAGCACGCGGAGCGCAACCGCGCGATGGCGCATTTCATGGCGAGCTTCGGCAACATGCAGATGCCGCCCGACACGGTGATCGACGCGTATTGCCGCCAGTGCGCGATCACGATGAACTGCGTCGAGCTCGCCAGCGCCGCGCTGTTTCTTGCGAACGGCGGCGTCGCGCCGGCGACCGGCGAGCGGATCGTCGATTCGAGTTCCGCGAAGCGGCTGTCGGCGCTGATGCTGACCTGCGGGACGTACGATGCGGCCGGCGATTTCGTGTATCGGGTCGGGCTGCCGGCGAAGAGCGGCGTCGGCGGCGGGATCGTCGCGGTGCTGCCCGGGGAGATGGCGGTGTGCGTGTGGGCGCCGGGGCTGGATGCGAACGGGAATTCGTTGGCGGGGACGCTGGCTTTGGAATGGTTGACGACTTATACGGGCAGGTCGATTTTTTGAGGCGGCGAAGTTAGCCTCGCCTCACCCGGCGCAATGGGCGATATCGGCAGCACGTCAACATGGTTCGCGGCAGAAGCTGATCAAACGGAGACTCGATAATGGCGTTGTACGGGATATCGGCATTGGCGATCCTGCTTTTTTTGACGCTTGCAGTCACCGTACCGATCACGCTAATCGTCGTGGCCTTCGGGTTGAACGGTCGCGTTCGCAAGCATAAGGCCTGGAGATGCGGCGCGGTCTTTCTCGGTGGCCTGGTGTTCGTGCAGGTTGTCGCGCTTTTCAACAATCGTGCAATTGCCGACGGCTATGACCACGCAATAAGCGCCTGGTACACCCACCACCTCACACGGGCAACGGTATTCGACGGAATGACGTTCCCGCCAGGCTCGACGGTTGTCCTGGACGACTACGCGCCACACTCGGTCCGAAGCGGGACCGTCCCGCCGAACACGCCGCTTCTCGGGCTCACCGTGAGTGGAGACTTCGCCGTGTTTCGTGTCGACAACAAGACGCGCTACCTTGCATCGGGAACGCTTGCGAAGCCGGCATCGTTCGCCGGGATCGAGTGCGCACCCGGCCTATTTACGCACAATCAGGAGCGCACTCCCTCCGAATACGTCAACCTTGTGGACACCGTGGACTGCACGCTGGCCTCTGGGCTTCAAGATCATGAGCTCGATCTCCCTGCCGGAACCCATGTCAAGGCGGTCGCTGTCGACGGCGCTGTCGCAGCGCCGATTTCGGGAGAGCTGCCCCGCCCGCGGAAAATTTTCGGTATTGAATGCGACGCAGGGCCATTTGAATTCGACACTTTCGATCGATTCACCTGCATTCTGGCCGTGAACCAACGTGTGGGTGAACACGAACTACGCCGTGGGGAAGAGGTTATGGTATCGAGGAAACAGGACGGCAGTCTCGAGCTCTTTGGGAGACATTGAGGAGACGGCGAGCGGTACCCGTACGTCGGCTCATATTGCCGGTATGCGGGGACGCTGGCGCTGGAGTGGTTGACGACTTATACGGGAAGGTCGATTTTTGAGGCGGCGAAATTGAGCGCGTCTCATTTGGCGCAATGGCGGCAGGTAAATATCGGCATACCCTTCCGAAGGCTCATACAAGAAATTAAGAAAATGAAAATATTGCTCATCGCTTCACTAGGAATTTCGTTGTTTTCTCAAACACCCGCAGCCTTTGCGGATAGTGACAACGGGAAAAAGATCTTCCTGGCGAGATGCGCCATGTGCCATGGAGCAGACGCCCGAGGAACGGGACCGTTGGCCAATAAAAGCAGTCCGCCTACGCCCGATCTTACGACACCCGCTTTCAAAAAACGGCTTAGTGATTATCCGGGCGTTATCGTTTCATCCATCATACTTCGCCCGAACGGAGATCTGATTCCGAAAACCTTGCGTGAAAATGGCATAAAGCTGCCCCCACATTCATGGACGGTTAAAGATTTTCGCGATCTGAATCAATATATGACTGAATTGATTTCAAAGAAATAGCGCGGTGACCCGAGATGGATCGGCCGGGCGATTCATCCATTCGTTGCATCGACGGGCCGAACCCGCACAGTACGGCGGTCGCTCGCCGGGATATCGTGGCTGACAGGTCGTCGGCTGACGCTCACGCGTGAGCATCAGTCCGGCATCCCGTTATGGTCTCCGAGCGGCCGGGTGGGCCAGTCCACCCATCGGTCCGCGCGGGTCAGTTCGTACGCTTCGTTGAGCGGGTACCGGATACGGTTGTCGTCGCGAGGACGTTCGCCGATCACCATCAATCTGACTTCATCCTTCGTATTGTTGATGAAGGTGTGACAAATTCCGGTACCTGCCGGAAACGCGACGGAATCGCCCTCGGCAATGGGGTGAAGCACGCCGTCGATCCATACATCGGGCTTGCCTTCGAGCACGTACACAAACTCCTGCTCGGTACTTTCGGCGTGCGGATATGATGTCCGCCGTCCGGGCAGAAGTCTGACATGATGGATCCCGATACGCGTGATGCCGAGTGCGGCCGAAAGCGGCGCATCGAGCGCCATTGGCTCGGTATCGCCGCGATAGGAATGCGCATCCGGTTCTTCGAGTTCAGTCCAGTGCTTGATGAAATCCGGCCGGCTCATCGGGTGTTCTCCTTTAAGAGGAACGTCCATGATAGCGGCTTGCGGAAACGACAAAAATGCGTTCGTGGCGCGGCATTTCGGATGTTGGGCTGCGACCGTCGCGCGTGGCCGTTTTGCCGATCCCGGCCGTTGGCGGCTGCGCGGCGCCCGCACGGTTCATTCCGAAGGAATCGCACCAGAACTTATATTTCCGCCGGTACGGGGCACGCTGGTGCCGACGTGACTCGCGACATATACCGCACCACCGATTTTCCGACATTCCTAAGCGATTACTGGAGAACCCCACGTATGAATCCGGACAACGCATCAGAAATCGCCGCCTCTGCCCGCGCGGACGCCGGCAGCAGTTCCTCCTCGCCGATCCCGCCCATCGTGCCATCCAAAACCGCGCTGCTGGTCATGCATTACCAGACCGATATCCTCGGGCTCTTCCCGTCGGTCGCGCCCGAGCTGCTCGCCAACACGCGCCGTCTCTGCGACGCGGCGCGAGCCGCCGGCGTCGGCGTCTGGTTCGCGAATCTGCGCTTCAGCCCCGGCTATCCGGAAGTCAGCCCGCGCAACAAGAACGGCCAGGGTATCAAGCAGCTCGGCCTCTTCATCGACGACGCCCCGTGTCCCGAACTGGCCAGGCAGCGCGGCGAACCGTTGATCGTCGCCCATCGCGCGAGCGTATTCTTCGGCACCGATCTGCAGGCGCGGCTCGTCGCACAGGGCGTCGATTCGCTGATCATGGTCGGCATCGCCTCGACCGGCGTGATGCTGTCGTCGATCGCCCACGCGAGCGACGCCGATTTCGGCCTCTACACGGTCAAGGATTGCTGCTACGACCCGGACCCGATCGTCCACGAGCATCTGTTCGCCACCGCGTTCGAATCGCGCACGACGGTGCTGTCGCTCGCGGATGCGCTGCGGCTGCTGGCGTGACGACGGACTCGTCGCACCGCCGTTCGAATCCATGCATCCGACGGCGGGCTCGAGGCTGCGCTGACGGACGTGCCGACGGCCACGCGGTGGTTCGGCGTGCCGTCCGCGGCGCGTTGAGCGTTGAGCACAGCCGCCCGACGCAGGCAGCGGTGGTGTCGGCGCCATCAACGGCACGCGCGACATGCTCGAAGCCCATACCGCCCGTCCCGCCGCAGCCCCGACCGACCGCGACGTGCGCGATATCGCGCACGTCAGCCGCGCCCCGTCACTTCGCGATGAACACACCCGACGTCGGGCACGTGCCCTGCGTATTGCCGTCCGTCACGAGCGATGCCGCGCTCGGAAACTGCGCGGTCGCATTCGTCTTCACCGCGATCCAGGCTTCGGTGAAGTAGCTCACGCCGTTCGTCTTCGTGCACTTCAGCGACACCGCGCTGCGCGTGTTGCTGCCGAACGCGCCTTCGAACGCCGACAGCAACTGGTTACGCGTGACCGTCTTGCCCGCGTTCGCTTGCAGGAACGCGTTGAACGACGTGTTGCCCAACCGGCTGATCATGCCCGACGCCTGATTCCAGTAAGCATCGGGCGTCGCCGAATTCGAACACGTGCCGTGCTTGAACCATTCGTGCTTGTCGAGACACGATGCGACGCCCGGCATGTACGTCGACAGCGTGTTGCGGGTCGCGCTGCTGATCGGGTATGCGTCCATGCTGCACCACTGGTGCGCGTTGTCGAGGTCGATGTCGCTCTGCGGCACGCCGCAATAGAACGGCTGATTGCCGTCGTAGCGGTTCGGCCACAGCCCGTGCAGCGACAGGCTCGTCGCCGCATACGAGCCGGCGAGGTTCGTGCATTCCGGTGTGTCGTGCGACGCGCAGAAACCCGGCTCCCACGACGCGGCGAGCAACAGGTAGTCGTAGCTGGTCTGCGCGGCGGCGTGCAGTGAAACGGAAGCGACGGCGAGTGCGGCAGCGGCGCGGGCGAGCGTCTTGAGCATGGCGTGTTTCCTCGGAAAGGGCTTGCGGTCGCGGGATGCGCCGCAAGGTTGTCGAATGTCTGCCCGCGATTGTTGCCGAAGCAACATGGCACGAATGTGAAGGTGGACGAAAGAATGCGCGATCGCTCACGTGCCGAGCTGCGTGCACGCGCGCGCCGACGCTTCGGGGCCCTCGAGCGCGAGAATCTGCCACACGCCGATGCTGACGCGCTGGCGCGCCGCCGTCGACGCATCGGCCAGCAACGCCTCGACACGCGGCGCGGCGTCGGGCGCCTTCTGCTTCAGCGCCGCGTGGTGCCGCGCACGCGACGCCGGTTCAGGCTCGTACACGTCGCAGAGGCGCACCATGCCGGCGAGGCCGGCCAGATCGTCGTCCGTGTCGATCGCGGCCGGCTCGACGGGCGCGAGCCCCTTGCGCTCTTCCGGCGGCAGCTTATTGCGCGCGCCTTCGTCGATCGTCGTGGCGGAAGCCGGCGGCAGGCCGCCGAGCGCCGCGACGATCCGGCTGCCCGCGGCGATCATGTCGCCCTGGCACGCGATCTTCTCGGCGGCCGCGACGTTCGAGCAGAACGACACCGACGTCCGGTACACGTCGTTGCTCATGCGCGGCACTTCGTCCGTGTCCGCCTGCGCGAGGCCGGCGCTCGCCAGCGTCAGCGCGGCGGGAATCAGGATGCGGAACGCTCTCGTGTTGTTCATTGTCGTCGTCCGTGGGGGCTGATGGCAGGCAATATCGCCGCGCCGCGCGAAGGCGCGCCTCGTGACGCCGGGCCTGCGTCCGGCGCCACGCGTTTCACTTCATCGACGCCGCCTCCGATCCGCCGGGCGACAGCGCCGCGCTGTCCTGCTCGCGCCACGCGCGGCGCGACGCCATGATCGCGCTCACGGCCGAGCGCGCCACCTTCCACCACGCGAACGGACGCGGATCGGCGAGCATGCTGAGCGCGCGCGCATAGTCGAGCGTGAGCCCGGGCGTCCACGCCATCGTCACCGCACGCTTGCGGATCTGCGCGGCCACCCACAGCTCGGGCGTGAGCAGCAGCCGCACGAACGCGCCCCACCCGGCCCGCGCGCCCTTCAGCCGCCACACCGCGCCGTCGAGCGCGGCTTCGAGCGCATTCGACACGGAGCTCGAGCAGTTGCGGTGCGTGAGGTTGTACGTCGTGTTCTGCCGGTACGACGACCAGAACGCATCGAGCTTGGCCGGATCGTAGTTGCGGATGCGCACGCGCACCGTCGACGGACACCACGCTTTCGACTCGGTCGCATAGTCGGGCTGGAACAGGCCCGGCACGTCGTTCTCGCGCGTCGCACGCAGGATGCGCGTGAATTCGTCCGGAGAACGATCGATTTCGACGGCCGGATACAGGCTGATATAGATGCCCTCCGGCGACTCCAGCGCCGCATGGCCGGTCGAGATCACGCCGTTGACATCCACCGCCGCGATGTAGCGGTCGATCACCGGATAACGCTGCGCTTCGGCCTTCGACGTGCCGGTCGGCGTCCACACGTGCACGGTGAGCGCCCGCTCGCCGTCGGCCGGCGGGCCGTCCCATTCGGATTGCGCGAACTGCGGCAGGTCCGGCGCATCGTCGAGATCCGGCGCCAGCGCCGGCGCGGGCGACGTCGCGAACGCCGGGTTGCGTGTCAGCCGCCGCACGCGTGCGGCAAGGCTCAGCATGTGCATCCCGCCGAACGTCAGCAACAGGCCGAGGCAGTACGGCACGGTGCCCGCGTAGTGCGTCGGGTACGGCTGGAAGAAGAAGATCGCCAGCAGGATCTCGACGACGCCCCACGCGAACGCGACGTGCCAGCGGCGATAGCGCACCATCCATGCGGACGTGCATTGCAACAGCCCGTCGACGAGAAACAGCGTGCCGAAGATCATCGACAGCAGGAAATGGCCGTGATGATGGCCGGCAAACACGAGCCCCGCGGCCACCACGACCGCGATGCCCTTCACGTAGCGCAGGATGCGCTGCCCGCCGACCCCGCTGCCGGCCACCGCGAGCGTCGCGAGTCCCTCGATCAGGAACAGCCATGCGAACAGTTCGATCGGAAAATGCAGCGCGCCGTCGAGCGCATCGACGAAAATGCCGACGCCCGCGACGACCCACAGCCAGCCCAGCACGGTCAACCCGCGCCAGCGGGTTCGCAGATATTCGATGCCCAGCAGCAGCAACACCAGTCGTACCATTGCGCCCTCGTATCTTTTTCGGGAAACGCGCGGCCTCGCGCTCCCTGTCGTTGCGGCCGCGCGTCGGGCGACGCACCGGCCGGAAGGCGGTCACCGTTGCCGGCGCGTCGTGTCGTCCACACGATCGATGGCAGCCGGCACGCGCCGCTCTGGCCGAATAATAAGATATGGTGAGACCTGTTGAAAGCCTCGCGAAAACGATTCCGCCGGGGCGCGCACCGCAAGTGCTGTCACAGGAGCATCGTCATGAATGCCTCACCGCTTCATCCGTCCTCGCTCGGCCCGCAACTCAAACGCTGGCGCGCGCTGCACCGCGTAAAGCAAAGCCACGCGGCCGAGCTGTTCGGCGTCGCGCAATCGACGATCTCGCGCTGGGAGGCCGGCCTCCAGCAGATGTCGCCCGACGAGCGCGCGACGGCCGAACGGCTGCTCGCCGCGCGCCTCGATTCCGCCGGCGACCACGCACTCGCGCGGCTGATCGCCGGTAGCGCGGGCCGCATGCATCTCGTGTGCGATCTCACGCACCGTCTGCTTGCCAGCTCGCCGGCGCGCGCGGCCGAGTTCTCGCAGCCGCTTTCGACGCTGCTCGACACGTCGCTGTGGCGCTACGCGACGCCGGAAATCGTTCGCATGGAAGCCGCGCTCGCCCCGCTCGGCTGGCACGACCGCGCGGGGCCGCCGAGCGTCGAGTTCGACACCGGCGCGAACGCGTCGCGCGTCGTGCCGATTCGCGGTAGCCGGTGCCGGTGGACACGGATGACGTTGTCGGACGGCTCGGCCGTGCGGCTCGTGGAAACGCTCGACGCGCACTGACGCCCACGCATATTTCATGCGTGGACGAAGCGCGGCCGGCCGGCGTACGCTTGACGGCTCATCGCAAGGACGCCGACCATGAATCCCGAGACGATCCACGCGCGGCTCGCTTTCCTGCGCGAAGCCGAACGCCTGAAGGACGTGCTGCGCAGCGGCTACACGTCGGCCGGACGCCCCGAAAGCACGGCAGAGCACAGTTGGCGGCTGTGCCTGATGGCGCTCGTGTTCGCCGACGCGCTGCCCGGCGTCGACACGCTGAAGCTGCTGAAACTGTGCGTCGTCCACGACCTCGGCGAGGCGCTGCACGGCGACATCCCCGCGGTCGAGCAGGACGCACACCCCGACAAGAGCGCGCACGAACGCGACGACCTGCTGACGCTGACCGCGCCGCTCGATCGCGCGGTGCGCGACGAGATCGTCGCGCTATGGGATGAATACGAGGCAGCCGCCTCGCCGGAAGCCCGCGCGGCGAAGGCGCTCGACAAGCTCGAAACGATCCTGCAGCACAACCAGGGCAGCAATCCGCCCGATTTCGACTATGCGTTCAATCTCGGCTACGGGCGTCGCCACACCGACGCCGCGCCGCTGTTCCGCGCGATCCGCGAGATCGTCGATGCCGACACGCAGCGCAGGATCGACGCGGGTGGATGCCGCGCGTAAGCGCGCGGCACGGCGGTAGCACAAGACACCCTGTTGCCGTACCCGTCGCCGACTGTTCGGTGCGTCCCTGGTCACTAGCGGCGCGCGAACCTCTCCACCCAGAAGCCATTTCCGACTGACACGACGGGCAAAGCCGCCGCGCGTCGCATTCGGTACCGGCACGGACGGGCTACATATCTGCCCGCCTTCTCTACCGTGCACCCCACGCGAAGGCCATCTGTTCAATGCCTTCGCCTCCATCCGGGCAGTCCGCCCGCTGCTTTTGCCGGACTGGACACACCATCCACGCCATTCTCCAGCGGCGCTCCAATTTCCTGCCCGGATAAGCGAGACCCTTGGCCCTGCCGCTCGCGAGGATTCCGAATCAACCCTCATTGCAATCGGAAAACGTCGACCAGTCCGATTTGACAAATTTAACAAAAATAACAATCGGCAACAATTTGATTATCTCTAAAAAATAAATCCTTGAAAAAACAACACCATAAAAATTAACCTATAAAAACACAGGAATACTAAATTGAAATTTGTTAATAAATATTAAAGCTATATCCGCGACATCAAACAATCGCTATCTTTCCTCAACCCGTCACAAAGGAGGTTTCGATGCATTCCAAACAAAGTTTCTCCACTCGGAAGGCCACCAGATTGGCTGCAGTCACCTTTGGCATCGTCATTGCCTTGCTTCATCCTGGCAGTGCTGCAGCCGACGGCCTTGCGAGCAAAATCCTCGAAGGTCCGAACACTTCCAATCAACGAGCATTCACAAGTTGCTCCGTTTTCTACACAATGTGCATTCAGCGATACGGTAGCAGACCCGGCAGCACGGCTGGCATGACACGATGCGCAGATTGCTTGAATAACTGCAATCGCTCGAATGGATGGTGGCCGATGATCAGCGGTTGCGCCGTATAACGACAGTGATGTGCTTCGTCGCGATTAGTTGTGTCGATAGCGCTCAACCGCACAAAAATCCGTCGTTCGCTCGCGACGAGGTTGAAATTTCTACCCAAGATCAAGGCGTACCAATGCTCCGAAACAAAGATCACCAAAATATGATCCATGCATCATTCTCGGACATCACGTCCAATGTCATCGCATCTGCAATTTCGGAAGGGAGGTTGATGGGGTCACATGTTCTTATTGGCGGAAACTGGCACCTCGGCCCTCTCAAAGAACGCGACGTCTCGACCCTGTCGGCGTGGTTTTACGATAATTTCGGATATATCCCAAGCGACTTGACCATCGACACCCCTATCATCCCCACCAACGAGTTGATCAAAGTGTGTGCATGGGTAAATCCATTATCATCAATCGAATATGCGAATTTCATGCACTGGATAAGCCATGATCCTCCACGGGATTTCCTGTTGATTTCGATCCAGAAAGAGAGTGCCCACCCTGCTGCGGAGAACTTCCTCGATCTCACCAAGCTTCTCGACAATGCAGTTGAAATAAAATCGATCGACGTCAGTTCCTATATCACAGAATGGAGCTCCCTCGTCGAGGAAAACGCCGATTTCAGAATGGTCAACGGAATTGGAAAAATTCAATCATTCCGATCAACGGATTTCGACGCATACATCATCAACTCCATAGCCAGGAAGTGGGAGCCCACACCGATAGTAGTATTGCGCATAATAGAAATAATCCAATCGGAAAGACGTGATTTTCCGGGAGATATTTTCCTCTATCATCGACTCGAGAAATTCTTCTTGAGTGGCATCATCGAGAAGCAAGCCGAAGTCAGCATCACACAAACACAGATACGGATTGCGAGTTCCTGGCATCTCCGTTCATCAGCCATGCAAATTTCAGACTCCATACGCCATGCCGAATAATATAAAGCTCCTTCCAACATCACTCTTTACACTTGCGCTCGCCACAGCGCACACCGAAGCAGCTTCCGCCGATGTAGAAGCGAACTTGCAACGGGAATTGCAAGCCAAACTGCCCGAACTGAAGATAGAGCAAGTTATCCCGTCAAAAATCGACGGACTATATGAGGTCACCGCAAATTCACGAATTTTCTACAGCAATTCATCGGCATCGCACGTTATCATCGGCAACCTGTTCGACACCAATAGTCAGGAAAACATAACAGAAACACAACTCAATAAGATTAACAGCATAAACATCAATGACCTTCCATTCCAATATGCCATCAAACATAAAAATGGAACCGGAGAGCGCGTGATCGCTACATTCTTCGATCCGAACTGCTCGTTTTGCAAGAAAATGAGTCCCGAGCTAGGCAAGATCCCCAACGTGACCGTATACATTTTCCTGTACCCAGTTCTTTCTACCGACTCCGTCACCAAATCTGAAATCATTCTGTGCACCGACAATCGACTCCAAGCATGGAAGCAATGGATCGAAAGAGGGAAAACCACCGCCCCCCGCAAGCGTTGCCAGCCCACCATCACGAAAGAACTCCTTTCGCTGGGAAAGAAGCTCAATATCAGGGGAACGCCCACCACGTTCCTGCCTTCCGGAGAAAGAGTCGCGGGATTTATTTCCGGGAAAGATTTGGCTGACAAGATTGATCGCAATAACCGCGTGGAGCTTAGAACCCCACCCCGCCCCTGAAGTTTGAAGGGGCATTCCGCGATCACGGTAGCACGGATCGAATCCGGGTGACGATCCTCTCCGCATCCTTGTATTGACCTGTCACTCCATGAATTGAAACACAGACAAAGTCGACAGATACGCCGCAGAACTTCCGGCACAATTCAGCACAATTCCTACACGGATTCACGAAACTACCTCGATTATCATGGCCGCCTGACTCGAACCAGCATCGCCGCGCCGTATCCATCCGACTCCTCTATCGATCTGCACTGCATGCCACGATTGCAGGACCATCCCGATTAGCCATCCACGCCGCCGACGCCCGACTCATCAACGCCGTATTCTCATGAATAAGAAGATCCGCCGCCGGCTCACCATACTGGTCATCAGCGGTGCAGCCATTGCCACTGCCGTCGTAGCAATAATGATCGCCACGCCCGACAAACATCCGCAGTACCTGTCCGCGCCCGTCACGCGCGGCGATCTCGAGAACGCGGTGCTCGCGACCGGCGCGCTGCAGGCGTTCAGGCAAGTCGACGTCGGCGCGCAGGTGTCGGGGCAGTTGAAGACGCTGAAGGTCAAGCTCGGCGACAAGGTCACGAAAGGCCAGTGGCTCGCCGAAATCGATCCCGTGATCTCGGAAAACGCGCTGCGCCAGGCGCGCGCCAGCGAAGAAAGCCTGCGGGCGCAGCAGCAATCGACCGCCGCGCAACTGACACAGGCCGAGCTCGCGTTCCGTCGCCAGCAGGCGATGCTGCCCGACGATGCGACGTCGCGCGAAGCGTTCGAGGCCGCGCGCGCGGCGCTCGACGTGCAGCGCGCCACCCTCGCATCGCTCGCCGCGCAGATCCGTTCGGCCCGCATCCAGATCGAGACCGCGCAGGCCAACCTCGGCTACACGCGCATCGTCGCGCCGATCGACGGCGAGGTCGTCGCGATCGTCACGCAGGAAGGCCAGACCGTGATCGCGCAACAGCAGGCGCCGGTGATCCTGAAGCTCGCGAATCTCGACACGATGACCGTGAAGGCGCAGGTATCGGAAGCCGACGTGATTCGCGTGAGCGCCGGCCAGACCGCCTATTTCACGATCCTCGGCGAACCGGACAAGCGTCACTACGGCAAGCTGCGCGCGATCGAACCGGCGCCGCAGAACTACGCCGACGCGCAAAGCGCGCTCGGCGGCGGCGCGGGCGGCGGCGCGAAGCCGAACAGCGCGGTGTTCTACAACGCGCTGTTCGACGTGCCGAATCCCGAGCACCGGCTGCGCATCGCGATGACCGCGCAGGTCAACATCGTGCTCGGCAACGCCCGCAACGCGCTGATCATTCCGGCCGCCGCGCTCGGCGAGAAGCGCAAGGACGGCACCGTCGCGGTACGCGTGCTGCGCGCCGACGGCAGCACGGAAACGCGCCATGTCCGCATCGGCATCAACAACAACGTGCGCGTCGAGGTGCTGGCCGGCCTGAAGGACGGCGAGCGCGTCGTGATCGGCGAAGCGTCGGCGGACGAGCGCGCGCCATTGTCGGACGTGGTGTAACGATGCGCCAGCCTCTGCTGAAACTCGCCGCCGTCACACGACGCTTTCCGGCCGGCGACAAGGACGTCGTCGTCCTGAACAACGTCAACCTGTCGATCGACGCGGGCGAGATCGTCGCGATCGTCGGCGCGTCGGGGTCCGGCAAGTCGACGCTGATGAACATCCTCGGCTGCCTCGATCATCCGAGCGAAGGCACGTACATGGTCGGCGGACGCGACACGCACATGCTCGACAGCGACGAGCTCGCGCAGTTGCGCCGCGAGCACTTCGGCTTCGTGTTTCAGCGCTATCACCTGCTGCCGCACGTCGACGCGGTCGCGAACCTCGAAATGCCGGCGATCTATGCGGGCACCCCGCGCGCCGAGCGGCACGCCCGCGCCCGCGCATTGCTCGCGTGCCTCGGGCTCGCCGATCGCGCGCATCACCGGCCCGGGCAACTGTCCGGCGGCCAGCAGCAGCGCGTGAGCATTGCACGCGCGCTGATGAACGGCGGCCAGGTGATCCTCGCGGACGAACCGACCGGCGCGCTCGACACGAAAAGCGGCCAGGACGTGATCCGCATCCTGCACGAACTGAACGCGCTCGGTCATACGATCGTGATCGTCACGCACGACAAGGCCGTGGCGCGCCATGCGCGGCGCATCATCGAAATCAGCGACGGCGAGATCGTCGCCGACCGGCCGAACCGCCACTACGCGGAAGCGCTCGCGGAATCCGGCGTCGGAGCAGCCGCAACGGCCGAAGCGGCACCCGACGGGCGGTCCGCACCGGCTTCCGCGGATGCCCCGCCGGCCGCCGAAACCGAAACCGACGCCGCTCCCGCCCCGCGCACCCGACGCTTCGCCGCCGGCACCGGCCGCTTCGGCGAGGCGTGCCGGATGGCCTGGATCGCGCTCGTGTCGCACCGGCTGCGCACGCTGCTGACGATGCTCGGCATCATCATCGGCATCACGTCGGTCGTGTCGATCGTCGCGGTCGGCGAAGGCGCGAAGCGTTACATGCTCGACGAGATCGGCAGCATCGGCACCAATACGATCAGTCTTTATCCGGGCACCGACTGGGGCGACAGCCGCGCGGACGCAATCCAGACGCTCGTGCCCGACGACGTCGCCGCGCTCGCGGAGCAGCCGTACATCGACAGCGCGACACCCGAGACGTCGCGCACGCTGCTGCTGCGTTATCGCAACATCAATGTGAATGCGCTCGTCAGCGGCGTCGGCGAGCGCTACTTCCAGGCGCGCGGGATGCGCTTCGCGCTCGGCGTCGCGTTCGACGACGACGCGGTGCGCCGCCAGGCGCAGGTGGTCGTGATCGACCAGAATACGCGCCGCAAGCTGTTCGGCGCGGCGCGCAATCCGGTCGGCGAAGTGATCCTCGTCGACAACGTGCCGTGCGTCGTGATCGGCGTGACCGCCGACAAGAAAAGCGCGTTCGGCAGCGTGAAGAGCCTGAACGTGTGGGTGCCGTACACGACCGCGAGCGGGCGCCTGTTCGGCCAGCGCTATCTCGACAGCATCACCGTGCGCGTGCGCGACGGGCAGCCGAGCGCCGCCGCCGAGAAAAGCCTCGAGAAACTGATGATCCAGCGCCACGGCCGCAAGGACTTCTTCACGTACAACATGGACAGCGTGGTCAAGACCGTCGAGAAGACCGGCCAGTCGCTGACGCTGCTGCTCTCGCTGATCGCGGTGATCTCGCTCGTCGTCGGCGGGATCGGCGTGATGAACATCATGCTGGTGTCGGTCACCGAGCGTACGCGCGAGATCGGCATCCGGATGGCGGTCGGCGCGCGCCAGTCCGACATCCTGCAGCAGTTCCTGGTCGAGGCCGTGCTCGTGTGCCTGCTCGGCGGCACGATCGGCATCGCGCTGTCGTTCGGGCTCGGCGCGCTGTTCTCGATGTTCGTCGCGCAGTGGAAGATGGTGTTCTCGGCCGGCGCGATCGCGACCGCGTTCGTGTGCTCGACGCTCACCGGTGTGATTTTCGGGTTCATGCCCGCGCGCAACGCGTCGCGGCTCGATCCGATCGATGCGCTCGCGCGCGACTGACGCAACATGGCCATCACGCATTCCTCCCCGCTTCACCGTCTCGGCGCATTCGCGTGCGCGGCCGCGCTGCTCGCCGGCTGCGCGGGCGTGCGCCACGATCCGCTGCCGGCCGTCGCGATGCCCGCGAACTGGGCCGCGCCGGTCGCGGTCGACGCGCCGGCCGCCGCGCGCGACTGGTGGCACAGCTTCGGCGATCCGCAACTCGATGCGCTGATCGACGACGCGCTGCGCGCCAACGGCGATCTCGCGATCGCGGCGATCCGCGTGTATCGCGCACGGTTGCAGGCAGGGCTCGTCGATACGAACCTGACGCCCAACGTGACGCTCGGCGCGAACGGCGCCGTGTCGCGCACGCTCGATACCCACCGAACGAGCCGGTCGAGCGGCCTCGCCGGTTCGCTCAGCTACGAAATCGACCTGTGGGGCCGGCTGGCCGCGCTGCGCGATGCCGCGCGCTGGGAAGCCGACGCGACGGCCGCCGATCTCGAAGCCGCGCGACTGTCGCTGATCGGCACGACCGCGGCGCTGTACTGGCAGATCGGCTATCTGAACCGGCAGATCGCGCTCGGCGACGCGAACATCGCGTATGCGGCGCGCACGCTCGCGCTCGTCCGGTCGCGGCACACGGCCGGCGCCGTGTCGGGGCTCGATCTCGCGCAGGCCGAGCAGAGCCTCGCCGCGCAACGCGCGGCGCAAACGCAACTGATCCAGCAGCGCACCGAGAACCGGCACGCGCTCGCGATCCTGTTCGACCGGCCGCCGCAGCAACTCGCCGCCGAGCCGGCCGCGCTGCCCGACGCCCCGCCGCCCGACGTGGCGGCCGGCCTGCCCGCGAGCCTGCTCGGCCGGCGTCCCGACCTGCGTGCGGCGGAATTCCGGCTGCGCGAGTCGCTCGCGCAGGTCGACGCGACGCGCACGAGCTTCTACCCGACCTTCACGCTGACCGGCAGCGCCGGCACGACGAGCACGAGCCTCGAGCGCGTGCTGACGAACCCGGTCGGCACGCTCGGGCTCGGCCTCGCGCTGCCGTTTATCCAGTGGAACACGATGCAGTTGCAGATCAAGGTGTCGAAGTCGCAGTACGAGGAAGCGGTGGTCGGGTTCCGCCAGCGGCTCCATACGGCGCTCGCGGAAGTCGAGAACGCGCTGTCCGCACGCGTGCAGCTCGAACGCGAGGCCGAACAGCGTGCGCTGTCGCTCGCCCAGGCACAGCGCGCCGAGCGGCTGGCCGCCGCGCGCTTCGCGGCCGGCGCGACCGCCGTGCAACCGTGGCTCGACCAGCAGCAGGTCCTGAGGAACGCGCAGAGCGCCGACGAACTGACGCGCCTGAACCGGCTCAACAACCAGATGAAGCTCTACCGCGCGCTCGGCGGCGGGACGTCCTGACCGGCCGTCCTGTGCCGACCGCCGGCCGCGTCATTCGCACACGGCCGCCCCGCGCCGCGCCGGCGCGAACGCCACCATGCTCGCGGTCGCGAGCACGGCCACGCCCGCCGCGCCGTACACCATCACCCAGCCGAACCCATGCACGAGCGCAGCGTGCAGCGCCGCGCCGGTCGGGTCGGCCTGCGCGAGCGCCGGCGCGACGGCCTGCAGCCCGTCGGTGCGACCCGACGCGATTTCCTGCGCGAGCCGGCGCAGCGCCGCATCGCCGATCGCGCCGGCCGGCCCGCGCTTCAGGCTCGCGACGATCCCCGCCACCAGCACGAAGCCCATCGCCGCGATGTTCAGCGCGAGCGAGATCATCCGCGCGCTCATGTCGATGCCCGACGCCATCCCGGCCCGCGCACTCGGCACCGCGCCCGTCGTCGTGTTGGTGACGGGCGTATTGGTCAGCCCGAGCCCGATGCCGGCGATCGCGCAGCCCGGCAGCATCGTCAGCCAGCTCGCATGATCGGCCGCGCTGCCCAGCCGCATCAGCACGAAACCGGCCGCGATCGTGAACAGGCCGCCCGGAATCACGACGCCCGGGCCGTAGCGCAGGGCGAGCCGTTCGCCGAACGGCGGTGCGATCAGCGTCGGCAGCGTGTACGCGAGCAACGCGAGGCCGGCCGTCACGCTGTCGTAGCCGAGCGCGACCTGGAACCAGATCGGCAGGTAGATCATGAACGGCCAGAAGCTGAAGTTCATCCCCATCGAGCCGAAGATCGCGCCGGTGAACGCGCGAATCCGGAACACCGAGAAGTCGAACATCGGCCGCGCGCTGCCGCGCTCCGCGGCGACGAAGCCGGCCAGCGCGAGCACGGTCGCGCCGAGCACGCCGAGGCCGGTCCTGCTCGTCAATCCGAGTTCGGCGCTTTGGGTGATGTAGAACGCGAGACCGAGCACCCCGAGCGACAACGTGACGATGCCCGCGACGTCGAGCGAGCCCGCATGCGGATCGCGCGATTCGCGCACCGCGCCGCCGATCAGCGCGAGCGCGACCGCCGCGAGCGGCGCATGCACGAGGAACACCCACGGCCAGCTCGCCAGCGCGACGATCGCGCCGCCGACGATCGGCCCGAACCCGAGCCCGATGCCGAACACGATCCCCCAGATCCCGAATGCACGACCGCGCTCGCGCCCTTCGCGGAACTGGTGCGACAGCACGGCGATCTGGCAGATCAGCATCGCGCCGCCGCTCGCGCCCTGCAACAGCCGGCCCGCGACGAGCACCGGCACGTTCGGCGCGAGCCCGCACAGCAACGACGTCGCGCCGAACAGCACGGTGCCGATCACGTACACGCGCTTGCGGCCGAACCGGTCCGCGAGCGTACCGGCCGCCATCAGCACCGTCGTACACGCGATCGTGTACGCGTTCATGATCCACTGCATGCCGTTGAAATCGCCATGCAGCACGTGTTCGAGCGTCGGCAGGATCACCGGCACGCTCGAGATTTCGAGGCCGAACATCAGCGACGTGAGACAGACGGCCGCGAGCGCGACCGCATTCCTGCGAGAGTCGGATAGCGTCATGCGTATTGCGCGGCGGCCCGACGACGGGCCGCGCGCCTCCAGGTCAGTAGGATTCGCCGCGTGCGGCCGGCGACGCACGCTGAACGGGAATCGGTACTATAGTGAGAATTCACCTCCCCATTGAAGCGTCCATTTCCATGCACTGGGGAATCTCAGGACCCAATCGACTCACACCCGCCATGACCGACAGACTCGACGGCGTAACGACCTTCGTCCAGGTCGTGGAATCGGGCAGCTTCGCGCTGGCCGCGGAGCGGCTCGACATGACGCGGTCCGCGGTCGGCAAGGCGATCGCGCGGCTCGAGAAGCGGCTCGGCGCACGGCTGCTGCAGCGCACGACGCGCAGCCAGAGCCTGACCGACGACGGCCAGGCGTACTACGACCGCTGCGTGCGCGCGCTGGCCGAACTCGAAGCGGCGGAAGCCGATCTCGACTGCGGCCGCCACGAGGCGCGCGGCAAGCTGCGGCTGAGCGTGCCGCTCGCGTTCGGGCACCACTGCGTGACGCCGATCGTGCTCGACCTCGCGCGCACTTACCCGCACCTGCGAATCGACGTGTCGATCACCGACCGCTTCGTCGATCTCGTCGAGGAAGGGATCGACCTCGCGGTGCGGATCGGTACGCTCGCGGACAGCACGAGCCTCGCGGTGCGGCGGCTCGGCACGCAATACGGCAGCCTCGGCGCGGCGCCGTCGTATCTCGCGCGCTACGGAACGCCGAAGACGCTCGACGACCTGAAGCACCACCGGACGATCGCCTATTCGCGGTCGGGCGTGGTGCAGCCGTGGGACTTGCGCGCGCCGGACGGCTCGACGGTGCGGATCGACATGCCGCATCAACTGAGTTTCGACGACGTGCAGGCGATCGCCGCGGCCGGTGCGTCGGGGTTCGGGATCGCGTGGCTGCCGAGCTGGCTGCTCGACCATTACGTGAAGCGCGGGGAGATGGCGGTCGTGCTGGATCGCTGCTTCGTCTGCGAAGGGGACATTCACGCGATCTGGCCGAAGACGCGCTACCTGCCGCGCAAGACGCGCTGCGTGATCGATGCGCTCGCGCAGGCGATTCCGCCGATGATCGAGCGCGCGGACGAAGCGCGACGAGACGCGTGAAAGCCGACGCGCCGCACGGCGCGTCGGCGCATGCGCATCACGCCGCGCCGAGATCGGCGAGTGGATGCGCGAACAGCTTCCACGGCGACGTCAGGAAATGCCGCACGCGCTCGGCGCGCAACTCGACGAGCGACGCGGGCGCCCAGCGCGGCTTGCGATCCTTGTCGACGAGATGCGCGCGCACGCCTTCGCAGAAGTCGCCTTCCTCGATCGCGCGCGCCACGATGCCGAGCTCCATCCGGAACGATTCCGCGAGCGTCATCTGCCGGCCGCGCAGCAGCGCCTCTCGCGTCACGGCGAGCATCGTCGGCGAATGGCTCGCGAGCGCATCGAGCGTCGCCTGCAACCATTGACGGTGCTCGCGCGCCAGCTCGTCGCGCGCCAGGTCCTGCGTGAGCGTCGCGACGATCCGCTCGACGGTCGAGCGCTTGTCGAAGTGGCGGACGATCCACGGCATCTGGCCGTCGAGCGCCGCATGCGGCACCACGTTGCACGGCGGCTCGAACACCTTGCGCAACAACGGCAGCGCATCGCCATCCCATTTCACGCTTTCGATGCGCGTCTCGAACGTGTCGAGCCACGCGGACGGCACGCACAGGTCCGCGAGCTTCGCGCTCAGCGCGTCTGCGCCCGACAGCATCGCGCCGGTCAGCCCCACGTACAGTTCGAGTTCGGCCGGCATGCGCGACAGGAAATGCGTCGCCCCCACGTCGGGCACGAGGCCGATGCGCGTTTCCGGCATCGCGATCTTGCTGCGCTCGGTCGCGACACGCAGCGCCGCGCCCTGCGCGAGCCCCATGCCGCCGCCCATCGTCACGCCGTCCATCAGCGCGACCACCGGCTTCGGGAACGTGTGGATCGCGTAGTCGAGCCGGTATTCGTCGACGAAGAACGGCAGCCAGGTCTCGCGCTGCGCGACCATCCTGTACAGCGCGCGCACGTCGCCGCCTGCGCAGAAGCCCTTCTCGCCCGCGCCGCGCAGCACGACCGCGACGATCTGGTCGTCGTGGCGGCAGCGCTCGAACAGCGCGGTCAGCTCGCCGATCATTGCGTACGACAGCGCGTTGAGCGCGGCCGGCCGGTTCAGCGTGATCAGCGCTACGCGGTTCACCACGCGAAACAGCACCTCGGGCGCATGCTCCGCGAATGCGTCGTGATTCGTCACCGGCGTGCTCATCGTTGCGACTCCCCATCGGTGCGCCACTGCGGCGCGCGCTTGCCGAGGAACGCCGCCACGCCTTCGCGCGGATCGGCCGTGTCGAACAGGTCGACGAAGCGCTCGCGCTCGACCGCGAGCGCCGCGCCGCGCGGCACGCCGCGACGGGCGAGGCCGATCAGCTCCTTGCTGTAGCCGACCGCATGCGGGCTTTGCCGTGCGACGTTGCGCGCCAGCGCGAGCGCCGCGTCGCGCGCGGCGCCGCTTTCCACCACGTCCTCGACGAGGCCGATCCGCAGCGCGGTGGCCGCATCGACGCGCGCGCCGGTCAGGATGATCTTCTTCGCCCAGCCTTCGCCGACGAGCCAGGGCAGCGTCTGCGTGCCGAGCCCGCACGGCAGCAGGCCGACCGACGGTTCGGGCAGCGCCATCTGCGCATGCGCCTCCGCGATCCGCAGGTCGCACGCGAGCGCGCATTCGAGGCCGCCGCCCATCGCATAGCCGTTGATCGCCGCGATCGTCACGACGCGCGCATCGTGCAGCGCCTCGAACGCCGCGCCGAAGCGCGACGCCATCGCGCGCGCGACCGCGCGGTCGCCGTCGGCGAACGTGTTGAGATCGGCGCCCGCGCTGAAGAACTTCGGGCCGTCGCCGGTAATCACCAGCGCGCGCACGCGCGGGTTCGCATTCAGTTCGGCGACGGTGGCCTGCAACTGCTGCAGCCCGTCGGCGGTAAAGGCGTTCGCGGGCGGACGCTTGAGCGTCGCGCACGCGATCGCGCCGTCGTCGACGTAGTCGAGTTCGATCATCACGCGTCCTTCTTCGTGGCCGGTTGGTACAGGCGGATCACCGCCGAGAAATCGAGCTGGCCGTCGCCGCGGCTGCTCATCGTCTGGTACAGCTGCTGCGCGAGCGCGCCGAGATAGACGGGCTGGCGCGCCTGCTTCGCCGCATCGTTCGCGAGGCCGAGATCCTTCAGCATCAGGTCGGTGCCGAAGCCGCCGGAGTAGCCGCGCGACGCCGGCGCGGTCTCGATCACGCCCGGATACGGGTTGTAGGTGTCCGAACTCCAGCAGCGGCCCGTCGACGTGTTGACGATGCCGGCCAACACCTTCGGGTCGATGCCGAGCGCGACGCCGAGCGACATCGCCTCCGACACCGCCGCCATCGAGATGCCGAGCACGAGGTTGTTGCAGACCTTCGCGACCTGCCCCATGCCCGTCGCGCCGCAGTGGACGATGTTCTTGCCCATGCCGGCGAGCACGGGCTTCACGCGCTCGAAATCCGCATCGCTGCCGCCGACCATGAAGGTCAGCGTGCCGGCCGCCGCGCCGCCGGTGCCGCCCGACACCGGCGCATCGACGAACGCGCCGCCGTGCTCGCGCACCAGTGCGCCGAACGCCTGCGCGCTCGCCGGGTCGATCGTGCTCGAATCGATCACCGTCGCGCCCGCGCCGAGGCCGGCCAGCACGCCGTTCTCGCCGGACAGCACCGAGCGCACGTGCGGCGCGGCCGGCAGCATCGTGATCACGAACGTCGCGCCCGACGCCGCATCGCGCGGCGACGCGGCCGCCTGCGCGCCGGCGTCCTGCAGCGCGCGCAACGCGTCGGCGCTCAGGTCGAACGCGTGCACGTCATGGCCGGCTTTCAGCAGGTTCAGCGCCATCGGCGCACCCATGTGGCCGAGGCCGATGAATCCGATTTTCATGTTTGTTTCCTCCACCGCTCAATGCAGCCGGATCGTCGTATTCACCGGGCCGGCCGTCGTGTCGTCGTCGAACCAGCGCGCGGTGACCGTCTTGGTCTGCGTGTAGAACTGCACGACCTGCTTGCCGTACGGGCCGAGATCGCCGAGCTTCGAGCCGCGCGAACCGGTGAAGCTGAAGAACGGCACCGGCACCGGAATCGGGATGTTGATGCCGACCTGGCCGACGTCGATCTCGCTCTGGAACTTGCGCGCCGCCGCGCCGCTCTGCGTGAAGATGCCCACGCCGTTGCCCATCGGATTCGCGTTGACGAGCGCGATCGCGTCGTCGAGCGTGTCGACCTCCATCACGACCAGCACCGGCCCGAAGATTTCATGCGTGTAGATCGACATGTCGGTCGTCACGCCGGAGAAGATCGTCGGGCCGATGAAGTTGCCGTCCTCGTAGCCGGGCACCTTCACGTCGCGACCGTCGAGTTCGAGCTTCGCGCCTTCCTTGATGCCCGCATCGATCAGCGTCAGGATCCGGGCCTTCGCGCCGCGCGACACGACCGGGCCGACGTCGGTGCCCGCTTCGGCACCTGCATTGACCTTCAGCGCCTTCGCCTTCGCGACGATGTCGGGCAGCCACTCGCGCGCCTTGCCCACCAGCACCGCGACGGAGGTCGCCATGCAGCGCTGGCCGGCCGCGCCGAAGCCCGCGCCGACGAGCGCGTTGATCGTCTGCTCGCGGTTCGCGTCGGGCAGCACGATCGCGTGGTTCTTCGCGCCCATCATCGACTGCACGCGCTTGCCGTGCTGGCCGCCGAGGTTGTAGACGTGCGTGCCGACCGCCGTCGAACCGACGAACGAGATCGCCTTCACGAGCGGATGCGTGCAGATCGCGTCGACGACTTCCTTGCCGCCGTGCACGACGTTCAGCACGCCTTTCGGTATGCCGGCCTCGAGCGCGAGTTCGACGAGTTCCATCGTCGACATCGGGTCCTGCTCCGACGGCTTCAGCACGAACGTGTTGCCGCACACGATCGCCATCGGGAACATCCACAGCGGAATCATCGCGGGGAAATTGAACGGCGTGATGCCCGCGCACACGCCGAGCGGCTGGCGCAGCGTGTAGGTATCGACGCCGCCCGCGACGTTCTCGGCGAATTCGCCCAGTTGCAGCGTGCCGATCGAGCATGCGTGCTCGACCACTTCGAGGCCGCGGAAGATGTCGCCTTCGGCGTCGGGAATCGTCTTGCCCTGCTCGGCCGTCAGCGTCTTCGCGATGCGCTGCTGGTTCGCGCGCACCAGATCCTGGAACTTCAGCATGATGCGCATGCGCGCGGCGATCGGCGTGTTCTTCCACGTCGCATACGCGGCGTGCGCGGCCTGCACGGCCGCGTCGACCTCCGCGACGGTCGCGAACGGCACGCGCGCGAGCACCTGCTGCGTCGCCGGGTTGACGACGTCGCGCCACTCGTCGGTGGCGGACTCGACGAAAGCGCCGTCGATCAGCAGCTTGACCGTCGGCACGTCTTGCCCCGTACGGGGCGTCGGATTCGCGTTCATCAGAGCACTCTCCTTGCAGTGGGTCGCGGCGTGGCGGCATGCCGCCGCGCGACCGGTTCGATTCGGCTGCGGGCGGCCGCGGCGGCATGCGGCGCGCGCGGCCCGCGGCCGGTCATTTCAGTTCGGCGGCGAAATCCTCTTCCCAGTATTCGCCGGGCATGCGCGCGGTCGCGTCGTCGCCGCGCTCGATCTCGCGGCGGCGCAGCTCGACGCGGCGGATCTTCCCCGAGATCGTCTTCGGCAGCTCCGCGAATTGCAGGCGGCGAATGCGCTTGTACGGCGCGAGCTTCTCGCGCGAAAAACGGAAGATCTCCAGCGCGAGCGCGGGGCTTTCCTCGTAGCCCTGGCGCAGCGTGATGAACGTCTTCGGCACCGACAGCCGCACCGGGTCCGGGCTCGGCACGACGGCCGCTTCCGCGATCGCCGGATGCTCGATCAGCACGCTTTCCAGTTCGAACGGGCTCAGCCGGTAGTCGGACGACTTGAACACGTCGTCCGCGCGGCCGACGTACACGTAGTAGCCGTCGTCGCGACGCATCGCGATGTCCGACGTGCGGTAGTGGCCGTCGCGCATCGCATGGGCCGTCGCGTCGGGATTGTTCGCATAGCCGTTCATCAGCCCGACCGGGCGCGCGGCGCCATCGCCGAGCGGCAGCGCGACCTCGCCTTCGCTGACGGGCGCGCCGTCCGGATCGAGCAGCGCGATCCGGTAGCCGGGCAGCGGCCGGCCCATCGAGCCCGCGACCACCGGCTGACCCGGCGAGTTGCCGATCAGGCAGGTCGTCTCGGTCTGGCCGTAGCCGTCGCGGATCGAGATGTTCCACGCCTTCTTCACGCGCTCGATGATCTCGGGATTCAGCGGCTCGCCCGCGCCGACGATCTCGCGCAGCTTCACGTCGAACGACGCAAGCGGCTGCTGCACGAGCATGCGCCACACGGTCGGCGGCGCGCACAGCGTGGTCACCCGGTATTTGACGAGCGCATCGAGCACGAGCTTCGGCTCGAAGCGCGCATAGTTGAACGCGAACACACACGCCTGCGCATTCCACGGCGCGAAGAAGCAGCTCCACGCATGCTTCGCCCAGCCGGGCGAGCTGATGTTCCAGTGGATGTCGCCCGGCTGCAGGCCGACCCAGTACATCGTCGTCAGATGGCCGACCGGATACGTGCGGTGCGTATGCTCGACGAGCTTCGGCTTGGACGTCGTGCCCGACGTGAAGTACAGCAGCATCGGATCGTTCGCGTGCGTGACGGCGTCCGGCTCGAACGCGGCGCTCGCCGCATAGCCGTCGTTCATCGCGAGCCAGCCCGCGCGCGGCGCGCCGGCGACGATCTTTTGCGCGAGGCCGAGATCGGGCTGCTCGAACTTCGCGGTTTCGTTCTCGTCGACGATCGCGTATTTCGCGCCGCCGATGCGCACGCGGTCGCGCACGTCGTCGGGCGACAGTTGCGTCGTGGCGGGCAGCACGATCGCGCCGAGCTTCATCGCGGCCAGCATCGCGTCCCACAGCTCGACGCGGTTGGGCAGCATCAGCAGGATGCGGTCGCCGCGCACGACGCCGATCGAGCGCAGCCAGTTCGCGATCCGCGACGAACGCTCGGACATCTGCGCGAACGAATACGGATCGCCCGTGCCGGTCGCCGCATCGACGATCCACAGCGCGGGCTCGTCGTTGCCGCGCGCCATCGGGTCGAAGTAATCGAGCGCCCAGTTGAACGCGTCGAGCACCGGCCATTCGAACTCGCGGTACGCGGTCTCGTAGTCGGTGCGATGGCGCAGCAGAAAATCGCGTGCGTCCAGGAATGCCTGTACCGTCATGTGTCGTCTCCGTCCAGTCTCCATGCCCAGCGGTCAACCGGCGCACGTGCTGCAGCACCTGCCCGGCTCCGTGTTGCACGGCGCACGGTCACGTCGTTGCGTGCCGCGTTCGCCGCGCTGCCCTCGTGCTTGCGTTGTATGCCTGCTTGTTCGACCGTTTGTTCGACTGCGTGATACCCCGGATGAGCGCGCGCCGCGACTCAAAGCTGTCGCGCGATCACCATCCGCTGCACTTCGCTGGTGCCTTCGTAAATCTGCGTGATGCGCGCGTCGCGATAGTGACGCTCGACCTCGTAATCGACCAGATAGCCGTAGCCGCCGTGAATCTGGATCGCGTCCGAGCACACGCGCTCCGCCATCTCGGACGCGAACAGCTTCGCCTGCGACGCTTCCGACAGGCACGGCAGCCCGGCCGTGCGCAGCTTCGCCGCGTGATGCACGAGCAGGCGCGCGGCGTTGATCTGCACGGCCATGTCGGCGAGCTTCTGCTGGATCGCCTGGTGCTCGGCGATCGGCTTGCCGAACTGCACGCGCTCGCCCGCATAGCGGCGCGCCTTGTCGAATGCGGCGCGCGCGATGCCGAGCGCCTGTGCGGCGATGCCGATGCGCCCGCCTTCGAGGTTCGACAACGCGATCTTCAGCCCTTCGCCGCGATTGCCGAGCAGGTTTTCCTCGGGAATCGCGCAGTTCTCGAACGTGATCGGGCAGGTGTCGGACGCGCGGATGCCCATCTTCTTCTCGGGCTTGCCGACGATGAAACCCGGCGTGTCGGTCGGCACCAGGAACGCGGAAATGCCGCGCTTGCCGGCTTCCGGATCGGTCATGGCAAAAACGATCGCGACGCCCGCGCGCTGGCCATTGGTCACGAACTGCTTCGCGCCGTTCAGCACCCACTTGCCGTCGCGCAACTCGGCGCGCGTGCGCAGGTTGTTCGCCTCGGAGCCGGCCTGCGGCTCGGTCAGGCAGAATGCGCCGATCACGCGGCCGGCCGCCATGTCGGCCAGCCAGCGATCCTTCTGCGCGGGCGTGCCGAAGCCGAGGATCGGCCCGCAGCCGACCGAGTTGTGCACGCTCATCATCGTCGCGCACGCGGCGTCGCCGGCCGCCACTTCCTCCATCGCCAGCGCATAGGCCACGTAATCCGTATACGAGCCGCCCAGTTCCTGCGGCACGATCATCCCGAGCAGGCCCAGTTCGCCGAGCTGCGCGACGATCGCGTCGGGCAGGTGCGCGTCGCGGTCCCACTGCGCGGCGTTCGGCGCCAGCACCTCGGTGGCAAAAGCGCGCGCGGCATCGCGGATCATCCGCTGGTCTTCGGTGTAAAGCTCGTCCATGGTGCTGCAGTCTCCCGCGGCCGCCGGGCGCGACCGTCCTTGCGTTTCGATGCAACAAGTGTAGGCAAGCACGCGCGACTGTTCGATGCTCGCGTCGCTCATTTACACTGAGCGTTTTTGCCATACCGGCGACACCGATGAAGCAGGAAGACAAGGGAACCGTCGCGATCGGCCTCGTCGCGTACAGCGTCGCGCTGGCCACGCGGCGCGGCGTCGCGGCCGAGCCGCTGCTCGCGCAGGCCGGCATCGCGCCTGCGCTGCTCGAGCAGCCGCGCGCACGCGTGTCCGCGCAGCAATATGGCGCGTTGTGGAACGCGATCGCGCGCACGCTCGACGACGAGTTTTTCGGGCAGGATCGTCACCCGATGCGCAGCGGCAGCTTCATCGCGATGAGCCAGGCCGCGCTGTCCGCGCGCGACGGGCTGCACGCGATGGCGCGCGCGGTGAACTTCATGCACTGCGTGCTCGACGACTTGCACGCGGAGCTCGACGCAAACCCGCAACGCGTGCGGCTGCGTTTCGTGCACCGCAACAACGGCGCGACGCCCGCGATGTTCACGTACGCGACCTATTTCATCATCGTCTACGGCCTCACCTGCTGGCTGATCGGCCGGCGCATTCCGCTGCTGCATGCGAGCTTCCGTTGCGACACGCCGCCCGCCGATCACGAATATCCGTCGATGTTCTGCGACGACATGCGTTTCAACGAGCCCGATTCGTATGTCGATTTCGATCCCGAATTCGCGACGCTGCCGGTCGTGCAGAACGCGAAGACGCTGAAAACGTTTCTGCGCAACGCGCCGGCCAGCTTCATCGTCAAGTACCGCAACCCGAACGCGCTCGCGCAGCGCGTGCGCGCGGTGCTGCGCGGGATGCCGCCCGCCGCGTGGCCGGGTGCGGGCGGGATGGCCGCGCGGCTGCACGTGGCCGAGGCCACGCTGCGCCGCAAGCTGCACCAGGAAGGCCACGCGTACCAGTCGATCAAGGACACGCTGCGGCGCGATCTCGCGTTCGAGGCGCTGGCCGACCCCGCACGCACGATCGCCGACGTCGCGGCCGCGACCGGATTCGCGGAGCCGAGCGCGTTCTACCGCGCGTTCCGCAAATGGAGCGGACGCAGTCCGGCCGACTATCGCGACGAAGTGCTCGCGCGCGGCGGCGGCGCCAGCTGAATCCGGCCGGCGCGGCCGCACCTTCGCGCTTTCCGCCGAAACCGCCTAATCTTCAGGTATCGGGCCCACGCCCTTTCCGCAAGCCGGACGGCACGCGGTCGTGCGCCGCCCGGACGTCCCGATGCGCTTTCACCGTCATGGGCCGCCGCCGGCCTCTGCCGCGCCCGACGGCCGCCCCCGTCACCCGCTGTCCGCGCGGGTCGCGCGCGCCGCGCTGTTCGCGGCGCTGCTCGTCGTATGCGCCGCGCTCGCCGCACCGCCATCGGCCGACGCGCCGGCCGCGCGTCCGGTCGTCGTGATTCCCGTCAATGGCGCGATCGGCCCGGCCAGTGCCGATTTCATCGTGCGTTCGCTCGAGCGCGCGGCCCGCGAGCACGCGCCGCTCGCGATCCTGCAGCTCGACACGCCCGGCGGCCTCGATACGTCGATGCGGCAGATCATCAAGGCCATTCTCGGCTCGCCGGTGCCGGTCGCCGCGTTCGTCGCGCCGGGCGGCGCGCGGGCGGCGAGCGCGGGCACCTACATCGTCTATGCGAGCCACTTCGCGGCGATGGCGCCCGGCACCAATCTCGGCGCGGCGTCGCCCGTGCAGTTCGGCATCGGCGGCGCCGCGCCGCCGGGTGCGCCACCCGGTGCATCGGGCGCATCGGGCGCATCCGCCACCGCCGCCGCGCTGCCGACCGACACGCAATCGACCGAGATCCGCAAGGCGATGCAGGACGCGTCCGCGTACATCCGCGGCCTCGCGCAGTTGCGCGGGCGCAATGCGCAATGGGCCGAGCGCGCGGTGCGCGAGGCCGTGAGCCTGTCGGCGAACGAGGCGCGCATGCAGCACGTCGTCGACCTGATCGCGCAGGATCCGGCCGATCTCGCGCGCCAGCTCGACGGCCGCGCCGCGACGACCACCGCCGGCACGCTGCATCTCGCGACCGCGCACGCCCCGCTCGTCGTGCTCGCGCCGGACTGGCGCAGCCGCTTCCTGGCGATCATCGCCGATCCGAACGTCGCGCTGATCCTGCTGACCATCGGCATCTACGGCCTCTTCTTCGAATTCGCGAACCCCGGCTTCGTGCTGCCGGGCGTCGCCGGCACGATCTGCCTGCTGGTCGGGCTGTTCGCGATGCAGTTGCTGCCGGTCAGCTATGCGGGCCTCGGCCTCGTGCTGCTCGGGCTCGGCTGCCTCGTCGCCGAGGCATTCCTGCCGACCTTCGGCGTGCTCGGGTTCGGCGGAATCGTCGCGTTCACGATCGGCGCGCTGATGCTGATCGACACCGACGTGCCCGGCTACGGAATTCCGTGGCCCGTGATCGCGAGCCTCGCGCTCGGCGGCGGGCTGCTCGTCGCGGGCGTGTCGAGCGTCGCGCTGCGCGCGCGGCGCCGCCCGGTCGTGACGGGCGCCGAGGCGATGCTCGGCAGCATCGGCGAAGTGCTCGACGACGGCCTGCATCCGGACCAGCCGAACGACGCGGCCGGCGCCCCGCCGTCGGCCGCCGGCTGGGCGCTCGTGCACGGCGAGCGCTGGCGCGTGGCCAGCCGCACGCCGCTGGCCGCCGGCTGCCGCGTGCGCGTCACCGGCCGCCACGGGCTGACGCTGACGGTCGCGCCGCTCTACGACGTGCCCGCCCCCGCCCATCCCCAGGGAGAACCTTCATGATCGGTTACACGTTCGGCTTCAGCAGCGTCCTGATCGTCTTCGTCGTGGTGCTCGTCGCGTCGTCGATCCGCATCTTTCGCGAATACGAGCGCGGCGTCGTGTTCATGCTCGGCCGGTTCTGGAAAGTGAAGGGGCCGGGGCTCGTGCTGATCATCCCGATCGTCCAGCAGGTCGTGCGGATCGACCTGCGCACCGTCGTGTTCGACGTGCCGCCGCAGGACGTGATCACGCGCGACAACGTGTCGGTGAAGGTCAACGCGGTCGTGTATTTCCGTGTCGTCGATCCGGAGAAGGCCGTGATCCAGGTCGCGCGCTTCTTCGACGCGACGAGCCAGCTCTCGCAGACGACGTTGCGTTCGGTACTCGGCAAGCACGACCTCGACGCACTGCTGGCCGAGCGCGAGCAGCTGAACGCCGACATCCAGAAGACGCTCGACGCGCAGACGGACGCGTGGGGAATCAAGGTGTCGACGGTCGAGATCAAGCACGTCGACCTGAACGAGACGATGATCCGCGCGATCGCGCGGCAGGCCGAAGCCGAGCGCGAGCGGCGCGCGAAAGTGATTCATGCGGAAGGCGAATTGCAGGCGTCGGAGAAGCTGCTGCAGGCCGCGCAGCGGCTCGCGCAGCAGCCGCAGGCGATGCAGCTGCGCTATCTGCAGACGTTGACGACGATCGCCGCGGACAAGAATTCGACGATCGTGTTCCCGCTGCCGATCGATCTGCTGGGGGCGTTGCTGGAGCGGTTGGGTTCAAAACCCGCACCGTGACGCACCGGCCGCGCTTTCCGAATAACCGAACCGGCAGTCCGGCTCGTCGCCGGCCGGGACACGTGCCGCCCGGCCCTCTAGAGCCCTCCCTCCATTTCCCCGTTCCATTAGGACAAATCCTCACGTCCCGCCCAGTGGAACCGTCTATTATCGTTACATTGATCAATGATACATTAAATGCTGACTGAATAACGCGTGACGGCGGATGCCGGCGCGCGCATTCCGGATCGGCACCCCGCGAAGAACAGGACTCGAGTAAGCGCCGATGCGCCAACTCCGGTCGACCCATGGAGACGCATCATGACCGCCCACCACCCGCTGCCGGAAGTCCATCTCGACGAACTGCCGCAATTCCGCGCGGTCCAGCAGCTGGCGTACCGCTGCGTCGAAACCGTCGGCGCGATGCTGTACCCCGGCATCACCGAGAAGGAAGCCGCGCGCCTCCTGACCGAATGGCTGCAGGACAACGGCGTGCACGACTGGCTGCACAAGCCGTTCGCGTGGTTCGGCGACCGCACCGCGTTCGAGGGCTTCTCCGGCCTCAAGCACATGGGCGGCTTCAATCTCGCGTTCTTCCCGAGCAACCGCCAGCTCGAAACCGACATGCCGGTGATCCTCGACGTCGCGCCGGTGCTCGACGGCATCGTCGCCGATGTCGGCTACGCGCACTGCCTAGGCCGCAACCCGATCCTCGAGCAGTTGCAGGACGACCTGATGGACCATCGCGACATGATCGTGCGGCTCGTGAAGGCGCGCCGGCCGATGGCGGAAGTCGCGCAGGAAGTCGACGCGCTGTGCCGCCGCCAGGGCGTCGAGCCGCGCCACAAGGCCTACCCGTTCAAGGTGCTCGCGCATCGTGTCGCGAAGATCCACAAGCTGTCGAAGCCGCGCTTCGTCGCCCGCTTCGGACTGAACGCGACGCGCAACCTGCTGCTCGACCAGGGCCGCGCGGCGAAGCAGCAAGGCTGGTCGCCGCTGTGGTCGGTCGACCGCCGCTCCGAGCATGCGCCCGTGCCGGGCCTGTGGGCCGTCGAGCCGCATCTCGGCTTCGCCGGCGTCGGCGCGAAATTCGAGGAGCTGCTGGTGATCACCGACGACGACGCGTACTGGCTCGACGACGATCTGCCGCACGTGCGCCGCTGGCGCCGCCGCCAGGCCGAGCGCGCGCAGGCCGCGGCGAACGTGCCGGCCGCCGCCTGACCCACCCGCCCCCGCCTTCCGACTCCCTGAACGACGGACTCACGATGCAGCCTCTTTCCGACGAAGCGCCGCTGGCCCTGTTCGAATCGGTTCACGCCGAAACGGCGGTCGCCTCCGGCGACCTGACGCTCGCGGTCAGGACCTGGGGCGACCCGGCCCGCTCGCCGGTCGTGCTCGTGCACGGCTATCCCGACGACAGCAGCGTCTGGCAGCACGTCGCGCCGCTGCTCGCGCGCCGGCACTACGTGATCGCGTACGACGTGCGCGGCGCGGGCCTGTCCGGCGCACCGAGGCGCACGGCCGACTACCATCTCGCGAAGCTGACCGACGATTTCGTCGCGGTGATCGATGCGCTCTGCCCGGGCCGCGCCGTGCACCTCGTCGCACACGACTGGGGCTCGATCCAGGGCTGGGAATTCGTCACCGATCCGCGCCTCGCCGGCCGCATCGCGTCGTACACGTCGTGCTCGGGGCCATGCCTCGACCATGTCGGCTACTGGCTGCGCGAACGCGTCTTGCGCCCGACGCCCGCGTCGCTGGCCACGCTCGGCGGCCAGCTCGTGCGCTCGTGGTACGTGTATCTGTTCCACGTGCCGTTCATTCCCGAGCTCGGCTGGCGGCTGTGGCTCGGCCGCGCGTGGCCGGGCCTGCTGCGCCGGCTCGAGAAAACGCCCGCCGCGCCGCGCCCGACCCAGGCCGACGACGGCGCGCGCGGCGTACGCCTCTATCGCGCGAACTTCATCCGCTGCCTGTTCGCGCCGCGCGAGCGCCATGCGCACGCGCCGGTGCAGACGATCGTGCCGCTCGGCGACAAATACGTGAGCCCCGCGCTGTCCGAAAACCTGTCGCGCTGGGTGCCGCAGTACTACCGCCGCGAAGTCGCTGCCGGCCACTGGCTGCCGCTCGCCGATCCCGCGCGCTTCGCGGATCTCGCCGGGCAATTGATCGACGCGGTCGAATCCGGCAACGAGCCGCCAGCGCTCGCGAACGCGCGCCGCCGCGCAACCAGCGGGCGCTTCGACGGCAAGGTCGCGGTCGTCACCGGCGCGGGCAGCGGGATCGGCCGCTGCGCGGCGCTGGCCTTCGCTCGCGAAGGCGCGACGGTCGTCGCATGCGACATCGATCTCGCGAGCGCCGAGCGCACCGCGCTGCTCATCGGGCTGACCGGCGCGCACGCGCATGCGAAGCGTGTCGACGTCGGGTCCGCGGACGAAATGGAAGCGCTCGCGACCTGGGTCGGCGGCGAACTCGGCGGCGCGAACATCGTGATCAACAACGCGGGCATCGGCATGGCCGGCGGCATCCTCGACACGGACACGCGGGACTGGGAGCGCATCCTGCACGTGAACCTGTGGGGCGTGATCCACGGCTCGCGGCTGTTCGCTCGGCAGATGGCCGCGCGCGGCACCGGCGGGCACATCGTCAATACCGCGTCGGCCGCCGCGTTCGGCCCGTCGCGCGACCTGCCCGCCTATGCGACGACGAAAGCCGCGGTGCTGATGCTCAGCGAATGCATGCGCGCGGAACTGGCGGGGAAAGGCATCGGCGTGACGGCCGTGTGCCCCGGCTTCGCGGAGACCGGGATCATGGCGTCGACGCACTACGCAGGCGCCAGCGCACAGGACGAAGCGCGGCTGCGCAAGCGCGCGACCAGGCTGTACCAGATGCGCGGCCTGAAACCCGAAACCGTCGCGCGGGCGATGGTCGACGGCGTGCTGCGCAACCGCCCGGTCGTGGCGGTCGGCGGCGAAGCGCACGCGATGCGTTTCGTCGGCCGCTTCATGCCGTGGCTGGGCCGGATGCTCGCGCGCATCAGCATGGCATCGCATTGACGGCGCACGACGCCGCACAGGGACAGGGAGACGACATGACCGATACCGCCGACTACCACAAGATCAAGGCCCGGCACGTGAAGTTCGACTTCAGCGATACGCCGATCACCTGGGTACCGAACGATCCGGGCAGCACGCACATCATCAACACGCTGAACCTGCTGTTCCCGGAAGGCGAACTGTGGTTCTGCCGCGTGTACAACAAGGCGCTGCCGCTGATCGCCGATGCACGCCTGCGCGACGAAGCCGAAGGCTTCCTGCGGCAGGAGGCCGTGCATTCGCGTTCGCACGGCAGCGTGCTCAAGCACTACTACGAGCGCCACGGCATCGACACGAAGCCGTTCACGCAGAAGCTCAACCGGTTGTTCACGCGCGTGCTCGGCGAGCAGCCGCTGGGGCTGAAGATCGGCCATACGCGCTTCTGGCTACGGCAGCAACTGGCCGTGATCGCGTCGCTCGAGCATTTCTTCGGCTATCTCGGCAACTGGGTGCTCAACGCGCACGGCCTCGACGAAGGCCGCGCCGACCCCACGATGGTCGACCTGCTGCGCTGGCACGGCGCCGAGGAAGTGGAGCACCGCACCGTCGCGTTCGACATCTACCGGCACATGGGCGGCACCTATCCGGAGCGCTGCGTGCACATGGCGTTCGTGATCGTGCTGCTGCTCTACTACATCACGACCGGCGCGAAGTTCATGTACCGGCGCGATCCGGACGCCGGCCGTTACCCCGGCTTCGCGCGCGCGTGGCGGCAGGGTTCGCGGCGCGGGCACCTGCCGTCGTTCTGGAAGGTGATCGGCGCGGCGCTGCGCTATTTCAAGCCGGGCTATACGCCGCACCACGAAGGCTCGACCGAGCAGGCGCTCGCCTACCTCGCGCGCTCCCCTGCCGCGCAGGCGGCCGCGCACGGCGGCAACTGGGGCACGACGAAAGGCGCGTGAGCGGATGCGCGGGCGGCGTCGCAAGCGGGGGCGCGATGGCGCCGCCGGGCGGCGTCCGCCGAAATGCGTACAATCGCGGCTTCAATTCCCGGAGGTGCCGCGATGGCCATGAAGAAAACCGATCTAGAAAAGAACAAGGCGCTCAAGCTGACGCACGCGATGAAGCAGTCGAGCTCCGCGCGTTTCGGCAAGGGCGCCGAAGAAGCGGCGAAGCTGGACCGCCGCGCACAGCGCAAGCTCGACCAGGAACAGGGCCTCGTGCCGTTCGCGTGCAAGCTCAACGCCGAGCTCGTCGAGCAGCTGAAGGCGCGCGCCGCCGACCACCCGAACGGGATGACGGGCCTGCTGTCCGAACTGCTCGTGAACGGGCTCGCGCAACGCGACGCGTGATCGCCGCCCATCTCGAAAATAGTCGTTGACAACGCCGCGCGCCGACAACAGAATCGTTCGCATGCCTACGTTCAAGCTCATCGCCATCGCGAATCATTGCCCGGTGAACATTCGAAAGAATGGATCACGGGAGGCGCTTGTGCGTTAGCAATCGAGCAGTACCGCATGTCACACAAGGCCTCGCCGGAAACGGATGAGGCCTTTTTGTTCTGGTGCACGTCATCCGTCCGGCTCACTGAATGGAGAAGACGATGGACCAGGCAAGCCCGCTGTTCGAACGCCGCGATCGGCGCCACGCCGGCACGATCGCGTTACCGACCGTCGTGATCCGCTTCGCGGTCGCGCCGCGCACGACACTGACCTGGCGCGCGCCCAGCGATGCGGAAATTCGTGCGCACGGCGCGCCGCTGTGGATCACGCGCCCACCGAGCATCGACGACTACTGGGTACGCCCCGGCGACGTGCTGCGCATCGCACGCGGCGATCGCATCTGGCTCGGCACCGACGATGACGCGGCGGCCGAAGCGTCGATCACGACGGCCTACGTGCGGCGCGGCGAGCGGCTGAGACGCGCGCTCGCGCCACTACAACGTTTGCTCGTCGGACGATGGCGAAGAAGGGATTGACGACGTGAGCGCGCGCGCAACGGCAAACCGTGGCGTGCGGAATCACGGTATCCGGAAACGGACGCACCCGCGGCGCAACGCGCCGCAGGTGCGCATCGAAGGACGCGGCACGCCGGTGCGTGCCGCGCGCGATCGCGCGCCGTGCGCAGCGAGGGGATGCAGCGGGTGCATCAGGTGCTGGCGGCGAGACGCGGACCCGTGCTTCGGGGCGTGGAATCGACGTCGGGACGTTGCGCGGCCTGCGAGGTCACCCACGGATCGATGCCCTGCTTCTGCACCTCTTCGAGGAATGACACACGTGTGCGCCAGTAATCCGCCTGTAATTTCGCATCGATGACGCGCTGTTCGGCTGCGAACAGTTCCATGCGCGCCGTCACGAGCATCGACGCGGCGGTTTTTTCCGGCGTGGGGGCGTGTCGCATCGCCCAGCGGCTGATCCAGTTCAACATGCTGACCTCCGTGATTACGGACGAACCCGCATCGGGCAATCGCAACCGGCCGTGCCTAACCGGCCGTGCCTGCCCAAACGCGCAACGGCCTTGACCGCCATTCACCGCCTGGCCTGCACGGACTGCGACTCCCCCGCGTCGGCAATGACCGGCCGCGTGTGCATGCGCGGTGTATCTATCCTAGAAAGACTTGCCGGTTTACGCGATGGGGTCTTGCAATCTTTTACACAGAAACCACAGTCGCCCCCGCATCGCGAAATGACAGTTGCGGACGGGACGGCTTCGGCGCACGATTGCCCGATACCTTCAATCGCCTGGACTGACGAATGGCCGCCGCACGCGGCCGCCGCGCGAACGCACCGGCCGCGCACGCACGTTTGCGTGCACGCGCCGCATGCACCGCGTTCGTGCAGCATGCGAGCGCCCCGTTTCAGTCGCATGTCATCGCGCCGGCCGCGTGCGGCGCTGCCGGCGTGCCGTTGCGCACGCATCGGCTGGCGTCGTGCGCCGGCCCGTGCCCCTTCCACTCGTTTCCCCCGTTTCAGCCATTTCTGCCGGCCCGTGGCCCGCGAACCGGTAAAATGCGCGCCTTCGTCGCGCGGGCGGGCTGCCCGACCGTTCGCGCGCAGGCAATCGATCGTGCCCTCCAACTATATCGTCCGAGCTATCCGCGCTATTACAATCCGCCGATAGCCGGACAATAGTGGCTGGTTACAGTGAGCCGGCCGCGCTGCCTGTACAACAAATCGGCACAACAATCAACACGACAACCCGACCGGAGAAACGCCTTCATGGAATCCATCAAGCGGTATTTCGGCTTCGCTGAAGCCGGCACCGACTTCCGCACCGAAATACTCGCGGGCGTCACCACGTTCCTGACGATGGCCTACATCATCTTCGTCAACCCCGCGATCCTCGGCGACGCCGGCATGCCGAAGGAATCCGTGTTCGTCGCGACCTGCCTCGTCGCGGCGCTGGCGTCGATCATCATGGGGCTGTACGCGAACTACCCGATCGCCTGCGCGCCCGGCATGGGCCTGAACGCGTATTTCGCGTACACGGTCGTCAAGGGAATGGGCTTCACGTGGCAGGCCGCGCTCGGCGCGGTGTTCATTTCCGGCTGCCTGTTCCTGCTCGTCACGCTGTTCCGCGTGCGCGAGGCGATCGTCAACGGCATTCCGAAATCGCTGCGGATTTCCATTACCGCCGGCATCGGCCTGTTCCTCGGCATCATCTCGCTGAAGACGTCGGGCGTGATCGTCGGCAACCCGGCCACGCTCGTCACGCTCGGCGATCTGCACAAGCCCACGACGATCCTCGCGATCGTCGGCTTCTTCACGATCGTCACGCTCGACCACCTGCGCGTGCGCGGCGCGATCCTGATCGGCATCATCGGCGTGACGATCCTGTCGTTCTTCTTCGGCGACAACCAGTTCCACGGCGTGTTCTCCGCGCCGCCGTCGATCGATGCGACGCTGTTCAAGCTCGACATCCGCGCCGCGCTGTCGACCGGCATCATCAACGTGATCCTCGTGTTCTTCCTCGTCGAGCTGTTCGACGCGACGGGCACGCTGATGGGCGTCGCGAATCGCGCGGGCCTGCTCGTCGAAGGCAAGATGCACCGCCTGAACAAGGCGCTGCTCGCCGACAGCACGGCGATCGTCGCGGGCTCGGTGCTCGGCACGTCGTCGACCACCGCGTATATCGAAAGCGCGTCGGGCGTGCAGGCCGGCGGCCGCACCGGCGTGACGGCCATCACCGTCGCGGTGCTGTTCCTCGCGTGCCTGTTCATCGCGCCGCTCGCCGGCGTCGTGCCGGCCTACGCGACCGCGCCCGCGCTGCTGTACGTGTCGTGCCTGATGCTGCGCGAGATGGTCGAGGTGCCGTGGGACGACGCGACGGAAGCCGTGCCGGCCGCGCTGACCGCGCTGCTGATGCCGTTCACGTACTCGATCGCGAACGGTGTCGCGTTCGGCTTCATCGCGTACGGCGGCCTCAAGCTGCTGACGGGCCAGGGCCGCACGGTCAAGCCGATCGTGTGGATCATCGCGGCCGTGTTCCTGTTTCGCTTCTTCTATCTCGGCAGCGAGTAAGCGAAGCGCATCGCTGCACTGCGCGATGAAATGAAAGAACGCCACCTTCGGGTGGCGTTTTTCGTTTTCGCACGATTCGTCTGCGATCCTGACGAACCCGCGCGCACGCTCCTATCGACGCTCCATCATCCCGCACGGCCCGCATACGAAAATGCCGCCCGGCCCCGCCGAACGGCATCACGTGAACGCAACGTCTTCGCGTGCGCCGCCCGGAGGCGCGCGCCGCCGGACGTGCGTCGTGTCGTCAGCGCCAGTTGGCCTCGTAGAAACGCACGTAGCCGCTGCGCAGCGTCACGCATTGCGCGCGCGTTTCCGACAGCAGGCGCCGCGCGGCCGCCTCGATGCGCTCGCGGTGCTGGTCGAATGCGCCGACCATGTCCTCGAAGCGCGGCGATGCCGCGCCGAAGTGGTCTTCCAGCGCTTCGGCGGTGATCTGACATTGGACGCGCTCGCCATTGACCAGAGCCGTGAACGCCAGCATCAGGTCACGCCCCGAATACTCAGGCTTCTCGTTCGTGAAATGGATCTGCATGGAAGCCGCCTCGACCGGTAGAAAACGAATGACCGCGTCCGTCGTCCGCCACCGGCCGGACGAAATGGACACGGGCTCGCCGGCGGAGGCCCCGACCGCGGGGTGTGGCGCGGTCGATGCATGCCGGTTGAATTCCACTTTAGACGGTTTCGCGCGGGAGACAAAAATTTCGGTGTGCGTCGTTCCGACGCGCATTTCGTCTGATCTGCGCGGCATCCGGCACCGTTTCGCAAACCGACCGTCAGTGCGGATCGGTCGGCCAGACGTTGAGCGCGATCGCGGCGGTCGTGACGCCCACCGCAATCGCGGCGGCTCCGTATCTCACCGCGTCGGTCAGGTCGAACAGCAATCCGTGGATCGCCACGGCAATGCCGCCCAGCATGATGAAGGTGGCGATGGCCGCCAGCACGACTCTCAGTTCCGCCCGAACCATGATGCGTCTCCCGAACGGATGCATGTCGCGTCGCATGCTTGTTGCAGTGCGGAACACGGCGCGTGCGTGCTCCATTTCCATCATTGCAGGCGGGCGCTTAAAAGCAAGGGGATTTTGTTCGCGGTCGCACATCGCACGTGGCGCTTGTATGATGATGCGTACCCGGACGGACGACTGTCGCGCCGAATGGTGCACCGCGAGCGGAGCCGCACTCCGCCGCCGATTCCGATCCGATCGGCCCCGACGGCCCCGGGAACAGGAGACAAACCATGCCGCAACCCTTCGTGCTGCCCGCCGCCGCGGGGCGTACCGACCTGCTCGCGCAGGCGCATGCGCGTTCGACCGCGGTCGGCCTGCGCGCGCACGAACGCCCCGATTTCTCGCCGCTGTCGCGCGTCGCGCTGCGCGAACTGCTCGACACGAACCACACGCTGTTCTCGCATGCCCGCCCGGTGATGGAGGATCTCCACGCACAGATCGCCGAGACGCAAAGCCTGGTGCTGCTGACCGACGCCGACGGCGTGATCCTGCACAGCATCGGCGACGCGGACTTCATCGAGAAAGCCAACCGCGTCGCGCTGTGCAACGGCGTGTCGTGGGCCGAAGGCGCGCGCGGCACCAACGCGATCGGCACCGCGCTCGCGTCGGGCCAGGCCGTCGTCGTGCACGGGTCCGAACATTTCCTGCGCGCGAACCACATCCTCACCTGCGCGTGCGCGCCGATCGCCGATCCGTTCGGCCGCACGCTCGGCACGCTCGACGTGAGCGGCGACCCGCGCGGCGCCAGCCCGCATACGCTCGCGCTCGTGCGGATGTCCGCGCAACTGATCGAGAACCACCTGTTCGCGAACCAGTGCGGCGAAGCGCTGCGGCTGCGCTTTCACGCACACGAGGATTGCGTCGATTCGCTGTTCGCGGGGCTCGTCGCGTTCGGCCCCGACGGCGGGCTGATCGCCGCGAACCGCAGCGCCCAGTTCCAGCTCGGCGCGTCGTTCGACGCACTGCAGCACCAGGCCAGCGACGCGTTGTTCGGCATGCGCTTCGGCCAGCTCGCGCAGCAAGCCGCGCGCGCACCGGGCGCCACGTTCCGCCTCACGCTGTCGACCGGCGTGCGCGTGCTCGCGCGCTGCGAATTCCCCGAATCGCATAAAACGACCGTCGCCGTCAGGCCACCCGCGCCGGCTGCGCGCGTGCGGGCGCCGGACCCCGACGCGATCACGTTCGCGACGCTCGACACCGGCGACGCGCGCATGGCCGCCGTGCTCGAACGCGTCGCGAAGATCCGCGGGCGCGACCTGCCGCTGCTGATCCTCGGCCAGACCGGCACCGGCAAGGAATGGCTCGCCCGCGCGCTGCACCAGGCGTCGCCGCGCGCGGACGGCCCGTTCGTCGCGGTCAACTGCGCGGCGCTGCCCGATTCGCTGATCGAGGCCGAGCTGTTCGGCTATGAAGACGGCGCGTTCACGGGCGCGCGCAAGCGCGGCAGCCCCGGCAAGATCGCGCAGGCCGACGGCGGCACGCTGTTTCTCGACGAAATCGGCGACATGCCGCTCGCGCAGCAGGTGCGGCTGATGCGCGTGCTGCAGGAGCGCGCGGTGATGCCGCTCGGCGGCGCACGCGCGGTGCCGGTCGACGTGCGCGTGGTCTGCGCGACGCACCGCGACCTGCGCGCGATGATCGCGGACGGCACGTTCCGCGAAGACCTGTTCTACCGGATCAACGGGCTCGCGGTCACGCTGCCGGCGCTCGCCACGCGCACCGATCTGCCGGCGCTCGTCGAGCGGATCCTCGCGCGGCTCGCGCGCAGCGAGCCGATGCCGCGCCGCCTCGCGGCCGACGTGCTGGACGCGTTCGCTCGCCACCGCTGGCCCGGCAATCTGCGGCAGATGACCAACGTGCTGCGCACGGCCGGCATGCTCGCCGAGGACGAAGACGAGATCACGCTCGCGCATTTGCCCGACGATTTCTGGCTCGACTGCGACGCCGCCGCGGCTGCGCCAGAAGCAGCCGCGCCGGCCGGCAAGCGCGAAGGCACGACGCTGCAAAGCCACCAGGCCGCGATGATCGATGCGGTGCTCGCGCGGCATGGCGGCAACGTATCGGCGGCCGCGCGCGAACTCGGTCTCGCCCGCAATACCGTGTATCGGTATCTACGACGGCACTGACGCCCACGACGGGCGGCCGCCGGCCGCCGGCGGGTTCGGGTATGCTTGGCGCGTCGCCGCCGAACCGCCGCCCGCTTCAGTCATGACCGATCCAGAACATCCGTCCCTCGTGCGCATCGAGCCGCTCGGCGCAACCTTCGACGCACCCGATTCGCTGACGGTGCTCGAAGCCGCCGCGTTCGCCCGCGTGTCGCTGCCGCGCTCCTGTCGCAACGGCACGTGCCGAAGCTGCCTTTGCCGGATCGTCAGCGGCAGCGTACGCTACACGATCGAATGGCCGGGGCTGAGCCGCGAGGAAAAGGCGGACGGCTATACGCTGCCGTGCGTGGCCGTTGCCACGTCGGACCTCGTGCTCGACGTGCCCGACGCGGCCATGCTCGACTAGACGCGGCGCGCAAGCGCGCGCGTCGCCCCTGCAACGCTCGATCCTGCATGGAGAACACGATGATCCAGCAAACCGATCGCATCGAGAAACAGGCGCTACTCGGCGCATCGCCCGACCGCGTCTGGGCAGCCGTCGGCAATTCCGGCGAATTCGGGCAATGGTTCGGCGTCTCGTTCGACGGCCCGTTCGAGGCCGGCCAGCCGCTGTTCGGCCGCATCACGCCCACCCGCGTCGACGAGGACGTCGCGAAAGCGCAGGAGCCCTATGCGGGCACCGTGTTCGAAATCGTCGTCGATCGCATCGAGCCGCAACGACTGCTCTCGTTCCGCTGGCATCCGTTCGCGATCGACCCGCACGTCGATTACGCGTCCGAGCCGATGACGCTCGTCACGTTCACGCTCGCGGCGCAGGCCGGCGGCACGCTGCTCACGGTCACCGAAACGGGTTTCGACCAGTTGATCGAAGCGCGTCGCGCGACGGCGCGCGCCATGAACGACCAGGGCTGGGCCGCGCAGATGACGCTGATCGCGAAATATCTGGCGCTGCACGCGTAGCGCGCCGCTACGCCGCACGTTCGGGCCGGCCGACGCATCGACGTGCGTGGCATAATCGGCGGCATCGTCGTCCACCCGCCGCCGCGCATCGCATGCTGAATCGTCGTCTCCGGAAGATCGGCAGTCTGCTCGGGATGCTCGCCATCCTGATGACGGCGCTCGCACCGACGATCTCGCAGGCGCTGACCACGCAGGGCCGCGTCGACGCGCTGCTGGCCGGCTACTGTTCGGCCGCGCCGGCCGCCGGCGACCGCTCCGCCGATGCGTCGACGAAAAGCCTGCAGGCGCATCTCCACGCATGCGGCTACTGCAGCCTGCTTGCTCATACTCCCGCGCTGCCCGCCCCCGAACTGACGTTCGCGGCCCACGTGCACGCGATCGAGCATCGCGCGGCGACCCGCTTCGAAAGCCTGCGCCGCGCGCTGCCGCTTACGGCCGCGCAACCGCGCGCCCCGCCGCTCGCGTCCTGATCCGTCGTCATTGCGCGCGATGCCGTCGTGCATCGCGCAGCCTGCGCACGCCGCCCGCGTGCGCGACGTGTCACGTTTCGAAGGACGATCATGTCTCACCATGCTGCGCGCGGCGTCGTGCCGTGCGCGCGGTTGGCCGTCGCCGATTCGAATGACCGCGATGACCGCGCCTGCATTCGCCCGCATGCGCATGTCCGACCGCGCACGGCCGCGCCAATCGTCGCCGACATCGACGCCGCTCGCGCAGCCGTCCGTCGAATCCGTCTTTTCCATCCGATTCGTCACTCGCTCATCCAGCCATGAAAACCACCCCTTTCGTTCGCGGCGCACTCGCCGCACTCGGCTTCGTCGCCATCCAGGCCGCCCATGCGCATGCGCTCCCGAAAATGCAGGACCCGGCCCCCGACGCCACGCTGTCGAGCGCGCCGCACGCAGTCACGATCGACTTCGGCGAGGCGCTCGAGCCGGCGTTCAGCTCGATCGCCGTGACCGACAGCCACGGGCAGTCGGTCGTCGACGGGAAGTCGGCCGTCGACGCCGGCAACCGGAAGCGGATGCGCGTCGCACTGGCCGATCTGAAGGCCGGCACGTACACGGTCGCGTGGATCGCGGTGGCCAGCGACGGCCATCGCACGCACGGCCGCTATGCATTCACGCTGAAGTAACGCACGCGATGCGCATCGATGCCCTCGGCATCGCACTCGATCAGGAGAACACACGATGAAACGCACGATTTCGACCGGCCTGCTCACGGCGCTGGCGCTGCACGTGTCCGCTACGTTCGCCGCGCCGGCCCTGCAGGCCGATGCGTGCTGGATCCGCACGATGCCGGCGACGGTGCCGTCCTCCGGCTACTTCACGCTGAAGAACGACGGCGACGCACCCGCGACGCTCGTCGGTATCGACACGCCCGCCTACGGGATGGCGATGATGCATGAAACGCAGACGAACGGCAGCACCGCGAAGATGGTCCACATCGACTCGGTCGTCGTGCCGGCGCACGGCACGGTCGCCTTCAAGCCGAAGGGCTATCACGCGATGCTCGAAGCGCCGCGCCAGGCCGTCGCGCCCGGCGCGAAGGTGCCGCTCCGGCTGCATTTCGCGGACGGCTCGATCGTGTCCGTGACCTGCGACGCGAAGGCGCCGACCTACGCCGGCCAGTAACGCCGCCTGCCCCTCGACCGAAGGAGACGCACATGAAAGACCGCCTGCCGCTCGCCGACCTGATCGTCCGCTACCGGACGCCGCTGAATGTCGCGGTACTGATCGTCTGCGGCTTATGGGCCGCGTGGATCGCGTGGATGACGCGGCCTGCCGCCATCGATACGCCGCCGTCGATTCCCGCGTACTGCATGCGCGACGCGCGCTGACGCGCCGAGACGGCACGGTTGCGGCGGCGGCCCGCGCCATTATTGGCGTGGCATCATCGCTTCATCCCGACCGCCGCAACCGCCTTTCGGAGCGCCGCATGTCCATTCAGACCTGGATGCTGTTTGCCGCAGCCTATCTCGCCACGACGTTGTCGCCGGGGCCCAACGTGCTGCTCGTGATCCGCAACACGGTACGCTACGGCACGCACGGCACCGTCGCGACGATCGTCGGCAACCTCGTCGCGCAGGGCGTGGTCGTGCTGCTGGTCGCGCTCGGCGTCGGCGCGGTGCTGGCGGCGATGCCGCCGCTGTTCGTCGCGATGAAGGTGATCGGCGCCGCGTATCTGATGGTCCTGGGTGTCCGGCAGTTGCGCGGCGATAGCAAGACCGCCGCATCGAGCGGCGCGGCGGCGATCGTCGCGCCCGATCGCCGAAAGCTGTTCCGCGAAGCGCTGTTCGTGTCGGGCAGCAATCCGAAGACGATGATCTTCCTGTCCGCGTTCATGCCGCAGTTCATCGTGCACGATCGCCCGCTCGCGCTGCAGTTCGTCGTGATGTACGCGACGATCGCCTGCACGGTCGTGATCGTTCACGGCGTCTATTCGGCCGGCGTGCGCCGCCTGCATCGCGGCTTCGGCATGAGCCGCGCGGTGCGCGCGCTCAAGCGCGCGAGCGGGCTGCTGTTCGTCGGGCTCGGCATCAAGCTGCTGACCGCGCGGCAGGCGTAGGCCGGCCCGATCCCGTCAGCGCATGCGCGCGGCCAGTGCGGCCGCGATCTCGTCGAACGACGGCCGTGCATCGACGTCCTCGTTCACGCACGCCGCCGCAAGCGCATCGAGCGCGCCGGCATGCGGTTCGCATCGCTCGAGCAATTCGCCGAGCAGATAGCCGAACGCGCGCACTTCGAGCCGCTCGAACCGGGCGCCGCGTGTGCGCTCGTTCACGTCGTACGGCGACGCCGCCCCGAAATCCCCGAGCAACGCGCCGCCTGCGCCGTCGTGCAGGATGTTGTGCGCGTACAGATCGCCGTGCATGATGCCGCGCGCGTGCAGATGGCCGGCCGCCGATGCGATGCCGTGCGCGATCCGCAGCGCCTGCGCCGGATCGAATCTCGCATCGGCGGCGTAGACGTCGCGCGTGCAGGACGCGAAGCTCGGCGGCCCGGCGAGATTCGTCAGCGCGGGATCGACCAGCTCCATCACGAGGCCGTGCGTGCCGTCCGGATGCCCGCGCACCTTGCCGATCACCGGGATCAGATGCGGATGGCGGCCGGCATGCAGGCACGCGGCCATTTCGCAATCGGGCAGGCCGTCGCTCGTGACCGCGCCCTTGAACAGCTTGACCGCGACCGTCCGCGGCGAATCGCCGTTCGCCCGCCATTGCGCGCGATAAATGACACCCGACGCGCCCTCGCCCAGTTTCCGTTCACATGAAAGCGCTGCCCAGTCGATCTCCGCGACGTCCGGCCCGGCAGACGCCGCAGCCTCCGGCGCCGCGCCGAACGGATTGCCGGCCACCGCGAGCCATGCGAGACGCGGCAGGTGCAGCAGCCAGTCGGGCAGCGCATCAAGCCGGTTCGCCGACAGGCGCACCAGTTCCAGCGCGCGGCAGGCGGCCATTTCCGCGGGCAGCGTCCGCAACCGGTTGCCGGCAAGCATGAGCTTTTGCAACCGCGCACAGTCGCCGATGTCGGCCGGCAGTTCGTCGATGGCATTGTCGGTCAGGATCAGCCAGCGCAGCGCACGCGGCAGCGCGCCGCGCGGCACGGTGCGGATCCGGTTCGCCTTGAAGCCGATCATGTCGAGCCGATCGCACGCGCCGAGCACGTCGGGGAACGCGGTGAAGCGGTTGCCCGACGCGAACAGGATGCGCAGACGATGCAGCCGCGGCAGATCGTCCGGCAGCGCCGACAACGCATTGCCGGTCAGGTCGAGCACTTCGAGCGTGTCGGCCAGATCGAAGATCTCGCGCGGAAATTCGGTCAGTCCGCACGCGAGCTTGAGTTGCCGCGCGCCCGACAGTTGTCCGGCCTGCAGCTGTTCGAGGGTGTGTATCACGGGGAAAAAACGGGTGGCGGTTACGGTGATCGTCGAGTCGATCGGACGAATTCTACCGGGATCGATCGCGTGCACGCACACGACCTCGTCACACCCCCTTCACAAACGCGCGATGTGACGTTAGAATTGCGCCCCTTGCAGTGCCGACGTGGTGAAATTGGTAGACACGCTATCTTGAGGGGGTAGTGGCGAAAGCTGTGCGAGTTCGAGTCTCGCCGTCGGCACCAGATGCGCTTCCAGCGCATTCCGCGCATGATCCGAAACCCGCGACAGCACATGGCTTCGCGGGTTTTTTGTTGTCGGCTACGCCAGCAACAGAAAATTGCGCACCACCGCCGACGGCTCGTCGCAGCGCGACGCAATGGCGAGCCTGGCGCGGAACCGGTTACCGGCGAACGGCCGGTACACGACCCCGGGCACCTGCACCTGCGTAATCGCTTTCGGCACGACCGACACGCCGAGCCCGGCCGCCACCAGCGTCACCGCGGACGCGATCTGCGGCGCCGGTTGCCCCATGCGCGGCTCGAACCCGGCGGCCTGGCACGCGGCGACGATATCGTCGAACAGCGCGGCGCCGGCCGCGCGCGGCACCTGCACGAACGACTCGTCGGCCAGCTCGGCCAGATCGATGCGCCGGCGCTGTGCCAGCCGGTGCGCGACGGGCAGCGCGACGAACATCGGCTCCTCGTCCCAGTCGGATACCCGCAGCGCCGCGGCGACGCGGCGCTCGGGCCGTACGATCGCGACGTCGAGACGCCCGGCCTCCAGCGCCTCCAGCAGGACGCCCGACGTCGCTTCCTGCAACGTCAGTTCCGCATCCGGATATGCCTCGCGAAAACGGCGAATCAGATCCGACACTTTCGGATTGAACGCGGCCGTGCCGGTGAAGCCCACCCGCAAATGGCCGGTTTCCCCGCGTGCGGCGCGCCTCGCCGCCCGCGCCGCGCGCTCGGCATCGTCCAGCACGCGGCGCGCCTCTTCCGCGAAGACCTCGCCCGCCAGCGTCAGCTCGGCGCCGCGCGCGGTGCGTTTGAACAGCTCCACGCCGAGTTCGCTCTCGAGCGCCTTGATCTGCTGGCTCAACGGCGGCTGGCCGATGCCGAGCGTTTCGGCGGCCTTCGTGAAATTCGACGCGGCCGCGACGGCCAGAAAGTAGCGCAGATGCCGGAGTTCCATGTGTGACGTGATCTCGCGGTGAGTCGGGCTGGCCTGTCAGCCAGTGTTGAAACATATTGCTGCGGTTCATTTCATATATTGGACATATACATGACCGTGCGCAAGAATTCGTGTATTCCGTCGCACATCGAGTGCCCTCATGTCCTCCGCTTCGATTTCCCGATCCGTGCCCGGCACGCAACCCTCCGCGCCCGATGGGCTGCCGGCCGGCGTGTCCCCGCGCTCGGCCGCGTACAAGCGCATCGCGTTCGCGCTTTTCCTCGCCGGCTTTTCCACTTTCTCGCTGCTGTACTGCGTGCAGCCGCTGCTTCCCGCGTTCGCACGCGAGTTCGACGTCGGCGCGGCGTCGAGTTCGCTGTCGCTGTCGCTGTCGACCGGGATGCTCGCGGTGTCGATCCTGTGTGCCGGCGCGCTGTCCGAACGGGTCGGGCGGCGCGGGCTGATGTTCGCGTCGATGACGTTGGCCGCGGTGTTCAACCTGCTCGCCGCGCTGTCGCCGAACTGGCACCTGCTGCTGGTCTGTCGTGCGCTCGAAGGCTTCGCGCTGGGCGGCGTGCCGGCGGTGGCGATGGCCTATCTCGCGGAAGAAATCGCCGCCGACGGGCTCGGCTTCTCGATGGGACTCTATGTCGGCGGGACCGCGTTCGGCGGCATGATCGGACGGATCGGGATGAGCGCGCTCGAGGAGCACTTCTCGTGGCGCACGGCGATGCTGTCGATCGGCGTCGTCGACCTGCTCGCGGCGCTCGCGTTCGTGATGCTGCTGCCGGCCTCGCGACGCTTCGTGAAGCGCACCGACCTGACGCTGCGTCACCACCTGCGGCTGTGGCACGCGCAACTGCGTCATGCGCGCCTGCCGTTCGTGTTCGCGATCGGCTTCCTGATGATGGGCGCGTTCGTGACGATCTACAACTACGCCGGGTTCCGGCTCATGGCGGCGCCGTTCAACCTGAGCCCGACCGCATGCGGGCTGATCTTCGGCGCGTACCTGTTCGGGATGGTGTCGTCATCGAGCGCCGGCGCGCTCGCCGATCGTCTCGGGCGGGGGCCGGTTCTGGTCAGCGGCATCGTCGTCTTCGCGGTGGGTCTCGCACTGACGCTGTCGCACTCGCTCGCCGCGATCGTCGTCGGCATCGTGCTCGTGACGATCGGCTTCTTCGTCGCCCATTCGGTCGCGAGCGGCTGGGTCGGCGCGCTCGCGGGCGCCGCGAAAGGGCATGCGGCCTCGCTATATCTGCTCGCCTACTATGTCGGGTCGAGCGTGCTCGGCTCGGTCGGCGGCGCGTTCTGGCAACGCGGCGCGTGGGCGAGCGTCGCCGCTTATGTCGCGGTGCTGCTCGTCGTCGCAGTGCTGGCGGCGCGGCGCTTGAGCCGCGCGTGATACGACGCCCGACGACAATCGCGGCATCGTCGCCGGTTCCGAACCGGCCAGTGAATATCAGGAAACCGAACTGAAGCTGTCGGGCATGCAGGCGGCGATCCGCGTGCGCGATGCGACGGCAGAGATGCCCGGCTCCAGGCAGGTGTCGGCCTCGTCGATGGTCGACTGATTCGCGTCGCCCGTCACAGCAACGGCAGCGTTTGCCGGATATGGTCGGCGAATGCCGCCGTCAGGTGCGACGGCCGCTTCCGGTCGAACCTCAACGTGACACCCACGGCCGGCAACGGCGGCAAATGCGGATCGCCGTTGACGATCGCGAGGTCGGCCGGCACCGCCGTCTGCGTCATCACCGCGAACGCCTGCCCCGAGCGCACCAGCGCGATCAACCCGGCGAGGCTACTGCTCGCATACGCGACGCGATAGTCGCGGCCGGCGCGGTCCAGCACGTCGCGGGCCGCGAGATGATCGAGCGTGTCGCGGTCGGACAGCGCGAGCGGCAGCGGATCGAAATGCGCGGGTTCGAGCCCCGGATAGCCGATCCAGACCAGTTGCTCGCGGCGAACGATGTCGTCGGTCGTGCCGTCGTCCGGCACGGAAATCATCGCCAGATCGACCGCACGCTTCTCCAGGTGTTCGACGAGCCGCGGCGTGGGCGCGCAGACGACTTCGACGATCGCCTGCGGATGCTGGCTCGAGAACTGCCGCAGCAGCGACGGCAGCCACACCTCGGCGTAATCGTCCGGGCAGCCGAACCGGATGGTCCCCGACAACCCCGTGCCGCACAGGTCGGCCATCGCCTCGTCGTGCAGTCGCAGGATGCGCTGCGCGTGCACGAGCAGCCGCTCGCCCGGATGCGTGAGCACCACGCCACGGCCGGTGCGCTGGAACAGCGGCTGATCGACGGCCGCTTCGAGCCGCTTCATCTGCTGGCTGAGCGCGGATTGCGTGCGGCCCACGCGCGCGGCCGCGCGGCTCAACGCGCGCACCTCGGCGATCGCGACGAACGAGCGCAGCAGGTCGATTTCGAGCGAAAGCGCCAAGGTATTAGCCCCTTTTCTAGCTTGCATTAGCACTATTCGTTTCCATCAAACCAGACGCGCGCCTAGACTGCAAGCGATCCCCGCCCTTTTGCCCGGAGCCGCCCGATGTCCCTGAACGACGACGCAACCTTCTGGCGCAACGCCAGGCAGCATCTGGTCCGCTACGGCGGCACGTTCGAGCCGATGATCGTCGAGCGCGCGAAAGGCAGCTTCGTCTACGACGCCGACGGCCGCGCGATCCTCGACTTCACGTCGGGCCAGATGAGCGCGGTGCTCGGCCACAGCCATCCGGAGATCGTGTCCGTGATCGGCGAATACGCGGGCAAGCTCGACCATCTGTTCAGCGGCATGCTGTCGCGGCCGGTCGTCGATCTCGCGACGCGCCTGGCCGACATCACGCCCGCCGGGCTCGACCGCGCGTTGCTGCTCAGCACCGGCGCGGAATCGAACGAGGCGGCGATCCGGATGGCGAAGCTCGTCACGGGCAAGTACGAGATCGTCGGGTTCGCGCAGTCGTGGCACGGGATGACGGGCGCCGCCGCGTCGGCTACGTACAGCGCCGGCCGCAAGGGCGTCGGCCCGGCGTCGGTCGGCTCGTTCGCGATTCCCGCGCCGTTCGCGTACCGGCCGCGCTTCGAGCGCAACGGCGCCTACGACCCGCTCGCCGAACTCGACTACGCGTTCGACCTGATCGATCGCCAGTCGAGCGGCAACCTCGCCGCATTCATCGCGGAGCCGATCCTCAGTTCGGGCGGGATCATCGAATTGCCGGAAGGCTATATGGCCGCGCTCAAGCGCAAGTGCGAGGAACGCGGCATGCTGCTGATCCTCGACGAAGCGCAAACGGGCGTCGGTCGCACCGGCACGATGTTCGCGTGCCAGCGCGACGGCGTGACGCCCGACATCCTGACGCTGTCGAAGACGCTCGGCGCGGGGCTGCCGCTCGCGGCCCTCGTGACGTCCGCGGCCATCGAGGAACGCGCGCACGAACTCGGCTATCTGTTCTATACGACGCACGTGTCCGACCCGCTGCCGGCGGCCGTCGGCCTGCGCGTGCTCGACGTCGTGCAGCGCGACGGCCTCGTCGCGCGCGCGAACACGATGGGCGAGCGGCTGCGGCGCGGCCTGCTCGACCTGATGGAACGCTTCGACTGCATCGGCGACGTGCGGGGGCGCGGGCTACTGCTCGGCGTCGAAATCGTCAAGGATCGCCGCACCAAGGAGCCGGCGGACGGGCTCGGCGCGAAGATCACGCGCGAGTGCATGAACCTCGGGCTCAGCATGAACATCGTGCAGTTGCCCGGCATGGGCGGCGTGTTCCGGATCGCGCCGCCGCTGACCGTCAGCGACGACGAGATCGATCTCGGCTTGTCGTTGCTGGAGCAGGCGATCGCGCGCGCGCTGTAACGGCACGCGACAGCCTCGCTTTTTGCAGGGCGATCCGTCGCGCCGGCTCGACCGACCGGCGCAACGCGTTCATGTTTCGCATTCCAGATCGATCAGCGGGCTTCGGCGGCCCATGCTTCGGCATCGGCGCCGGCCGGGATATGCATCGGGCTCGACGGATCGGTTGCCGCGCGCCACACGGCTTCGGCGACGTCCTGCGCATGGGTGATCGGCCCCGATGCATCGAGCATCCGCGCCACGGCCTTGCCGGCGAAGTCCGCATACGCTTCGTGCTCGAAGCCGTGCATGTTGGCCCGTGCGTTGTCGGCGAACCGCGTGCCGGGCGCGCGGCCCGGCAGCACGAGGTGCGCGCGCACACCGAACGGCGCGAGTTCGAGCGCCATCGATTCGGTGAACGCATTCACCGCCGCCTTGCTTGCGCGATACGCGCTGACCAGCGGCAATACCTTCAGCGTGACGCTCGACGTGACGTTCACGATCACGCCGGCGCCCCGCGCGCGAAATTGCGGCAGCACGGCCTGCGTCACCGCGATCGTGCCGATCGTGTTGGTGTCGAACAGCGCGCGCACCGTGTCGAGCGGCGTGAGTTCGGCCGGTGCGGCCGCGCCGAAGCCCGCGTTGTTGACGAGCACGTCGATCGGGCCGGCGGCATCGATCGCGACGCGAATGCTGTCCGCGTTCGTCACGTCCAGCGGCAGCACGCGCAAGCGCTCCGACGGCGGCAGCACGTCGCCGTCGGGCTTACGCATCGTCGCGACGACCTGCCAGTCGCGCGCCAGAAAATGGCGGGCGATTTCGAGGCCGAAGCCGGAAGAACAGCCGGTAATCAGTACGGTCTTCATGCGAACTCCTGGGATGTGTTGAGCACCTGTCCGTACGATAGATGGCCGCCGCCGTATTCGCTACAATCGACAATCCGCTTTTCTTTTGCGAGAGTCCGGCGATGATCGACCCGCTGACCGAAGTCGTGACGCTGCTGCAACCCGGCGCGCGGCATTCGAAGTACGTGCGCGGCGCGAGCCCGTGGGCGATCAATCGTACGGTCGCCGGCGAGCCGTTCTATTGCGCGATCCTCGACGGCGGGTGCCGGATCGCGATCGACGGGCACGCACCGATCGAACTGCTGCCCGGCGATTTCATGCTGATTCCGGCGGCCTACGGCGTCGCGATGTCGAGCCTCGAACCGCCGCCGCCGGGCGTCGACACCGCGCCGCCGGTCATGCTCGATCACGGCGAATACCGGATCGGCGATCCCGCGAACCCGGTCGACATGCGAATGATGGCCGGCAACTGCAGCTTCGGTTCGCCCGATGCGTCGCTGCTGGTGTCGCTGCTGCCCCGCTTCGTGCACGTACGCGGCGAGCCGCGGCTGACCACGCTCGTGCAACTGGTGCGCGACGAATCGCGCGCGCAGCGGCCCGCCCGCGAGATCGTGCTGGCGCGCCTGCTGGAAGTGCTGCTGATCGAGGCGATGCGGTTCACGACCGGCACGCACGCGTCGCCCGGGCTCGTGCGCGGGCTCGCCGACAGCCGCCTCGCGGCCGCGCTGCGCCGGATGCACGAACGCCCGGCGCATCCGTGGACGATCGTCGAACTCGCGAAGGAAGCCGCGCTGTCGCGCTCGACGTTCTTCGAGCGCTTCAGCCGCGCGGTCGGCGTCGCGCCGATGGAATACCTGCTCACATGGCGCATGGCGCTCGCGAAGGATCTGCTCCGCCGCAACGAAGGCCGCATCGCGGAGATTGCGGCGCGCGTCGGCTACAGTTCCGCGAGCACCTTCAGCGTCGCGTTCGCGCGGCACGTCGGTCGGCCGCCCGCGCAATATGCACGCGACGAACAGGCGGCGACGAACGAACCATGAACCGCACCCGCCTTCCCTGTTCCGCCGCCGGCAACTCCGCTCCGTCACGCCACGACGACGTGCGAGGCGCGCGATGACGACCGACGCAAAGACCGGCGGCACGACCGACCACTGGCTCGTCGCGCGCCGCGATGCGGAAACCGGCATCGAAAGCCTGCACGCCCATTTCAACGGTCACGCGTACGATGCGCACGATCACGACGACATGCTGGTCGGCTTCACCGAACAGGGCGTGCAACGCTTCCAGTGTCACCGGTCGCTGCATACCAGCGTGCCGGGCCGCGCGATCCTGATCGAGCCGGGCGCGATGCACGACGGCCACGCGCCCGAAGTCGGCGGGTTCACGTACGGGATGCTGTACCTGCCGCAGGCGTGGGTCGAGCGCGCCGCGCGCCGGCTGGACCTGCCGGGCCTCGGCAGCGTCGAAGCCACGTTCGGTCATACGCTCGTCGACGATCGCGGCCTCGTCGACGCGATCCGGAACGCCTTCTTCGCGATCCACGACAACGAAGGCCGGCTTGCGCGCGACCAGACGCTCGACCGCCTGCTGATGCGCCTCGGCAGCCAGCTGGGCAGCCCGCTCGCGCTGGAGAGCAGCGCCGTGCCGCCCGCAATCGCGCGCGTGCGCGACCTGCTGCACGCGCACATGGACGGCAACATCGGCCTCGACGAACTCGCGAGCGTCGCCGGCATCGACCGGTTCCGGCTCACGCGGATGTTCCAGCGCGCGTTCGGCACGTCGCCGCACGCTTACCTCGTGCGCTTGCGGCTGCGTGCCGCGCGCAAGCTGCTGGCCGCCGGCCGTACGCCCGCGCAGGCGGCCGCCGACGTCGGCTTCGCCGACCAGAGCCACCTCGGCCGCTGGTTCCGCCGCGCATACCGGATCACGCCGGCCGCGTACCGGCAACTCTGCACAAACGTTCCAGACTGATCGCGCACGATGTCCGATCATGGATGCTCCAACCGGGAGCAAGCATGTTCGATACCAAAGTAGCGCTGATCGTGCGCGACGATCTCGCCGCGTGGCAGAAACTCAACGTGGTCGCGTTTCTCGCGACGGGCGTCGCGGCCGGCGCGCCCGACGCACTGGGCGAGCCTTACGAGGATGCGGCCGGGCGCCGCTACGGCCGGATGCTCGGCCAGCCGATGCTGGTGTTCGCCGCCGATTTGAACGGATTGCAGGCCGCGCACCGTCAGGCGCTGTCGCGCGAGTTGACGATCGTGCCGTACGTGCGGGCGATGTTTTCGACCGGGCACGATGCGGCCAACCGCGCGGCGTTTCGCGCCGAGGACGCTGAGCATCCCGATCTGGTCGGCCTGGCGTTGCACGGGCCGAAGAAGGCCGTCGACAAGGCGGTGAAGGGGCTGGCGTTGCATGCGTGAACGCCGACATGCCCCGCCCGCCGCCTGCCGGCCGCCGTCGCCGCTCAGCGATGCGCGAGCACGTTGACGAGTTTGCCGAACGGATCGCGCACGTAAAACCGCCGCACACCCCACGGCTCGTCGGTCGGGCCGTATTCGACGGGCACGCCGGCCGCACGAACGCGCGCGAGCGCTTCATCGACATCGTCGACCTCGATCGACAGATCGGGCGTCGGCGTGCCCGACCCGCCCTGCGACGCGAAGCTGATCTGCACGTCCATCTGCTCGGTATTGCCGTAGGTCGCGATCCAACCGTGGTCCATCAGCAGGTCGAGGCCGAAGATGTGCTGATAGAAGCGCTTGGCGTCGTCGACGGACCGCGTGTCGACGTTGGCGACGATTCGTTTGACTTTCATCGGATTCCTTGACGATTCGGGCAGTCTCGCGAAGCTACACCGGAATCATTCGCGCGACCAGCGCGTCGGCAGCCGGCCGTCTTCATGTCCGCGCAGCGCGGCCGCGCAGGCCGTGCGCCGGGCTTGCCGGCCAGCCAGACACCGATCGCGACGACGACGATGCCGACGTAGGTCGTCGCGTCGATCCGGTCGCCGAACATCCATGCGGCCCATATCAGCGTTACCGGCGGTTCGAGATAGACGAGCGTCGCCACGCGCGTCGCCGGCATCCGCCCGAGCAGCGCCCACAACGACAGATAAGCGATGAAAGTCGAGAACACCGTCAGCCACACGACCGACAACCACACGTTCGGCTGCGTCGGCACGTGCAGGTCGCCCGTGGCGATCCCGCACGCCGCGAACAGCACGAGGCTCACGCAGCCCTGCACGAACAACGGTAGGACCAGCCCGTCCTCGTTCCCGCGCGTGGCCATCGACGCGCGGCGGCGCTGATAGATCGTCGCGATCGACAGCCCGAACGCGGACACCAGCGGCAGCAGGTACATCACGATCCCGACCGACCCGGCCGGCAGCGCGTATTGCCCGCCGATCACGATGCCCACGCCGACGAACCCGACGACGAGCCCGGCCCACTGGCGCGCTCCGCTGCGCTCGCTGCCGCCGAACGACGCCATCGCCGCCGTGATCAGCGGCTGCAACGCCGCGACGATCGCCGCGATGCCCGGCGGCAGCCCATGCTGGATCGGGGTGTACACGCAGGCCAGATAAAGAAACTGCGACAGGAAGCCGATCACCGCGTGATAGCGGATTTTTTCGAGCGTCAGGCGCCCGATCCGCCGATTGACGACGATCGCGACGCACAGCGTGACGAGCAGAAACCGCCAGAACAGCAGGTTGAACGCGCCGGCCGTCTCCGCGCCGAGCTTGGCGCCGATGAACCCGGAACTCCACGACAGGACGAAAACGAGTTGAAGCAGGAATAGCTGCATGGAGCGACGATTCTCGGAAAGTGGCCGGGGACAGGCGCGGGTCGCGCAGATCCTCCGGGCGAATCGGTTCGAGCCGTTGACCCGAGAATATGGGGCGCTCAATAATTCCGTCAATCGACATTACATGAATCATCGATTCGGAAAAACCAAATCATGCCGCGTACCCTGGACGTCGACCTGCTGCGCACCTTCCACGCCGTCGCGAAGCTCGGCCGCTTCAAGGATGCGGCCGTTCATGTGAACCGCAGCCCGTCGTCGGTCACCGCGCAGATTCAGAAGCTGGAAGAAATGGTCGCGCAGCGGCTGTTTACGCGAAACAATCAGGCGGTCGAGCTCACCCAGTTTGGTCACAAGCTGCTGAGCGACACCACCGAGTTTCTGCTGAGCCACGACCGGCTCGTCGAATCGCTGTCGCCGCAGATGCTGACCGGCAAGCTGCGGCTCGGCATCCCCGATTCCTATGCGGCGCACTTCATGGCGGAATTCCTGCCGCGCTTCGCCGCCGACCGGCCGCTGCTCGAACTGACGGTCGAAGCGCGCTCCAGCGACGAGTTGCAGCAGCTGTTCGCGCGCGGCCAGCTCGACATCACGATCGCCGTGGTACCGAAAGCGCCGCCGCACGCCGAGCTGCTCGGCAAGACCCATCCGGTGTGGGTCGCCGCGCGCACGTTCAAGTTCGATCCCGACGCGCCGCTGCCGATCGCGGTGCAACTACAGGGCTGCCCGTACCGCGACGTCGCATTGAGTGCACTGAAGAAGGCGAAGATCGCACACCGGCTGCTGCTCGAAAGCGCCAGTTCGCCGGCGGTCGAAGCGTGCATCGCGAACGGCCTCGCGGTCGGCCTGATCGAGCATGAGCGCGTGTCGGGCAACCTGACGAGCCGCGTCGCCGGCATCGTGCTGCCCGATCTGCCGCCGCACCTGGTCACGGTGCTGACCGACGACAGCAATCGCGCCGCGCGGCATCTGCGCGACGTGCTGAAAAGCACGTTCAGGATCGGATAGGGAAGACGAGGCCGGGAACCGGCCTCGCCAGCGGACGCGAACAGCCAGGCAAAACTGCCGCCGGCCCGTTGCAGGCCGGCGGCTTTCTCTCGTCAACCGCCCAGATACGCCTGCTTGATCCGGTCGTTCGCGAGCAGGTTCGCGCCCGTGTCGGCCAGCACCACGCGCCCCGTTTCGAGCACGTAGCCGCGATCGGCCACGCCGAGCGCCTTGTTCGCGTTCTGCTCGACCAGGAACACCGTGACGCCTTCGTCGCGGATCGTCCGGATGATGTCGAAGATCTGCGCGATCACGAGCGGCGCGAGGCCGAGTGTCGGCTCGTCGAGCAGCAGCAAACGCGGCTTGCTCATCAGCGCGCGGCCGATCGCCAGCATCTGCTGCTCACCGCCCGACATCGTGCCGGCTCGCTGCGTCGCGCGTTCCTTCAGGCGCGGAAACAGCTTGAACACGTGCTCGATGCCGTCGTCGATCTCGTGACGGCTCGCGAAGAAGCCGCCCATCTTCAGGTTCTCGAGCACCGTCAGGCTCGGGAACACGCGCCGCCCTTCGGGCGAGATCGCCATCCCCTGCCGCATGATCTGGTGCGTCGACATCGCAGTGATGTCGTTGCCTTCGAACAGCACGCGGCCCGACGACGCGCGCGGCGTGCCGCACACCGTCATCATCAGCGTCGTCTTGCCGGCGCCGTTGCTGCCGATCAGCGTGACGATCTCGCCCTTGTTCACCTCGATCGACACGCCCGCGAGCGCCTCGACCGCGCCGTAGTGCGTATGGACCTGTTCCAGCTTCAGCATCACTCTTCCCCCAGATACGCCTTGATCACGCGCGGGTCGTTGCGGACCGCTTCCGGCGTGCCGATCACGATCGGCCGGCCGTGCTCCATCACGAGGATGCGGTCCGACACGCCCATCACGAGGCTCATGTCGTGCTCGATCAGCAGCACCGATACGCCGAACTCGCGGCGCAGCTTGTCGATCAGATGCTGCAGCTCGATCTTTTCCTGCGGGTTGAGACCGGCCGCCGGCTCGTCCAGCATCAACAGGCGCGGCTCGGTGATCATGCAGCGCGCGATTTCCAGGCGCCGCTGGTGCCCGTACGACAGCGTGCCCGCCGGCCGGTTGGCGACCGACGTCAGCCCCATCCGGTCGAGCCACACGGCCGCGCGTTCGAGCGCTTCCTTCTCGGCGTGACGATACGCGGGCGTCGCGAACAGCCCGTGCAGCAGCCCCGCCTTCACCTTGCGGTGCTGCGCGACGAGCAGGTTCTCGACGACGGTCAGCGACTTGAACAGGCGGATGTTCTGGAACGTCCGCACGAGGCCCTTCAACGCGATCTTGTGGCTCGGCAGCCCCGCGATCGCGTGGCCGTCGAGCACGACGTCGCCGCCGGTCGGCTTGTAGAAGCCGCCGACGCAGTTGAACACCGTGGTCTTGCCCGCGCCGTTCGGCCCGATGATCGCGAACACCTCGTCGCGGCGCACGTCGAAATCGATGCCGTCCACCGCGAGCAACCCGCCGAAGCGCATCTGCAGCCCGGCGACCTTCAACAGTTCTGCATTCGCGCTCATTGCGGCAGCTCCACGTGGGGACGGCTCGCGGGCAGCAGGCCCTGCGGACGCCACATCATCATCAACACCATCACCAGACCGAAGATCAGCATCCGGTACTCGGCGAACCCGCGCGCGACTTCCGGCAGCACGGTCAGCAAGATCGCCGCAAGAATCACGCCGAGCTGCGAGCCCATCCCGCCGAGCACGACGATCGCGAGGATCAGCGCCGATTCGATGAAGGTGAACGATTCGGGATTCACGAGGCCCTGACGCGCCGCGAAGAACGCGCCGCCGATACCCGCGAACGCCGCGCCGAGCGTGAACGCCGACAGCTTGATGCGCGTCGGGTTCAGGCCGAGCGAACGGCACGCGATCTCGTCGTCGCGCAGCGCTTCCCACGCGCGGCCCATCGGCATGCGGATCAGGCGGCTCGTGACGAACAGCGTGAAGCCCACCAGCAGCAGCGCGATCAGGTACAGGAAGATCACCATGTGCTCGCCGCTGTATTCCAGCCCGATCAGTTCATGGAAGGTCTTCGCCCCTTCGACGCTCGCCGAGCGCGCCATCTCGAAGCCGAATACCGTCGGCTTCGGAATGCTCGAGATGCCGTCCGGGCCGCCGGTGAGGCTCGTCAGGTTGTTCGCGAGCAGGCGAATGATTTCGCCGAAGCCGAGCGTGACGATCGCGAGATAGTCGCCGCGCAGGCGCAGCACCGGGAAGCCGAGCAGGAAGCCGAACGTCGCCGCGGCGATCGCCGCGATCGGCAGACACTCCCAGAACGACAACCCGAAATACTGGTTCAGCATCGCGTACGTATAGCCGCCGACCGCATAGAACCCGACATAGCCGAGATCGAGCAGCCCTGCGAAACCGACCACGATGTTCAGCCCGAGGCCGAGGATCACGTAGATCAGCGCGAGCGTCGCGACGTCCACCGCGCCGCGCGAGCCGAAGAACGGCCACACGAGCCCCACCGCGAGCAGCACCCAGATGATCGCGCGCTGCTGCCGCGCGCCCATCGCAGGCGCCGCCGGCAGCTTCACGGCCGCTTTCGCGCGCATCAGCCACGGCTTGAACAACTGGAACAGGAATACCGCCGCCACGGCGATCCACACCGGGCGCCAGTGCGGCGTCAGCACGACCTGGTAGCCGTCGAGCTTCAGTTGCAGCCCGAGCACCGGAATCGTGAGGATCGCCGTCAGGATCGCGGCAGCCACCGCATTCTTCAGCGCCTGGCCGATCGAAGCATCGGCGGCCGGGCGGCGAACGGAAATGACTTGACTCATCTGCGTCTCCCTCAAACCTTTTCGATGTCCGACTTGCCGAGCAGGCCGGTCGGGCGGAAGAGCAGGATCAGCACGAGCAGGCCGAACGCGACGACGTCCTTGTACTCGGCCGGCATGTAGCCCGCGGCGAAGGTTTCCGCCAGGCCGAGCAGCACGCCGCCGAGCATCGCGCCGGGGATGCTGCCGATCCCGCCGAGCACCGCGGCGGTGAACGCCTTGATGCCCGCGACGAAGCCGATATACGGATTCAGCTTGCCGATCGTCAGCCCGATCAGCACGCCGCCGACGGCCGCCAGCATCGCGCCGAGCACGAACGTGAACGAGATCACGCGGTTCGTGTCGATGCCGAGCAGGTTCGCCATCTTCATGTCCTCGGCGCATGCGCGGCACGCACGGCCCATCCGCGAATGCGAGATGAACAGTGTGAGCGCGATCATCAGCACGAGCGTCACGCAGACGATCAACAGGCGCGCATACGGAATCGTCACGTCGTAGTCGCCGCCGAGATGGATGTCGAATGCGCCGGAGATCAGCACCGGCACGGACACGTCGCGCGCGCCCTGGCCGATCTGCACGTAGTTCTGCAGAAAGATCGACATGCCGATCGCCGAGATCAGCGGCACGAGGCGCGGGCCGCCGCGCAGCGGCCGATACGCGACGCGCTCGACCGCGAAGCCGTACAGGCCCGTGACGATCACCGACACGATCAGCGCGGCGCCGAGCACGAGCGGCAGCGGATAGCCGGCGGAGATGCCGATTGCGGTCAGGGTCACGAGGCCCACGTAGGCGCCGATCATGTAGATCTCGCCGTGAGCGAAGTTGATCATGCCGATGATGCCGTAGACCATCGAGTAGCCGATGGCGATCAACGCATAGATCGCACCCAGCGTCAGGCCGTTGACCAGTTGCTGGGCGAATTGAGGAAAGAAGTCAGTCATGTGCGGGAAGCTCCCGTTGGCATTGGGTCGCATGCCTGCGCCGGATCACGGCGATCGGCCGCGCGCAACGCACGGTGTCGTCTCGGGCCGCCCGTCGGCCGCGGAACGGCCAAATGCGCACGCGCTCCGCCCGGGTGACGGGCAGAGCGCGTGTGCGGGGCGGGTACTCCGTATTACTTGGCGGCGGTCTTCGTCGCGTCCTTGTGCCACGTGTAGACGACGAACTTGAACGCCTTCAGGTCGCCCTGTGCGTCATACGCGACCTTGCCGATCGGCGTATCGAACGTCGTCTTGTGCATGTACGCGGCGACCTTCGTCGGGTCCGTCGTCTTCGCGCCCGCGATCGCGTCGGCGATGATCTTCACCGCGGCGTACGACGGCATCTGGAACGGGCCGTTCGGATCGCGCTTCTTGTCCGCGAACGCCTTCACGAGCGCCGCGTTGGCCGGATCGGCCGAGAAGTCGGCCGGCAGCGTGACCAGCATGCCTTCCGACGCCGGGCCGGCGATCGCCGTCACGTCCTTGTTGCCGACACCTTCAGGCCCCATGAACGTCGCCTTCACGCCCTGCTCGCGCGCCTGGCGCATCAGCAGGCCCATTTCCGGGTGGTAGCCGCCGAAGTAGACGAAATCGACGCCTTGCGACTTCAGCTTCGTGATGATCGCCGAGTAGTCCGAATCGCCGGCGTTGATGCCTTCGAACAGCACGACCGGGATCTTCGCGGCTTCGAGGTCCTTCTTCACCGACGACGCGATGCCCTGGCCGTACGACTGCTTGTCGTGCAGGACCGCGACCTTCTTCGGCTTCACGTTGTTGATGATGTAGTGCGCGGCGGCCGGGCCTTGCTGGTCGTCACGGCCGATCGTGCGGAAGATGAAGTGACGCTTCTTGCCTTCGGTCAGCTGCGGCGCGGTGGCCGACGGCGTGACCATCACGATGCCTTCGTTCTCGTAGATGTCCGACGCGGGAATCGTCGAACCCGAGCACACGTGACCGATCACGTACTTGATCTTCTGGCTGACGATCTTGTTGGCGACGGCGACGGCCTGCTTCGGTTCGCACGCGTCGTCCATCAGCACGACTTCGAACTTGTTGCCGCCCGCACCGCCTGCCGCGTTGATCTGTTCGATCGCGGTCAGCGCGCCGGCCTTCACCATGTCGCCGTATTGGGCGACCGAGCCGCTCATCGGACCAGCGATGGCGATCTTCACGGTTTCCGCTTGCGCGGCGGCGGCGCCCGCGGCGAACAGCACGGCGGCGACGGAAATGGACGTAAGACGGGACAGCGTCATCTGGGAGCTCCTCGATGTTGTTTAGTCATACGGGCAAAGGCGGCATGACTTGCGCAATCGAACAGCACCCGGGGCGAGGACATGGGACACGCCCGAGACACATAGAAGACGGAACTCCGGCGGAATGTTGCGTAGCGGGGCCCGGCTCTTGCAGTCCCCAAAGGGGACGTCTGGTTCGGAAAGACATCGTGATGCGTCTTGCATTGCGCAAGCGTTTCGCCTGCCCCGCTTGCCAAATCGCTGGTTCGGAGGGATGGTCCGACAGCTGTTGGCAAGGCAGCCGAAATTATATGGGCGTTTTTCAATCGTCTGTCAAAAATGCCTGTCGATTGAGGGAAAACACGTATGTTTTCGAGATGGGTGGGTAGCGACTGCGGCGCAACCTCGGCGGGGCGAGAACGTTTGCTTCGAGTGCAATTCGGGTTGCTATTCGGTACGGGGATCGGGGCGGATTCCTTGCTGGGCGGGGTGTTCGGCGATGGGGGATTCGCGCCGGCGCATTTTTCGAGCTGCCGGCGGCCCGGGCGCTGGAAATCAATCGACTGATGATTGTGGGCGTGCGCACCAGGACGGGGCGCTGCGCGAGGCGGGAAAAATTTCCGTTTAGCGGGGAAACTAAACAAGCTGAAAGCTTTTTGATATATCCGTGAAATAATGCGAACTCGTTTCTGCAATCCAGCCAGCCTTCGTGCAAGTCGCGCCCGCCGCGCCTCGCAATCGCCCCAGGGCCGCGTCGACACCCGCTCGTCGCTCAGCCGCCAGCCAGTGATCTGCCGTTTTGTTCAATGCACATCACCTGCTTCGGATCGCCCATGAATTACTCCGTCCGCCTCTCTTCCGCCGCCGCGATCGCGTGCGCGCTTTCTGTTTCGACTGCCCATGCTTCGGGACGCGATGCGCTGACCGATCGGTCGGCCGGTGCCAATGTATTTTGATCGGAGCGGCGTGCTGCTGCTCGGGAGGATGGGCACGCGGCACGGATGAACCGCCGACGTGTGCAGTTCGCTGCGCCTGCCGAACGTAGCCCGTTCGATACGCCGGATACGCGGCCGTTGCGGGTGACGAGCGATGCGCTCGTGGCATCGCCGCCCTCCTTTAAACACGAACCCGATTTTGTCTCGGCTCCGAACCGTATCGCGCTTGGCGCGGGCGGGAGCGATAGTTTGGGTCGCGTAGGGCCCGGGTATGTGCAGCGCGAACAGAACTGGAATGAATACCTGCGCGCGAACGGCTCTCGGTCAGTTGGAGGTAGGGGTGCGTATGCGCCCCAGCGGCCGTACGATGCGCCGCGCGGTCCGCACGGCGTGCCGAATCCGTTCGATCCGTCGGTGCCGCAACCGGAGACGCGAACGTTCTATGACAACGGATCGGGGACGAAATGCACGGCTACCGGCGGTGCGGGGACGTCACGATCGTCTTGCGATATCGCTTGGTGATGCGGGGTTTAGGGTGGCTGCCGCTTGCGGCTGCTCTACCCTGTCCGGCGCGCTGCGTGATGTCGCGCAGCGCGGCCGCATCTCGCGGCGTTGCGCTTACAGCTGCGTGATGATCAGCCTACCTGGCTCAATCTCGATCCTCGCCTTGCGGGGCAACGACGCCCAATTACAGTCTTGCATATCCAGCACCACAGGCACATGACTGCCCTTGGTCACCACGCCCTTTTTGCCGACGGGCCATATGGAATTTAATTTAAATAACTCTATTCCATGATCCATTTTCCGCCCTCTCAGGTTCCACGAATACCCAAATCGAATGACACTGAGCGCAACGATAGTACATTGCAGAACCTGCCGAGCCTGGGCCCTCGGAATCAAAAAGCGGCGGAACGATTTCCGTAAGAATTCCGTTTGCAACAGTAGCATCACGGCGTTGTGAATATTGCTGATACTCCATGCGCGACACGAACTGCTTGGGCAACCCGATACCACGGCAGTGCGTGCACGCGGGCAGCAACTGAGCGATCGCTCCGTTGCTCTGGGCTTCGCTTCCCCGCCGAAGTTTCAGCAACTGACCTCGTGGAATTTGTGCTTCGACGCGTGCTCCTTGGTTATCTAACCATGCGCGTAGCTGTTGCAAATCAACACCTCGATCGCGGTAGCGCCGAAACATATCTTGAATATCTTGATCCATGACGGTCACATTGATTTGTCGACCGGAATAATCCAGTCGTCAGACCACGATTTCGTTGTTCCCATGAACTGATTCTGTCCACCGGATCCTGCTGCCGGATAGAACGACGTTTCTGGTTCCCATCCAACCGAATGTAGCTGAGCCCGGTCTCATCGTCTGCCCATTGACCAGGGAAGCGTAGCGTCGTGTCGATCGGCGTGTTCTGTATGTTGTTCGCTGCTCGCCTAACCGGCAGCAGTTTTCCCCACAACGAATACGCGGCCCTCCACATCGGCTGGCCTTGTTCGTCGAGCACTGCTCTCGGCAGGCCGATCTGGTCGGTCAGGATCGGATATAGACCATCCTCGGTCTCCTGCGCGAGAGACGAGAAACTGCCCGGCTCGATATGGATGATGGATATGCGGCGCGGATGAGCCGCCGACGCGTGCAGTTCGCTGCGCCTGACGAACGTAGCGCGTTCGATACGCCGGATACGCGGCCGTTGCAGGTGACGAGCGATGCGCTCGTGGCATCCCCGCCTTCTTTTAAACACGAACCCGATTTTGTCTCGGCTCCGAACCGCGTCGCGCTCGGTGCGGGTGGGAGCGATAGTTTCGGTCGCGCAGTGCCTGGGTATGAGCAGCGCGAGCAGAACCGGAATGAATACCTGCGCGCGAACGGTTCCCGGTCAGCCGGAAGTGGCGGCTCGTATGCGCCCTCGTATTCGAAGTTATAAAGTAGATCAGACCATTGTCATCAACACCGCGCATAGCTTCGAGCTCGGGAATCAGCACGTCAGCAAAACTATCGATCCAAGAAAATCCTACAAGATTCTTTCGGAGGCTTAGATCCGGTTGCAGCATGCCCGCTTCACGGAAGTCATCGTCAATCCAGTCAATTCCGGTATCGTCTCGAAACTGATTGGAAGCGTCACCTTTCTCGTCGCAAGCGTTCTCGATGTAGTCCGTAAGATCATCGTCGTCAGCGAACTTTCCAACCCAGACAGATACTTTGTTAGCTTTTTCCATTCCTCCCTACTCCGTCGGCGGCGGAAGACCCACGGACAGGTCGTCGACGCCATTAGCGAGACGATAATTTCCCCAGATCCGCAAACGTGTAATTTAGTTACGATTCACGCCTTCCGAAAATGACCTCAGGGCAATTTCCGCGCCGGCTTATTCGCAGGTGCCTTTTGCCAAGCGAGCAATATCCCTGCTTCTCCACAAGCGTTGTTTACTGCGGTCAAATCTGCATCCTCAACGGCCCAGAGCCACATATTGTTTGGAATACTTTTCAAGGAGCCTCGAGATGAATCAGACATAATCCACTCCCTCAATGAAATATCATCGATTCGAATCTCCATGTGATTCTCGTTGAGTACGTTCAAAGGATAAATCATCCTGAGCTTTTCTCGTTCATAACTCGCCGAGCCCGGCACCCTACCGGGAAGTTCTCGCGTGAAAAGTGCCGTATTCTCAAAAGGGAAAATCCTAACCAAATTCACCCCGGTCGAGTATTTATACGCAATCGACGACTTTTCCGCATCGTACACAATGGCATATTTGCAACTCAAGTGCACCACAACGTCCTCAAGAAATTTTTCTATCTCTTTATTTATCTCACCCACCGACCTCTCGATCTGAACATCGACAAATGATAGCCCCCCAAATTCCGGGACATTGCAACCAAACGAAATAGCCGGAACGTCAACTTTTTTTCCGTCATTAAATACCTGAAATGCGGAAACTTCCCCATTCGATATTTTTGACCTCAGATCAGGGAGAGATGTTTCTTGATCGTCAACAGTTCTCTCCCCGCCTCGAACGACGAATTTAAAAAACATCGCCCTGGTTGCCTCCGAGCCTAGTTGACGAAATAGATCTTCAGCCACCTCTAGAGTGGAGATGACCTGAGTCTGACTAGTCCCATAAATTACGATTCCCGTACTCATATCCTCTCAAATCCCTGATATCAAATTATCCAAATCCGCCTTTATCATCTGCGCATCATAAGGATGCTCAAACACGAGTATATCCCCGCGCGCATTTGGTGGAAGATTTTGCATTGCATCATAGTTACGCGTAGTTAGCGTTCGCAACTTTGTCCCCATGTCGGTCCGGGAAGCCATTTCGATCGCATGCACCCTACCATTAACATCTACCGCCATAATGTCGGGGCGTCGCGCTGAAACGGCATTATCAGTAGCAAAATTGTAGGATCGATTCAGATAAATTTCCTTGAATTTCCCACTCATCGCAAGTTTGTTGGCAATCACCTCTGAGAACTGATCGTGCCCCGGTGTTCCGTCCTTCTGCCCCTTGCCGTATATCTTCGTTCCATTGACTTCCCGTTCTGGGCATTGCTGTAACCCGAACGGATCAACCCACTCGCTGGGTTCATGAACGTAGCCCTGGGTCCGGAATCCGCCCGCAAGCCCGAGCGGATCAACGCTCAGATACTGGGCTGAGTCCGGGTCGTAATAGCGATGCAGGTTGTAGTGCAGCCCCAATTCTTCGTCGAACCATTGTCCCGGGAACCGCAGCGTCGCATCGATGGGCGCAACATCGCCATCGTTAGCTGCGCCTCGTATCGGCAACACTTTCCCCCAGAGTGTATGGGAGGCCTTGAAGATTGTCTTGCCGCGTACGTCGAACACCGCCTTCGGCTGGCCAATCTGATCGGTCACGATAGGGTACAGACCATCGTCAGTCTCCTGCGCCAGTGGCGACAAGGTCTCTGGCTCGATATGCCACGTCACCACCTGTCCCGTCGTACCGTCCCGCTGCTCGATCCAGCGCTCAGCCAGCGTCGAACCGTCCCAAACGTACTTCACTGCTTCGCGACCGCCAACTTGCTGCTTCTCGATCCGGCGGTTGAAAGCATCGTATTGGTACAGCCAGACACCTCGTTCAGGTGTCTTGACCTTTACGATCCGGTTAAGGCCGTCCCACGTGTATTGCCATGTCTGCGGCCGAAACCCCGGCTGTTCGACCGTTTTCTCGATTGTGCGGCCACGCGCGTCGTACCGGTAGCGTGCATAGCCGATTCGTTCCGGCAGGCCGCCCCGACCATAATGATGAGCATCCACAGGAGCTTGACGCCCATGCGCAGCAATGTTCATCACCGCGTCATAGCGGAAGTGTTCGGCAGTCTGAAGCAGACTATCCACGGAGACGATCTGGCCGCGTGCGTCACGCCGGTACTTGAGCGTATCGGCGTCAGTGTCGACCCGCTCAAGTTGTCCGGCAGCGTCGTAGTGATAGACGTGCCTCGTCAATTGCTCGAACGCGCGGGCTGGGTCGGTTTGTAAGGCATCGAACGCTGCCGCAGGACCCGCGATTTGTCGGTGAATGCGGCCAAGCATGTCGTAGGTTTGCTGCGCAACGAACTCCCCCGCTTGCCGACCGATCTCGCGTCCCACGCCGTCGCGCCGGATCGTTAGCCCGCTCACCTGGATCAGTGCACCCAACGCATCATATGCATAGACCGTTTCCCGCCGAGGCGTCATCCGCAGGCGTCGCTGACCATTAGCGTCGTAGACGTGCCGCAACAGTTCGCCATGCTGATCCTCACCGATCACGCGTCCGTTCCTGTCGTAAGCAAAGCGCGTCACGTGAGAGCGCTCACCCTGCACCTCCGCCGATGCCAGTCTTCCGACTGCATCGTAACGATAGGCCAGTCGCACGTCACCCGCGTCGACCTCGATGAGCCGGTCGTATGTATCGTACGAATAGCGCCACTGCCCACCGTCCGGCAACGTCTTGCTTATCAGGCGACCGGCAGGATCGCGCTCGTATCGAGTCTCGCGCCCTCCCCAGTCGATCTCGGCCGTGAGACGTCCAGCCGCGTCGTAGCGGTACGTATAGGACTCGCCCAGCGCGTTGATGACCTTCGTCAACCTAGTCGCATGGTCATACTCGAAGCGTGTGGCATGACCAGCGGCATCGATAGACGCCGTCAGCAAATCGAATGGGCCATAGGTTCGCTGGATCATGCGACCGAGCGGATCGATCCATTCGACTGGGAGGCCCTCGCTGTTGTATCGCGTCCGCGACACGGATCCATCAGGGCGCGTAACCGCACTCAGCAGACCGCGTGGATTTGCCGGGCCGTCAGCATAGTCGTAACGCGTCACATGCCCATCGGGCGACGTTTCCTCCAACAGCCGGCCCAGCACGTCAATCTTGCGCCTAAAGCGCGCCCCCGTCGGCAATTCGATGTCGGTCAGCCGCAGCCGGTCATCGTAGTCCAGGCGCGTCTCGCGATCACCTTGAACCACTCGCAGCAGTTCGCCACGGGGCCCATAGCGATAGGTCGTTTTGTTGCCGTCAGGCTCGGTCCGTGCAATCAACCGATACAGATGGTCGTACTCGAGCTTGATCGTGCCGCCGTTCGGCAAGCGCACCCCGGTTAGGCGCTGCTCATCGTCATAATCGAAGTCAACTGTCCTTCCCGAGCTTTCGACGACCGAAGTCAGTTGGCCTCGCTCGTCGTATCGATAGTCCGTCCGTCGACCAAGCGGATCGATCCGAGCCATCAAACGACCAAGTTCCCATTCGGAGCAAGTGCAATGGCCGAGCGGATCAGTTTCGGCCGTTACAAGACCTTCGTCGTTATAGGCGTAGGTCCATTCGCCGTCGACGTCAATCACGCGTGTGCAGCCGGCTTCGTAGATGAATCGGCCCGTGTGATAGCCCTGCCGTGTACCTGTCTCGACTACACGACCAGCGGTGTCGTACCGATATCGAACATCGGTCTGATCTGTATCCCGCCATTGGGTCATCCAGCCGTGTTCGTCGTACGCGTAATAGAACTGCCCAAACTGGAAGCTCGCCACATGGGTAAGCATGCCGTTCTGGTAGTCGTAGCCCACAAGCGTTCTGGAACCACCGTCCGCCTCATGGAGAACGATCCGTTGCAGCTGACGGTCGCGGCCAGGATAGGCAATCTCGAGCCGATAGCCATCGCTATGGACCATGCCGCTCAAACGGCCAGCAGTATCGTAGGAAAGAACGATCGCGTTGCCGTCGAGGTCCTCGATCCGTTCGAGGCGAGACGAGCGCCCGTCGACGAGCGGCGCGAAAATACGCAGTTGCCGAGTGTCACGATCGAAGATGCGCGGTTCGAGTCGGCTTCCGACCAGCCGATAACGCGGCTCACGCAGGTTAATGCCGTTGAGCGCCATATCCGGCGCGTCAAAACCGATCACCAGACCTGCGCCATCGTGGAATCGCACGAAGCGGCCACCATCGAACGCCAATCGCTGCGACCAGTTGTCCGACCAGCGGTGACCGAGCAATCCATGATCGTCCGATCGAGTCCGATAGCGTCGTTTGAACTCAAGAGGCAGGATTCCAGGAATGGTCAGATCCGTGCGGATCTCCAGCATTTCTCCGGATACCGGATCAACCGGGTCCTTGCACTTCGGTCGATTCTCGTCCTTGATACCCCTCTGCTCTGCCGACCGGGTGGGCTCGGGCCGGAATTTTTCGCGCACCGCCCGCAGCCCCTTGCCGCCAACTTTTCCAACTCCGCCGCCTACAATCCCGCCGATCAAACCCGCCAGGAATTCCTGCGTCGCGGACAGCTCCGGGTTCTTCGGGCCATAATTTCCGGTCGTCTTGTCGATCCAGATGCTGTTGCGCCCCGAATTGACTTTACCGCTACAGTGGGTCTCGTGGCCGATCCGCACCAGCGGCAGCCCGTTGACGAACACGGTTTTGCTGCCGTCGACGAGCGCCTGCGGTGCGCTCGAATGGTGATCACACTTCACCAGATCCGTGACACGCGCGACCTTTTTGCCCTCGAAGTACACATTGTCCGATCCAGTCTTGATCTCCCCACAGTTGCTGCCCATGCTCTGACTGGCCGACGCAAGCGCACCACCAAGCGTCAGGCCGCCCGCCAGGCACGCCCCGACGATCAACCCGCCGACGAGTCCGCCAGTCGCCACAGTAGCCGCCACCGCAACACCGATCGCCACCCCGACGGCAATGCCGGTGAGGATTCCCATAAACCCCGACGAATGCGCGATGCGATCGCCTACGCAGGCGGGATGCGGATCGCCGTGGCCGATCGTCAGGCCCAGTGCATCGCCGACCCGCGTGAATTGCCCGGAGAGCCATCCAGTGAAACCAACCTTGTCGAGTGCCCAGGCGCCACCGACTGCAATCGCGAGCGGGAGCATGACAGTGCCCGCCGCGACCGCGCCCGCACCCAGTGCCGCCCCGCCGGTCGCGCCACCAGCCAGCGCTGTACCGGCCGCACTCAGCCCGGCGGCCGTCCCCTCAACGGCGGTCAGGCCCGCATCGGCGCCAAGCATCCCGTAGTTGAGGTGCTCGTAAAACGGCTGCTCGGCCGCTTTCGCGGCTTCACCGTCCTCCAACCTGGCGATCTGATCGAGACGTTCCTGTGGGCTGCCGCTCGGCTCGTCGTAATTCGGCGTGTCCGACATTGCAGCCTCAGATCGGATCGCGCAACTGAAGGCTCTGAATCACCGCCCGGATTTGTTCGCGCTGTGTGTCACTCAGCGTGCCGGGCGCAGTAAAGGTGAGCATCAGGACAACCTGCCCGTATTCCACCATCGTCAGCCGCTGGTGAATGGGCGCCTGGTTGTTCGTCCACGTAAACTCGTGCACATGCGCGGCGCGCCCGGATACGGTGGCGTCTTCATTTGCCACCTCGGCATAGTCTGGAACCTGCTTCGCCACCTTCCGGATTTCGCTTGACACATATTCGGCGAACTTCATGCCCCACGGCAGTCGCTCGCGCGTGATCACGAAACTCACGCCTTCCGTGCCAGTCGCTGCCGACACAAATACGTTCATCGTTTTGTCCTGCCACTCCACGGGCAGCGCCAACGTGCCTTCCTGCATCTGGTACATGCTTTGTTATCCTTATTGGTGTTAGCCGTTCTTCGGATTGATGTCGGTTCGAGCAGCCTGGATATTGATGTTGCTGTCGTCCAGGTGGATCACCGACTCGCCCTTGTAGATATCGATCGAGTCCGCCGTCATGTGGATACGCGTGCCGCCGTCGCCGCCGATCTTGATCCAGAGTTCCTTGGCTTCCAGTGTGTGCACACCCTGCGGAGTCTGATGCAGCGTATTACCTTGCACGACAACGTCCGACAGGTTGCCAACCGCGACAGCCGTCGTATGGTTGCCCTTGCCGACCTCGACGGTCCGGTCGCCTTTGAGAACTTGAGTCCATTGCGCGTCCTCGACAACGGTATGCATGTCTTTCTGCGCATGCATGTAGAACATCTGTGCACCATTGACGTCGCTCATCAGCAACTCGTTCGACCCCTGCCCCTTGTGCGTCTGGCTCTTGATCCCCATCGTCTGGCCGGCCGCGCCGTGATACGGGTTGCCCTGCTCGCCGTTGAACACGCGGCCGACGATCACCGGGTTATCCGGATCGCCCTGATTGAACGCCACCAGCACTTCCTGCTTGATCCGCGGAATCGCGGCCGCGCCCCAGCCGTCGCCCGCCCACGGTTGCGACACGCGCACCCACATCGAATCGGAGCCGTCCTTCTTGCCGCGCCGGTCCCACGGGAAATGCACCTTCACCGCGCTGCCGTTCGTATAGATTTCCTCGCCCTTCGGCCCGACGACGATCGCCGACTGCGTGCCGTGAATCACCGGCTTCGGCGTCGCGCGCGGCGCGCGGTACGGGATCTTCTTCGGCAGCAGCGAGAAGCTGTTGCGGTACGGCAGCTTCGCACTGTGCTGCGTATAGTCGTTCACGGCCTCGTGACGCACGTGCAGAATCACGTACTCCTGGTTGTTTTCGAGGACGGGGTGGTTCGCGACGGTCACGGTGCCCGCCGTCGTCATGCGCCACGCATAACCGCCGCCGGTATAACGATGGGCTTGCGCCTCCTCGGCCTCCATCGCGTAACGCGCGTAGCGGTTGCCGTCGTCGCCGTGGTCGTACAGCGACTGGTGCTCGAACCGCTCGGTCGCATCGAGCCGCGCATGCTTGAGGTTTTGCGGCCCGGCCTCCACCAGCATCAGCGGCGACGACGGATTCTGGTAATTGAAGTCGCGGAACGTGACCTTGCCGACGCCGAAACGCCGGCCTTCGTGCAACTGGTCGATGCCGCCGCCTTCGCTGGCCTCGGTCGCGGCGAACGGCACGGTGGCGAGCCCCTCGATCGGGCGGAACAGCAGGTTCGTGTCGCCGATCACGAGAAAGTGCTTGTCCTTCTCGTAGCGGTGCGTCCACACGAGCCCCTCCTGCTCCATCAGCCGCGCGCAGAAGTTGTAGTAGCTCTCCTGGTACATCACGACGTACTCGAGCGGCTTCTGGCTCGTCCGGATGTCGAACACGAAATCGGAAAAACCGTGTTCCTGGAAGATCTCGGTGAGGATGTCCTGCGCGGTCTTGTTCTGGAAGATCCGGCAGTCGGTCGAGCGTGTCAGGAACCAGAGCCACGGCACGGCCGTCAGGTGGTATTGCGTGACGTTCCCGGGGTTGCCGGCGCGGTCGAACGACGCGACGTAGCCGTCGAAATAGCGGTCGTTGTCGCCGGTGCCCGACGCCACGACGCGTTCGAGCGTCGACAGGCGCGCCTGCTGGTCGAAGCGGATCTTGACCTGCTGGCCGATCAGATCCTCCGGGCGCAGATCGTGGCGATGCGACAGCAGGTCGAGGTGGATTTCCGGCAACCGGTTCACGTGCTCGTCGACGACGGCCGCGCTGACCAGCAGCACATCCGGGCCGAGCGGCGTGTCGAGCGTCACATAGCGGTTGAGCTGGGTCAGGCGTGCCGGGTTGGCAGCGCCGTTGATCGCCTCGGCAATCGCGCCGGGCGTCTTGTCCATCAGCGAGAAGCCGGTCTGCGCGAGTTGCATCGCGCGCTGCACGGTGTCGACGTGCCCGGCCAGGCCGGCGAGCGGCCCGAGGCTGCCGGCCACACTCGACGCCACCGGGCCGGCGAGGCCCCCGAGCGCGCTCAACGAGCCGAGCGCACTGCCGCCCAATCCACTGGGAATACCCCCGTTCGGAGCGAAACTCATTCTTGTTCCTTGCGTGTGATCTCAGGTTCCATGAGCCGGCTCGCCGGCCCGCAGCCCCGATAATGTAGGGTAAAACCCGACTGCTTGAAAGACGTCCGCAAACGTTTTCGTTCGAGCCCTGAAAATCCGAAAAAGAGACCACCGGCTGGGCCCCGGAGGCGGCACGCCGCGCCGACGCAGCGCGACGGCCTGCAATGAAAACCGTGACACTGCATCCTCAGGCGTCTGCGTGACAATGGCAGGAAACAGTTGAAACGAACTGACCGCTCCAGGACATTCCGGCGGCAGTGTTTGAGCAACCATACTAGACAGCCTACTGGTCGGCAGGTGTGCAATCGATATCGCGGCGCACCTTCCTCACCGCGGCGAAACCACGATCGCCGCCCGCCGATTCTGCGCCCGCCCTGCCGGCGTCTTGTTGTCCCCTACCGGATCGCGCTTCCCTTTCCCGACGATCGCGATCCGCTTCGCATCGAGTCCGACGTCGACCAGTTCGACAGCAACGACTTCGGCCCGCCGTCTCGACAACTCCAAATCGTAAGCCGCCTCCCCTTCATCGTCCGAGTATCCATAAACCCGCACCCCGTTGATCCCCGCCGACTGCAACGTCCGACCGATCCGTTCGACGATCCGCCGCACATCCGGCTTGAGGTTGTACCGATCGAAATCGAACAGGATCGGCCCGGTCGAACCGAACTCGAACCCCTGCCCGGTCTCCTGGAACCCGGCCGACTTCAGCGCCGTGACCTGCGTCTGCGTCAGCCCGCGATGAAGCGGCGGCGTCTTGCAGCCCCCCAGCAGCATGCCCAGCAGCAGCGCACTCCCGACGCACATCCGCCCCATGCTCAAAGGAAACGAGTGGTTCATTTCGCATCCCCTTCTATCGCGCCCGCTCTGCAAGCGCTTCTTTTAACCGCCGCTGCGGCCTCGCCCGCAGCGCGAGTCGATCAACGTCACACCGGCCCTGCAACGCTCTCCGCCAACCGCCACGATCCCGGCCGCGCGCGCTTGGCGCGGTACATCGCGATATCCGCCGCCCGCAGCAAGCCGCTCGCGTCCGACGCGTGATCGGGATACAGCGCAATGCCGGCACTCATCATGGTGGCCACCACGCGGCCGTCGGACAGCTCGATCGACGGCGCCATGCCGGACAAAATCTCGTCGGCGATCCGGCCCACGCTACCCGCCTCGGGCACCGACGCCAGCATCACCGCAAATTCGTCGCCGCCCAGGCGCGCGACGAGATCGGCCTCGCGCACCCGCGTGCGCAGCCGCGACGCGATGCCGATCAGCACCGCGTCGCCGGCGTCGTGGCCGAGACAATCGTTGATCTCCTTGAAGCGGTCGCAGTCGAGATAAAGAACGGCGACTCGCTGCCCCGTCAACGTGGCATCGCAAAGCGCAAGCGCGAGGCGCGATTCGAACTGCACGCGATTGGGCAACCCCGTGAGTGCATCGTGCGTCGCCTTGTGCTCGAGCGACGCGTTCTCGTCGCGCAGCGTGTTCTGCCAGTCTTCGAATTCGTCGAGCAGCGCGTTGAAGTCGTCGCCGAGCTGATTGAGTTCGGCGATCGCCGCGGGCTCGACGCGCCGCCCGAACGCACGCTCGCGCCGCACCGCGTGCGCAACGCCAGCCAGCGCGCGCAGCGGCGAAACGATGTTGTGCAGCAAGCGCTTCGAGCTGACGTACGCACCGAACACGCTGAAGGCGAGGCAGCCGAGAATGCCGCCGACGCCGCCGAGCAGGAAGCCGAAGAACTGGTGCCCGCGGCCGCGCACGACGACGTGGCCGACGATGATGCCGTCATGCATCACCGGGGCGGTAACCGGCCCAGGCAGCGCCACGTCGGCGACGGCGCGCTCGAGCCGCACGATCCCGTTTCCGGCCGGCAACTGCCACGTCGCGAACAGCTGTCCCTTGCTGTCGGTGACGACTACCTGCGCGACGTCCTCCTCGCCGGCGATCATCCCGATCGCTTCGTTCGCCGCGATGCGATCGCCGAACACGAGTGCCGCCTCGACCGTATAGCCGAGCGAGCGCGCCAGCAGGTTCAGGTTGTTGCCGGCATAGGCTCGCAACGCGATCACGGCGACGACGATCAACGACACCGCGGCCATCGTCACGGCGACGAACGCGAGACGCAGGTGCGCGCGGCGCAACACGCTTTGCAGCGTCGGGCGCGGCGGGCGCGAAGCGGAAACGGAAGGTGCGGACCGTGTCATGGCGTCACCGGCCGTCGTGCGAGATTGAGGACGTTCGGATGCACGCGCACGCCGCTGCGCGCGACGGCGTCGAGATTGATGTCGAACGACACGCGTTCGCCGTCGACGTTGAGACAGAACATGCCGCCTGCGGTGCACGACGGATCGTGCTCCGAGATCGTCAGGACAGGATGGCCGGCCACTGCTGCCCTCACCCGTGTTTTCTCGTCTTCGCTCAGGGTGCCGAGATAGACGACGTCGCAGACCATGCCGAGCGCGGGATCGTCGAAGCGCACGCGCTGCACGTCGAGCAGCGTCGAGCCTGCCTGCAGCGTGTCGGTCAGACCGCGTGCGTAGTCGGGCCGGCCCGTCACGCACAAATGCAGGCGAACGGGGGTCGTCGGCCAGCGCGTGAAGCTGATGATGCCGAGCACGACCTGACGCACGGCCGTGTCGTGTGACGAAATGGCGGGATCGCGGGAATCGGCGGGGCTCGCGGCGGCGGCGATGCGCACGGTGTCGGGCGTATCGTCGGCATCGGCGGGAACCCCGGCTAGCACGGCGGGAGCAGCACTCAGAACGCAAACGATTGCGAGAAACGCGTGGCGCAGCGAAGCGATTCGGCCAAGGCGGCCGGACGCCGTCCGCGCGGCCATTGCCGCCGCGCCCGTTGGCGCCGCTGCAGTCGCAAAACCGGCAGCGGACGCGCTCACTTTCGCATCCATGACGGGAACATCCGCTGGCGTCGGTCCCGACGCTGCCTACTGCCTCCCTCCATGCGCGTGCAGGTACCGAATTAACGCGCACGATTCCTTCATCTTAGGTAGAAAGTCGCGTGGACAACCAGTGGGATACACCCGGGAGAAATCGTGGGAAGTATGGGGAATTGGGGCTGTTTCGGTGATTTGGGCGAGTGTGGCATCCATCGTTGGTTCAGTGCCAACGCCTCAGGATCGATCAGCGGATTGGATGCGGGGCTGCCTCAAAATTCATATGGTCTTACTTGGTGAGTCAGAACGTTTTCCAGTGCATGGGGCCGCCGTCTGCAACTACCTCCACGGTCGGCTCGACAAACTGCACAGTCGATTGACGAATCACGGCATCGCAATGCTGACGCTCGACTGCAGATAGCCGTTGTCACACGATCTGCCCACGCACCGGACGCGAATGCATTCTCGCGTTCGGTTGCGCGAACAACCGCGATACCTCTGAGCCACCCACCGCCGACAAATCAGCCGACGTCTCCCCTAGCCGCCTCCCCGCCAACTTGAACACCCGCATTCGCGATCACCGGCGTCGCGACAGACCGAGCCGATCTCATTCGCCGGACTGCCGGTCGTCAGCGCGCCGTGCTTCGCATCGGGCGAACTGCCGGTCGGCGTGCAGTTGATCGGTGCGCCCGGCGGCGACGCGGTGTGCTTCGACGCCGCGCGTCGGCTTTCGGCCGCGTGGCGCGACCTGCCCCGCTAGCGACGCGCCCCTTGGTGCCGCGCGCCGCCGCGAGTATGCTTGCAGCTCGAACACTCTCCAACCCGGGCGCGCGCACCGTACCGCGGGCAGGCGCCCCGCCAACCGTCACTCACCATCGATGGATTTCGACGTCATCGTTCTCGGCGCCGGCATCGTCGGCGTCTCCGCCGCGCTGCACCTGCAGGATCGCGGCCGCAAGGTTGCCCTCGTCGATCGCGGCGCGCCCGGCGAAGGCACGAGCTTCGGCAATGCGGGGCTGATCGAGCGCTCGTCGGTCGAACCGTATCCGTTCCCGCGCAGCCCGTTCACGCTGATGCGCTATGCGCTGAACCGCTCGACCGACCTCTACTGGCACAGTGCGTCGCTGCCCGCGTTCGCGCCGTGGCTCGCACGGTTCTGGTGGGAATCGGCGCCGCTGCGCCACGCGGCGGCCTCGCGCGACATGCTGCCGCTGATCGAACGCTGCATCGTCGAACACGACGCGCTGATCGCGCGGGCCGGCGCCGGCGAACTGATCCGCGCGAGCGGCTGGCTGGAGGCGTTCCGCACGCCGGCGGCGTTCGAACGCGGCGTGGCCGAGGCCGGCCTCACCGCGCGCCGCCACGGGCTCGGCATCACGCCGCTCGACGCGGCCGCGCTGCTCGCGCACGAACCGAGCCTCGCACCGGGCTTTTGCGGCGCACTGCACTGGCTCGACCCGAAAAGCGTCGTCGATCCGGCCGCGCTCGTCAAAGCGTATGCGCAACTGTTCGTGCAAGGCGGCGGCACGCTGCTGACCGGCGACGCCGCGAGCCTCGACGCGTTGTCGCCCGGCTGGCAGGTGACGACCGACGACGGCCCGGCGGCCGCGCCGGCCGTCGTCGTCGCGCTCGGCCCGTGGTCCGATACCGTGTTCGGCAAGTTCGGCTACAAGATCCCGTTGCGCGAGAAACGCGGCTATCACATGCACTACGCGCCGTCCGCGCGCGGCGTGCCGTCGGCGCCGATCGTCGATCGCGAATACGGTTACGTGATCGCGCCGATGCGGCGCGGGCTGCGGCTGACGACGGGCGTCGAGATCGCGCGGCGCGGGCTTCCGCCGACGGGCGTGCAGCTCGAGCGCGCGGAACGCGTCGCGCGGCCGGTGTTCGGGTTCGGCGAGCGGCTCGACCCGCAGCCGTGGCTCGGCTTCCGGCCGTGCACGCCCGACATGCGCCCGGTGATCGGCCCCGCGCCCGCGCATCGCGGGCTGTGGTTCGCGTTCGGGCACAACCATCACGGGCTGACGCTCGGCCCCGTCACCGGGCGGCTGCTGGCCGAGATGATGACCGGCGAGGCGCCGTTCACCGATCCGGCGCCGTATCGCGCGGATCGCTTCTGAGCGCGCGATACCGGCCGGCGCGCGGGCCCGAACGGCGCCGCACCCGCCGTCAGCGAAAGCGAAGCTGATTTCGCCCGAGCTGCGCAACGGACGCGCAGCCCATCAGCCGCATGTCCCGTTCGATCTCCGCCCGCATCAGCTGCAACGCGCGCTCGACGCCGGGCTGGCCTGCGGCGGCGAGCGGGAACAGGTAGTAACGCCCGAGGCCGACCGCCTTCGCACCCAGCGCCAGCGCTTTCAGTACGTGCGAACCCCGCTGCACGCCGCCGTCCATCATCACGTCGATCCGGTCGCCCACTGCGTCGACGATCTCGGCAAGCTGATCGAACGCGGCGCGCGAACCGTCCAGTTGCCGGCCGCCGTGGTTCGACAACACGATGCCGGTACAGCCGATGTCCACCGCCCTGTGCGCGTCGTCGACCGACATCACGCCTTTCAGGCAAAACTGTCCGTTCCACTCTCGCACCATCGCGGCGACGTCGTCCCATGACATCGACGGATCGAGCATGTCCGTGAAGTAGCGGCTGATCGACATCGCGCCGCCGCCCATGTCGACATGCCGGTCGAGTTGCGGCAATCGGAACCGCTCGTGGGTCAGATAGTTGAATGCCCAGGCCGGCTTCAACGCGAACTCGGTCAGCCCCGCGAGCGTCAGCCGGAACGGAATCGAGAAGCCCGTGCGCTTGTCGCGCTCGCGATTGCCGCCGGTGATGCTGTCCACGGTCAGCATCATCACGTTCACGCCGGCCTGCCTCGAACGGTTCATCATCTCGCGGTTGAGGCCGCGATCCTTGTGAAAGTAGAACTGGTACACCTGCGGGCCCTGGCTGATCGCACGGGCTTCTTCCAGGCTCACGGTGCCGAGCGACGACACCCCGAACATCGTGTCGAACTTCGCGGCCGCGGCGGCGACCGCGCGCTCGCCGTCATGATGAAACAGGCGTTGCAGCGCCGTCGGCGAACAATAAACCGGCATGCCGAGCTTCTGCCCCATGACCGTCACCGACAGGTCGACATCGCGCACGCCGCGCAACACGTTCGGCACCAGATCGCAACTCTCGAACGCGCTCGTGTTGCGTCGATACGTGGTTTCATCGTCGGCCGCACCGTCGATGTAATTGAAGATCGGTCCCGGCAACCGCCGCCGAGCCAGCTCGCGGAAGTCGTGGAAATTGTGGCAATCGTTCACGCGCATTCGTCACACTCCATTCGGCGCGAGCGGCGTGCCGGTGGGCCGGCGCGCGGCGCTCGCATCGCGGCGTTCGTTCGGTCCCGGCGGCCGGCGTCCTCGTGCGGAACGGAGGCCGCGTCGGCAGCCGGAAGGGGGCGCGTCGCGTCCGCCGCTTCCGAACCTGCAGGGAATCGACGCGCGCACTCAGTCGAGCGCGCGGCCGAAGATGCGGATCACTTCGTCGAGATGCTCGGCCATCGCGCGGCGCGCGGCATCGGGGTCGCGCGCGCGGATCGCGTCGAGGATCGCGCGATGCTCGCGCTCCGACCGGTGCGGCATGTCGTTCGGCATGTACAGCGACTGCAGCCGCTGGAACATCGGATCGTACTTGTGCGCGAGCAACTGCTTGATCATCAGCGCATATGCCGGATTGTCGCTCGCTTCCGCGATGCGGATATGGAAAAGCCGGTCGCCCGGGTGCGTGAGCGAGCCGCTGCGGTTGTCGTCCTGATTGCGCAGGAACGCTTCGTGAATGCCTTCGATCTGCGCGTCCGAGCCGTGCTGCGCGGCCAGCGACGCCGCTTCCGGCTCGATCAGCCGGCGCGCCTGCAGCAGCGCGAACGGCGGGATTTCCGTGTCGAGATCGAGCGCGATGCCGAGCTCCGGATCGATCTCGACGATCGAGAACGGCGCGACCGTTACCGTCGCAGCGGGCGCCGACGCGGGTTCGGGCGCGGCGGCCGCTTCGGGCTGGCGCACCTTCACGCCGTCGCCGACGCGCACGCTGACGAGCCCGTTCACTTCGAGCGCGATCAGCGCCTCGCGCACCGACGTGCGCGACACGCCGAACCGTTCGGCGAGTTCGCGCTCGGGCGGCAGATAGCTGCCCGGCGGGAAATCGCCCGACTCGATCATCGCACTGAGCTTGTCGGCGATCTGCTGGTAGAGGCGGCGGTTCTGAATCGGCTGGATGGACATACGTTGACGCTGGTAATCGGTTTCGTTCCGGACGGCCCGACGAATCGTCGGACCGTTCGCGCCTATTTTATATGCCGCGCTTCACATCGCCCGGCACCGCGTAGCAACGCGCGGCCGTGCCGCCCCACAGCGCGCCGCGTTCGGCCGCCGACAGCCGCGACTCGGCCCAGCGCTCGACCAGCGACGCCACTTCGTCGTACGACGCCGCGAGCAGGCATACGGGCCAGTCCGATCCGAACATCAGCCGCTGCGGGCCGAACGCGTCGAGCGCCGCGTCGAGGCACTGCTCGATGTGCCGGATGTCCTGCGCGCGCAGGCCGCGCCGCCAGTCGGCTTCGGTCACGAGCCCCGACAGCTTGCACGCGACGTGCGGCAGCGCGCCGAGTTCGCGCAGCGACGCGCGCCAGCGCGCGAACGCCGTGTCGTCGCGTTCGAACTCGGCGAGCGCCGGCTTGCCGACGTGGTCGAGCACGAGCCAGTGCGCGTCGTGCCGCGCGCAGAACGCACGCACGTCAGGCAACTGGCGCTCGAACACGAGCACGTCGTACACGTAGCCGTTCGCCTGCAGCCACGCGACGCCGCGATTGAAGCCGGGATCGGCGACGAACGCGCCGACGTCGGCTTCGTCCTGCACCTGATGACGAAAACCGCGCAGCTTCGGACTGCGCCACTCGGCGACACGGTCGGCCAGCGCCGGCGCACCGAGATCCTCCCAGCCGACCACTGCGGCGATGCGCGCATCGTCGCGCGCCAGATCGAGCAGGAACGCCGTCTCGTCGCGCCCGGCGCGCGCCTGCACCGCGATCGACGCGCCGAGCGCCTGCGCATGCATCTGCGGCCACAGCGCGTCGGGCAGGTAGTCGCGTGCGAGCACGCCCATGCCGGGGCCGATCCACGGATAGTCGGCCGCGCGGTAACGCCAGAAGTGCTGATGCGAATCGATACGCACTGCGCCCATGATGCCCTCGTGTTCGATCGTCGCGGCGGCGGCGGCCCCCATCGTCGCCCGCCCATTCGCCACGTTCAGTCGTACAGCACCGCCGCGATCTTCGGATCGTCGATATTGGTCTTGTCGTACCAGTAGAAGCCGGTATCGATGACCTTCGGCAGCTTCTCGCCCTTGATCGCCTTCACGGCCGCCTCGACCGTCTTGTAGCCGATGCCGATCGGGTTCTGCGTGATCGCGCCGGCCATCAGCCCGCTGCGGATCGCGTCCTTCTGCTGCTTGCCGGAATCGTAGCCGACGATCACGACCTTGCGCTTCATCTCGCGCACGCCGTTGACCACGCCGATCGCCGAGCCTTCGTTGGTGCCGAACAGCCCCTTGAGCTTGGGATACGCCTGCAGGATCGACTTCGTCACTTCGGTCGATTTCAGCTGATCGCCTTCGCCGTACTGCACGGTCACGACCTGCACCTTCGGGTGCGCCGACTTCATCCGTTCGAGAAAGCCGTCGCGGCGGTCGATGCCGGTGCGGCTCGTCTGGTCGTGCGCGACCACGGCCACCTGCCCTTCGTCGCCGATCAGCGCGGCGAGCTTGTCGGCGGCGAGCGCGGCAGCCGCCTTGTTGTTGGTCGCGGCCGTCGTCACGGGAATGTCGCTATCCACCCCCGAGTCGAATGCGATCACCGGAATCTTCTCGGCCTGCGCCTTCTTCAGCAGCGGCAGCGCGGCCTTGCTGTCGAGCGCCGCGAAGCCGAGCGCGGCCGGCTTCTTCGCGATCGCGGCCGACAGCATGTCGATCTGCTTGTCGACCATCGCTTCGGTTTCGGGCCCTTCGAACGTCACCTTCACCTTGTAGTCCTTCGCGGCCTGCGTCGCGCCCGATTTCACGGCCTGCCAGAACTGATGCTGAAAGCCCTTCGAGATCAGCGGGATATAGGTTTCCTGTGCCTGCGCGCCGGCCGTGACGCCGACGGCGAACGTCAGTCCGACGATCGCGTTCAACACCTTGCTCCTGATCACTTCGCGTCTCCTTGGTTGGTATCGACTGAAATGCCGGCCCGGCCGGCGGTGAAGCTCATGCGTGTTCGCGTCCGTGTCTGCGTCAGCGGCGGCGCCGTCGCAGGATGTCCACGTAGACGGCGAGGATGATGATCACGCCCGTCACGACCGTCTGCCATTCCTGCGCGACCGACATGATGCGCAGGCCGTTGGTCAGCACGCTCATGATGAACGCGCCGATGATGGTGCCGACGATGCTGCCCGCGCCGCCGGACAGCGACGTGCCGCCGATCACGACGGCCGCGATCGCATCGAGCTCGTAGCCCTGCCCGAGCGCCGGCTGCGCGGAGTTCAGCCGCGACGCGATCAGCAGGCCGGCGATCCCGCACACCGCGCCGCTGAACGTGTAGACCGCGATCTTCCATGCGTCGACGTTCACGCCGGAGAGCCGCAGCGCCTCCTCGTTGCTGCCGAGCGCGAACGTGTAGCGGCCGAAGATGGTGCGGTTCAGCACGATCGACGCGCCGACCGCGACGAGGAACAGGATCAGCACCGCGTTCGGGATCGGCAGCGCGGGGACCAGGCTGCCGATCAGCGAATCCTGCGCGATCGACGTGAAGCCCGGCGTGTCGTTGAAGTAGATCGGCCGCGTGCCCGAGATCACGAGCGACAGCCCCTTGAGCAGCATCATCATGCCGAGCGTCGCGATGAACGGCGGCACCTTCATCTTCGCGATCACGAAGCCCGACACGCAGCCCGACAGCGCGCCGAAGCACAACGCGGCCAGGATCCCGAGCGGCAGCGGCATCCCCCATTTCGTCAGCACGACGCCGGCCATCACCGCGCAGAACGTCATCAGCGTGCCGACCGACAGATCGATGCCGGACGTGATGATCACGTACGTACAGGCGACGGCCAGCACGCCGTTCACGGCGGTCGCCTGCAGGATCGACACGAGGTTGTCGACTTCGAGGAAGTTCGACGACGCGAAGCTGAAGAACACGATCAGCAGCACGAGGCTCGCGAACGCGAGCAGCTTCTGCCGCGCGGCCGGGTTGAAGAAGCGCGATTTCAGGCGCGATGCGGCGGCCGGCGTGTCGCCGGTGGCAAGGGGCGGAACGGGATGCGTATCGTTGGACATGATCGGGTAGGCGTCTGAATCGGGACAATCGAGGCAATCAGGGCAACACGGTCGACTCGCGCTGCGTCGCGAGCTGCATGATCCTTTCCTGCGTGGCGTCGGCCGCGCGCAATTCGCCGGTCACGCGGCCTTCGCACATCACGAGAATCCGGTGGCTCATGCGCAGCACCTCGGGCAGCTCCGACGAGATCATCACGATCGCCTTGCCGTCGGCGGCGAGCGCATCGAGCAGCTTGTAGATCTCGCTTTTCGCGCCGACGTCGATGCCGCGCGTCGGCTCGTCGAAGAACAGGATGTCGCAGTCGCGCAGCAACCACTTCGCGATCACGATCTTCTGCTGGTTGCCGCCCGACAGCAGCCGCGCGGGCTGCGCGACCGACGGCGTGCGGATCGCGAGCTGCCGCACGTACGACTGCGCGGCCTCGCGCATCCCGCGCGCATCGAGGAACATGCCGCGGCGCACGAAGCGGCGCATGCTCGACAGCGCGATGTTGTTCTGCACGTCCATCCCGACCGCGAGCCCGAAGTGCTTGCGATCCTCGGACAGATAGCCGATGCCGGCCTTCACCGCGTCGGCGGGCGTGCGGATCGTCACGGTCCTGCCGTGCACGCGGATCTCGCCCGCATCGACCGGGTCCGCGCCGAACACCGCGCGCGCGACCTCGGTGCGGCCCGCGCCCATCAGCCCGGCGAAGCCGAGGATCTCGCCGCGCCGCAGCGTGAAGCCGACGTCGCGGATCGCGCGGCCGCGCGACAGCCCGCGCACTTCGAGCGCGATATCGTTCGCGGACGTATCAGGCGGCGTGCGGGTGTCCGTATCGAGCTGGCGGCCGACCATCATCGAAATGATCGCCTCCATCGACGTATCCGCCATCGGCACGGTCGCGACGTACTTGCCGTCGCGCATCACGGTCACGCGATCGGCGATCTGGCGCAGCTCGTCCATCTTGTGCGAGATGTAGACGATGCCGACCCCGTTCGCGCGCAGGTCGCGGATGATGCGAAACAGTTCGGCGATCTCCGCGTTGTTCAGCGCGGCGGTCGGCTCGTCCATGATCAGCGCGCGCGAGTCGAACGACAGCGCCTTCGCGATCTCGACCATCTGCTGCTTCGCGACCGTCAGCCTGCCCACGGGCGTGCGCGGATCGAGATCGAGCCGCATCCGCTGGAAAATCGCGGCCGCGTCGCGGTTCAGCCGGTCTTCGTCGACGAACACGCCGAAGCGCCCGCGCGGCTCGCGGCCGATGAAGATGTTCTGCGCGACGCTCAGGTGGTTCATCAGGTTCAGTTCCTGATGGATGATGCCGATGCCGAGCGCCTGCGCGGCACGGGGATCGGCGATCTCCACCGGGCGGCCGTCCATCCGGATTTCGCCGGCGTCGCGCTGATAGACGCCCGCGAGAATCTTCATCAGCGTCGACTTGCCGGCGCCGTTCTCGCCCATCAGCGCATGCACTTCGCCCGCGCGCAGGTCGAAACGGCAATCGTCGAGCGCCTGCACGCCCGGAAAGCGCTTGCCGATGCCGGCCAGCGCGATCAGCGGCGGCGCGGTGTTCGGGGTCGGGTCGGGTTGCATGAATCGCGGCCCTCAGCTGATCGCACGGTCGAGATGCGTATAGCCGCCGTCGACGAACAGCCACTGGCCCGTCGTGTGCGACGCGCGATCCGACAGCAGGAACACGACCGTATCGGCTATCTCGTCGGCCGTCGTGAAGCGCCGGCCGAGCGGCACCTTGCCCGCGATGCCGGCGAGCTTCGCGTCCGGATCGTCGAAACCCGCCAGCCAGTTCCGGTACAGCGGCGTCATCACTTCGGCGGGGATCACCGCGTTCACGCGCACGCCGTCATCGCGCAACGCGACGGCCCATTCGCGCGTCAGCGCGAGCTGCCCGCCCTTCGACGCGCAATAGCCGCTCGTGTTGCCCTGCCCGGTCACGGCCGTCTTCGACGAGATGTTGACGATCGCGCCGCGCGCCGCCCTCAGGTGCGGCACGCAGTAGTGCGCCATCACGTAGTAGTGGATCAGATTGCGTTCGAGCGACGCGACGAACGCGTCGCGCCCGGCGTCGAGCCCGATGCTGTCGTTGACGCCCGCGTTGTTGACGAGGCCGTCGATGCGGCCGAAACGCGCGACGGTCTGCGCAACGGCGTCGCGGCACTGCGCGTCGTCCTGCAGCTCGACGGTCACGCACGCGGCGCGCGGCTGTTTCCGTGCGAGTGCTTGCCAGAACGCGTCGTCGGGCGCGTGGCGCGCGAACACCACCGGGATCGCGCCTTCGTCGGCCAGCCGCATCGAGATCGCGGCGCCGATGCCCGACGCGCCGCCGGTCACGATCACGACCTTGTCTTGCAGATTCAAATCCACTTCGCGTCTCCGTCGTTCATGTTGTCGCCGCGCACGACACGCGTGGCGCGCCGTCGTGCGCGGCCATGCGTCAGCCGCGGAACCGGTACTGCTCCAGCGATTCGGGCTTCATCTCGATCGAGAAACCGGGCGCCGTCGGCGGCATGTACGCCGCGCCGCGCACCACGCACGGTTCGACGAAATGCTCGTGCAGATGATCGACGTACTCGGTCACGCGCCCTTCCTTCGTGCCGGAAATGCACACGTAGTCGATCATCGACAGATGCTGCACGTATTCGCACAGCCCGACGCCGCCCGCGTGCGGGCACACCGGCAGCCCGTATTTCGCGGCCATCAGCATCACCGCGAGAATCTCGTTCACGCCGCCGAGCCGGCACGCGTCGATCTGCACGACGTCGATCGCGCCGCGCGCGATGAACTGCTTGAACAGCACGCGGTTCTGGCACATCTCGCCGGTCGCGACCTGCACCGGCGCGATCGCCTTGCGGATCTTGCGATGTCCTTCGACGTCGTCGGGGCTCGTCGGCTCCTCGATGAACCACGGCCGCGCGAATGCGAGCTCGCGCACCCAGTCGATCGCCTCGTCGACTTCCCACACCTGGTTCGCGTCGATCATCAGCTTGCGGTCGGGGCCGATCACCTCGCGCGCGATCGTCACGCGGCGGATGTCGTCCTCGAGGTTCGCGCCGACTTTCAGCTTCACGTAGTCGAACCCTTCTTCCACCGCCTCGCGGCACAGCCGGCGCAGCTTGTCGTCGCTGTAGCCGAGCCAGCCAGCCGACGTCGTGTAGCACGGGTAGCCGTCGCGCTCCAGCGCGGCGATCCGCGCGGCCTTGCCGGGCGCCTGCCGGCGCAGCAGGTCGAGCGCTTCGTCCGGGCTCAGGCAGTCGGTCAGGTAGCGGAAGTCGATCGCTCGCACCAGCTCCTCCGGGCTCATGTCGGCGACGAGCTGCCACAGCGGCTTGCCGACGGCCTTCGCCCACAAATCCCACACCGCATTGACGACGGCGCCCGTCGCCAGATGGATCGCGCCCTTGTCGGGGCCGATCCAGCGCAACTGGCTGTCCGACGTGACGTGCCGCCAGAACCGGCCCATGTCCTCGCGGATCCAGTCGAGGTCGAGGCCGACGACGAGGTGGCGCATCGCGTCGATCGCCGCGCAGCAGATTTCGTTGCCGCGCCCGATGGTGAACGTGAGCCCGTGACCTTCGAGGCCGTCGCGGTCGGTTTCGAGCACGACGTAGGCCGCCGAATAATCGGGGTCCGGATTCATCGCGTCGGAGCCGTCGAGCTGGCGCGAGGTCGGAAAGCGCACGTCGAGGACGCGCATCGATCGAATGATAGGCATGACGAACCGTCCGTTGAAGGAAATCAGGCCTGCACGGTGCGCTGGCGTTGCTCGCCGAGCCCGTCGATGCCGAGCGTGATCACCTGTCCGGCGCGCAGATAGACGGGCGGCTTCTGTCCGAGGCCGACGCCCGGCGGCGTGCCGGTCGAGATCACGTCGCCCGGCTGCAGGCTCATGAAGCGACTCAGGTAGCTGATCAGGTGCGGCACGCGGAACACCATCGTCGCGGTCGTGCCGTTCTGGTAACGGTGGCCGTCCACTTCCAGCCACAGCCGCAGCGCGTGCGGATCGGGCACTTCGTCGGCCGTCACGAGCCACGGGCCCAGCGGGCCGAACGTGTCGTTGCCCTTGCCCTTGTCCCACGTGCCGCCGCGCTCGAGCTGGTATTCGCGCTCCGACACGTCGTTTACGACGCAGTAACCCGCGACGTGCGACAGCGCATCGGCTTCGTCGATATAGCGGCCGCCCTGGCCGATCACCACGCCGAGCTCGACTTCCCAGTCGGTCTTCTCCGAGCCGCGCGGGATCTCGACGTCGTCGTTCGGGCCCGAGATCGCGCTCGTCCACTTGCCGAACACGACGGGCTCCTTCGGGACTTCCATCCCCGATTCGGCCGCGTGATCCGAGTAGTTGAGCCCGATGCAGATGAACTTGCCGACGCGGCCGACGCACGCGCCGAGCCGCGGCGTGCCCTCGACGAGCGGCAGCGACGACGGCGGGATGTCGCGCAGCCGCGCGAGCGACGCGGGGGTCAGCACGTCGCCGGCGATGTCGTCGATCACGCCGGACAGGTCGCGAATGTGGCCCTGCGCATCCAGCAGGCCCGGTTTTTCATGATGTTTGTCGCCAAATCTCAGCAGTTTCATAGCGTCGTGTAAGCGGAAAGTGAATGGGGAGGCGCGGTCGGTTAGACACGGTCAGTTGGACACGGTCGGTTAGACACGGTCAGTTAGACCAGCCGCCGTCGATCAGATGAATCGTGCCGGTGGTGAACGACGCTTCGTCGGACGCCAGATACAGCGCGAGCGCGGCGACTTCGTCCGCGGTGCCGATGCGGCCGATCGGCTGACGCGCGACGAACGCCTGGCGCACCTCGTCGGCGGACACGTGGCGCGTGCGCGCCTGGTCCTCGATCCGCTGCGCCAGCGACGGCGATTCGATCGTGCCCGGGCAGATCGCGTTGCATCGGATGCCCCGCTCGACGAAATCGGCCGCCACCGCCTTGGTCAGCCCGATCACGGCCGCCTTGGTGGTGCCGTACACGAAGCGGTTCGGCACGCCCTTCACGCTCGACGCCGCCGACGCCATGTTGACGATCGACGCGCCGCCCGCTTCGAGCATCGCCGGCAACAGCGCGCGGATCAGCCGGTACATCGACGTGACGTTCAGGTTCAGCGAGAACGCCCACGCGTCTTCGTCGCACTCGAGGATCGAACCGTGGTGCACGTAGCCCGCGCAGTTGAACAGCACGTCGAACGCGCGTTCGCTCGCGGCGAGCACGGCGATGTCGTGCGCGTCGGTGACGTCGAGCCGCCGCGTGACCAGCCGGCCGCCCGCGCGTTCGGCGTCGGCTTCGAGCCGCACCAGCGCGGCCTCGTTGATGTCGGTCGCCAGCACGTCGGCGCCCTCGCTCGCGAACCGCAGCGCGGTCGCGCGGCCGATGCCCTGCCCGGCCGCCGTCACCAGCGCGCGTTTGCCCTGCAATCTCATGAGCATCTCTCCGAAAAAGCCGGCCAGCCGTCGGCCGATTGGCACAAAGGACTAAAGGTCCAACCAATCATAGGAACGGATCGCGCGTTTGTCACGAAATTGGGATTCAGTATTTACCCGGGGCCGAAGAATCCGTCCGGCGCACGAAATTCGGCGCGAAAGTAGCGTCGAGGCGTCGCCTCGCGATCCGCTCGAACCCAATACCGGCGGGCGTTCCAGCCGCTTCTTCCCGCGACGTTCGGCGCGGCGGACAGGAAAACTGACAAAAAAGTCATGTTCGCGTCAGGGTGTCAACGGGTGGCGCGCGCCATCATGGCGTTGCCGGACCGCGCTTCCGGTACATCGCCTCCCCCGCCCGCGCCGGATCTCTGCGGGCACCTCCGTCCCTGGCGATGTATCCCGTGACTGGGCGAGCAGACACGGCGCGCGGGCCGATTTTCGCCCCGGACTTCGCGTCCGGGGCCTTTTGTCGTTGGTTTTTCAAGAAAATAAGCGTGGATTGTTTCTAAATCGGCAAAAGGTAATTTGAGCCAGACAGGATGTTTTTTCCGGTCACAGACGCTTACATTTAGCGCACCACTCATGGAAACCGCTACGGATTCGCCATCGGGTAGTGACATCCACTGCCACGGCCGAACCCGCACGAGCTTTAGGAAACGGCAAAATGAAGGCCTCCAAATCCCTGCCTGCGCTCGATCCCGCCGACGTCCACGTCGAAATCCTCGAACGTTCCGATACGCTGCTCGTCGTCCGCTGGGTCGAACCCGGCCGCTGCCACTACGGTGAGCAGCGCTGGCGACGCCGCTTCGCGCAGCGCACCGGGACCTGCGCGCTGTCGCGCCAGGTCATCCACCGCGGCGACGAAGTATTCCGTCCGGCCGAACGCCCGGCTCCCGCGAACGCCGCCGCCATGATCTCCGCCGCCGAAGTGCTCGCGCTGGCCGGCAGCAGGTAAAACCCGCCCGCCGTGCGCCGGCCGGCGGCGCCACGCCATCCGCCCGCCCTAGAAGCGCCGGTCTAATTCCTCCGCTTGTCTGCAACGTCCGCCCGCACTATCGTTACATCATTCAATGTAACGATTAGGCGCCGCAGCCGATCGGCCGCGCCGATGGAGGCAGACATGCATGCATGGAGCGCGCGCCACGTCCCGGCGCAAGGCGGGAAGGTCGCGGTCGTGACCGGCGCCAACAGCGGTCTCGGCTGGCAGCTCGCGGAAACGCTGGCCGCGAAAGGCGCGACGGTCGTGATGGGCTGCCGCGACGCCGCCCGCGGCGCGCAGGCCGCCGACGCGATCCGCCGGTTTCATCCTCATGCACGCGTCGAAGTCGATCCGCTCGACCTCGCCGATCTCGCGTCGATCGCCCGCTTCGCGGCCGACGTCGGCGAACGCCACGGCCGCGTCGACATCCTCTGCAACAACGCCGGCGTGATGTTTCTGCCGCTGCGGCACACGCGCGACGGCTTCGAGATGCAGTTCGGCACCAACCATCTCGGCCATTTCGCGCTGACGGGCCATCTGCTGCCGGCGCTGCGCGCGGCGCGCCGAGCGCGCGTCGTCACGATGTCGAGCGGTTTCAACCGCGCCGGCCGGATTCGTGTCGACGACCTGCGCGCCGCACGACGCTACAACCGTTATCTCGCCTATTGCGACAGCAAGCTCGCAAACCTCGTGTTCGCGATCGAGTTGCAGCGCCGTTTCGAGCGCGCGGCGTTCGCCGGCATCAGCGTCGCCGCGCACCCCGGCTACGCGGCGACCAACCTGCAGTTCGCGGGCCCGGCGATGGACCGCTCGCCGGCCCGCGCCGCGCTGATGCGCGCCGCGAACCGGTATCTCGCACAGCCGGCCGCTCAGGGCGCGCTGCCCGCGATTCATGCGGCGACGTCGCCCGATCTGGCCGGCGGCGCGTACATCGGTCCGTCCGGCTGGTTCGAATCGCGCGGGCTGCCGGCACCGGCAAGCGTGCCGCGCGCGGCGCGCAGCGCGGCGTCGGCGGCATTGCTGTGGGAAGCATCGGAAGCCGCGACGGGCGTGCGCTTCCTCAGCGCCGGCGCGCCCGCCGGACGCGCGCCGGGCCGGCCGTTCGACACGACGGCCGAAGCGCGCTGAATCGCGTGCCGGCGCGCACGATATTCTTCATACTTATTGCATCAACCGAAAAGAAAGCCCGTTGAAAGACTGATTCGGCGTCGCACTGTTACCGGTCAGGAAACAATTTATCGTCAAAATCAGCGTTTACCCTGAACATGCCGGTGACTAAGATTTGATCAATCGCTCAAGACATGGTGTCGAGAGCGAACTCAATAAAACACCGGAGGTCACCATGAAATCGCTCGTTTCCGCAGTCGTTGCCGCTGCCGCCCTGTCCGCTTCGTTCGGCGCATTCGCGCAAAGCACCGTGACGCGCGCTCAAGTGCGCAACGAACTGGTCCAGCTCGAACAAGCCGGCTACAAGCCGGGCGTGTCGAGCCCGTACTACCCGAACGACATCCAGAGCGCCGAAGCGCGTGTTCATGGTGCCGACACCAGCGGCTACGGCGCGCAACCGGCTCCGCTCGTCCACTCGGGCGCGCCGGCTGCGTCGTCGAACGCACGCGATTCGATCTTCTTCGGCCAGTAAGCCGACGCGCCCGCGGCGGGCGCCGCGCATCGCGCGATGAAGTCACGCAGTCCGGACGAGCCCCCTTCGCGGGGCTCGTCTTTTTTGTGAAACGCATACCTCCGCCGCCCGGCAGCGGGTGGCTTCGCCCGGACGCGTGGCGTCCGGGCGCTTTTTCCCGGCGAGGTGTGCGTGAATGCGTCGTGTGCGCCGGTCAGCGCGCCACGGCCCCGGCCGGCGCCGATCGCGACAGCACGCGCCACCGCGACAGCAGTTCGTCGCGATCGACGTAGCAGCCCTGCAAGTGCCGGCGGCCCGTCGACGGGTCGAACTCGGTGCGCGCATGCAGCACGCGCCGGTTGTCGAACGCCCACATGTCGCCCGCCCGCAGCCGGCGCTGCACGCGAAAACGCGGCTCGCGCGCAAGCGCGAGGAATCGTCGGTACGCGCGATAGACCGCTGCAACCGAGCCGGCCGGCGCATCGAGCGGCCCGCGCAGGAAGTTCGCGACGCGCACTTCCGTGACGTTGCCGCGCGCATCGAGCCCGATCACCGGCGCCGAACAGCGGTAGTCGCTGTTCGCGCTCTTGTTCCAGAACTCGAACGGCGTCGACGCGAGTCGTTCGAAATCGTCCGGATGTTCGCGCCGCAGCGCATCCGCGAGCGCGAAGCCGTCGAGGAAGATGCTGTCGCCGCCCGTCGCGTCGTTCGCGAGGCAGTGCAGGAACTGCACGCCGGGCTGCAGTTCGCGGGTCGGCAGGTCGGTGTGCGGCGGAAGATTCAGCGACGTATACGCATTGCTGTCCGGGCGCGGCTTCGATTCGACGTCGAACAGCACGCCGAAATTGCTTTCGCGGATCAGGCCGATGCGGCGCGCGATCCCGTCGACGCGGCCGCGCTCGGCCGGCACGCCCTCGACGAGCGTCAGCCCCGTGCGCTGCAAGGCGCCGAGCCATGCCAGCAGCGCGCGGTCGTCCTCCATCACGTCGCGCCACGCGAACCCGCCGATCGCCGTCGCATCGTCGCCGGTCCATACGTGGCGCTCGTGCGCGGCCAGGCGCTCCGCGCGCGACGCATCGTCGTATGCATGCGCACGCAACCAGCCCGGCGACCACGCGCTGCGGTGCCCGTCGTTCCATTCCACATGCAGCGCACCGTCGGTTTCGACATGCACGGCGAGCGCGGACAGATCCTCGCGCGCATCGGCGATCTCGAACACCTGTTCGCGCGTGATCGCATGCACGCACGCGGCACACGCGCAGTTGTCGCGCAGCCAGTCGAAATGGAACGGCGATCGTCGCGCGTCGCTCCACTCGATATTCACCGCGTCATCGCCGATCGTCGCCGTCGCGATGGCCGCGTCGGCCGAAAACGTCCGCCAGTCCTCGATACGGTGTTGCGCCGCTGCCTGCATCGTTGCCTCCCGGAAAACGCTCGCTACGCGTGCGGTGCGAGCAAGAACCCGCCGACCATCCGGTGCATCCGTGCGGCCTGCGGGCTCGTCCCGAGCGCGCGCCAGCAGCCGTGCACCAGCCCCTCTCCCATCCAGTGGCGCGCGACCCCGCCGGCCGCGCGAATCCGTTCGACGTACACGCGCGCATCGTCGCGCAGCGGATCGTGCTCCGCGCCGATCGCGAGCACCGGCGGCAAGCCGTCGAAGCGCGCCGCGTTGAGCGGCGCCGACGCGCGCAGCAGCGGGTTGCCGCTCCGCAACGCGTCGGACGAGTCACTGCCCCAGTACAGCGCGCGATAACGATGCACGTCGTCGAGCGTCAGCATCGGCGCGTGCGCTTCCGTTTCGCGCGCGGGCGATTGCGGTTCGAAACCGAGCATCGGATAAACGAGCGCGATGCCGTCCACGCTCGCTTCGCCCGCATCGCGCAGCGCGGTCGCCACCGCCGCCGCGAGCATCCCGCCCGCGCTGTCGCCCGCGAGCGTCAACGGGTGCGCGCACGGCCCGAACGGCCAGCGCGCATCGCGCGCGGCGCGCGTCACCGCCACGCAATCGTCGAGTGCGGCTGGCGCGCGGTGTTCGGGCGCCAGCCGGTAGTCGACGGCGATCACGTCGAGGCCCGTATCGGCCGCCAGCTGCGCGGTGATCAGCGCATGACTGTCGAGCGAGCCGACGACGAAACCGCCGCCATGAAAAAACAGCACCGTGCCGCGCGGCGCACCGTGCGCGGACGTATAGCGCCGCAGCGCGATCGTGCGGCCGTCCGGCGCGCGCCACACGGCGTCGTGCTGCACGATGCCGGCCGGCAGCGCGGCCGGCGTCCATTCGGCCGCGAAGCGGTCGTAGAGGCGGCGCTGCTCGTCGGGCGAGCGCAGCGCCGCATCGGCCGGATACCACGCGTCGACAGCCGCGACGAACGCCGCGATTTCCGGTTCGAGCATCGTGTGCGCTCCGCGGTCGAAGGGGGGATCGGAAGGCGAAGCGCGCCGCTAGCGGCGCGGCGGCAGCCCGATCACGCGGCCCGCATACGCGGGCGCCGCGCAATCGCGCTGCAATGCGTGCAGCTCGGTCACGCGCGCGGCCACGTCGTCGTCGAACGGCGCCGATTTCGCGCCGTCGCGCGTATCGACGTGCAGCAGCATCTGCTCGCTCGCCGATACCGCGTCGCCATGCCCGTCGGCGAACAGTTCGAGATACAGGTGCAGCCGCTTCGCGTCGTGCGCGAGCACGCGCGCATCGACGCGCACGGCCGTGCCTTCCTTGATCTCGTGCAGGTAGTTCACGTGCGCTTCGAGCGTGTAGACCGAGCGCCCCCGCTCGCGACGCGCGGCGTCGTCGAGGCCGATGCGATCCAGCAACGCATCGGTCGCGAAGCTGAAGATCAGCAGGTAGAACGCATCGCGCAGGTGGCCGTTGTAGTCGACCCATTCGGGCCGCACCACGTCGCGGTAAATCGTCAGCGGGGTATCGCCCGTCATCGCCTGTCCTTTATTCCTCGAATCGCATCCCGTGCCGCGCCTTCACCGCGGCGATCGATTTCAGCACCTCGGTGATGCACTCGTCGCGATAGCGCTCGAGCTCCTTGATGCTGCGCGTGCCCTGCTGTTCGGTCGTGCCTTCGACGACGCGGTCGATCAGCGCATCGGTCAACGTCGGCGCGACCAGTTTCGTCCACGGCAGTTCGAGCGCGGGGCCGAATTGCTGCATGAAGTGTCGCATGCCCGCATCGCCGCCGGCCAATGTGTAGGTCAGGAACGTGCCCATGAACGACCAGCGGATACCCGCACCGAAGCGGATCGCGTCGTCGATCTCGCCGGTCGTCGCGACGCCTTCGTTGACGAGATGCAGCGCCTCACGCCACAACGCCTCGAGCAGACGATCCGCGATGAAGCCCGGCACTTCCTTGCGCACGTGCAGCGGCCGCATGCCGAGCTTGCGATAGACCTCCATCGCGCCTTCGACCGCTTCCGGCGACGTGCGCGCACCGCCGAGCACCTCGACGAGCGGCAGCAGGTAGACGGGGTTGAACGGATGGCCGACCACGCAGCGCTCCGGATGCGTCGCCCGCGCGTAGAAGTCGGTCGGCAACAGCCCCGACGTCGACGACGCGATGATCGCATCGGGCTTCGCCGCGCGGCTGATCTGCTCGTGCAGCTCGAGCTTCAGCGCCTCGCGCTCGGGCGCGCTTTCCTGGATGAAATCGGCGTCGGCTACGCATTCGTCGATCGTCGACACGAACCGCAGCCGCGCGGGATCGGCGCCCGGCGCGAGGCCGACGCGTTCGAGCGCGGGCCACGCATTCGCGACGTTCGCGCGCAGCCGCGCTTCGGCGCCCGGCGCCGGGTCCCACACGACCACGTCGAGACCGTGCGCGAGCGCGCGGGAAATCCATCCGCTGCCGATCACGCCGGTGCCGATGGCGGCAAACGTCTTGATGTCGGTCTTCACTGCCATGTCGATACATCCTTCAATTCAGGGGAAATCGGTGGGCGGCCGCGCATCGACGCATACCGCCATGCAATGTCGGTCAGTGAAAAAGCTCACGCGAATTCGGCGATCGCGCGACGCTCCAGCGCACGTTCGCCGCGCGCCGGCAGACCGAGCTTGCGGCGGCCTTCGGCCGGCGTCAGCACGCGGCCGCCGAGGCGTTCGACGATCTCGCGAGCGCGCTCGACGAGCGTGCCGTTGGTCGCATGCACGCCGCGATCGAGCCAGATGTTGTCTTCGAGGCCGACGCGGACGTGACCGCCGAGCAGCATCGCCTGCGCGACCATCGGCATCTGCATGCGGCCGATCCCGAAGCCGGCCCAGTGCGCGCCCGGCGGCAGGTTGTCGACCATCGCCTTCATCGTGCCCGTATCGGCCGGTGCGCCCCACGGAATGCCCAGGCACAGCTGGAACAGCGGCGGATCGTCGAGCAGCCCTTCCTTCAGCAACTGCTTCGCGAACCACAGATGGCCCGTATCGAAGATCTCCAGTTCCGGCTTCACGCCGAGTTCCTGGATGCGCTTCGCGCCGGCGCGCAACTGTGCGGGTGTCGACACGTAGATGTAATCGCCGTCGCCGAAATTCAGCGTGCCGCAGTCGAGCGTGCAGATTTCCGGCAGCAGTTCCTCGACGTGTACGAGGCGTGTGAGGCCGCCGACCAGGTCGGTGCCCTTGCCGAAGCGCATCGGATCCTCGCCGGGGCCGATCTCGAGATCGCCGCCCATGCCGGCCGTCAGGTTGATGATCACGTCGACGTCGGCCGAGCGGATGCGGTCGACCACTTCGCGATACAGGTTCGGGTCGCGGCTGCCGCGCCCCGTCTGCGGATCGCGCACGTGGCAGTGGGCGACCGTCGCGCCTGCCTTCGCGGCTTCGATCGCGGCGGCCGCGATCTCCTTCGGCGTGACCGGAATCGCCGGATGCTTGCCGACCGTATCGCCCGCGCCCGTGACGGCGCAGGTGATGATGACTTCGTGGTTCATGCTGGATGCCTCGCTTGATTCGGGTTGTGTCGCATTGCGGGTAGCGCGCGGGCGCAGGCCGTTACAGGCCGAGATACGCCTTCACGGCAGGCAGGCCGTCCTTGCCGTCGAACGTCTTGACGCCCGCGAGCCAGGGATCGAGCACCTGCGGGTTCTTCTTCAGGTACGCCTTCGCGGCCTCGGCCGGCTTGGTCTTGTTCATCACCGACTGCATCAGCTGGTTCTCGAGCTGGGTCGAGAAGCGCAGGTTCGTCACGAGTTTGCCCGCGTTCGGGCAGCGCGCGATGAAGTCGGGCGCGGTCAGCGTGTACACGCGCGCTTCGCCGTAGTTCGGCCCGAACGCCGCGTCGCCGCCGGACAGGTAGTTCATGCTGAGCTGGATGTTCATCGGATGCGGCTCCCAGCCGAGAAACACCACCCACTTCTTCTCGCGGACCGCGCGCTCGACCGTCACCAGCATCCCGGCCTCGCTCGATTCGACGAGCTTGAAGCCGCCGAGCCCGTACTGGTTCGTGTCGATCATCTTCTGGATCGTCGCGTTCGCGCTGCTGCCCGGCTCGATCCCGTAGATCTTGCCGTCGAGTTCCGCTCGGTGTTTCGCGATGTCGTCGAAGGTTTTCAGGCCGGCCTGGTATTCGTAGCTCGGCACCGCGAGCGTCGCCTTCGCGCCGGACAGGTTCGGCGGCTCGACGACGTTGATCGACTTGCTGTCGAGGAACGGCTGCAACTGCTTTTGCTGCACGGGCCACCAGTAGCCGAGCGACACGTCGAGCTGCTTGCTCTTGAGACCGGCGAACGAGATCGGCACCGACGCGATCGTCGTGGTCGGCTTGTAGCCGAGCGCCTCGAACACGGTCGACGCGAGCGCCGTGGTCGACGTGATGTCGGTCCAGCCGATATCCGCGAAACGCACGGTGCGGCAGGTCGCGGCCTCCGTCTCGGCATGCGCGGCGTGCGTGAACGCACCGGTCGCCAGCACGGCCGCGGTGAGCGCGGCGATCTTCGTCGACTTCATGGTTCGATTCCTCCCGGTTGATCTCGCGGCAGCCGGTGCGCGGAGTGTGCGCCGGCCTGCATCGTGGGAGTAAAAGTAACGAGCCATATTCGCGCCGAGAAGACCGGCGGCGACCTGTTCTTGCCTGTTTGCGACTATGAGTGGAAACCACTAGATTCTGCGGGAGGCTTGCCGGATGGGGATTTGGGGTTTTTCTGGCGGGCGACGGGATTGCCCGGATACGGCGTGCGCCTTTCGATTCCGCCACGGCCTTGCTGACAGATTTCCGACACGTCGCCGAATACCGCGGGCCGGCCCTATGCTGGGCGTCGCCGGGCGATCGCGCGCCGCCCGCCGGTTACCGTGCCGCTTCGGGCCCGGATGTTGCGCGTCATTGGAACGGATGCCGACGGACACGGCCGGCCGTCGCGGTGCCCGCCTCCAGCCTCTCCAGCCAGGAGCCATACGATGCTCGTCGCTTGCTTCGTCGTCGCCCTTTTCGCCATCGTCGCGATCATGCACCGCGGCGTGACGGGCGACGCAGACGCGAACCTTCGCGCGCGCTTCGACGCGGAAGGCCCGCGCGGCGACGTGGCGCGCCGCTTGATGCGCGACGCGGGATACGGCGTGTGAGTCCCGACGTCGGTCCGGCCGAACACGCTGGCCCGGTAGCGACGCGGCGCGGTCGGCGCGCCGTCACCGCGCGCAACCCGCCGCGACGCTCACGCGTAGTTCATCATCACCGACTTGCTTTCCATGTACTGGTCGATCACCGCGCGGCCGAGTTCGCGGCCGAAGCCCGACTGCTTCATCCCGCCGAACGGCAATGCATTGTCGAGCAGCGAGTGGCAGTTGACCCACACGGTGCCCGCCGCGATACGCGGCACCAGCTTGTGGATCGCCGCAAGATCGTTCGACCAGATGCTCGCGCCGAGACCGTACGGCGTATCGTTCGCGAGCCGCACGGCCGTATCGGGATCGTCGAACGGCATCGCGACGAGCACCGGCCCGAAGATTTCCTCGCGCACCACGCGCATCGCCTGCGTCGTATCGACCAGCACCGTCGGTTCGACGAAGAAGCCGGGGCCGTCGATCGCACGGCCGCCGGCGGCGGCGCGCGCGCCTTCGCCGAACCCCGAGTCGATGTATCCGCACACGCGCTCGCGCTGCTTCGCCGATACGAGCGGCCCGATCTGCGTCGACGGATCCATCCCCGGGCCGATCTTCAGGCTCGTCGCGATCTTCGCGACGCGTTCGATCACGTCGTCGAAGACCGTCGAATGGATGTACGCGCGCGAACCGGCCGTGCACACCTGCCCCTGGTTGAAGAAAATCGCGTTCGCGACGCCCAGCGCCGCCTTGTCGAGATCGACGTCGGGCAGCACGATCACCGGCGACTTGCCGCCGAGTTCCAGCGACATCCGCGTCATGTTGTCGAGCGCCGCGTGACCGATCGTCTTGCCCGTTAGCGTCGACCCGGTGAATGCGATCTTGTCGATGCGCGGATCGCGCGACAGCGCCGCGCCGGCCGTGTGACCGTAACCGGTGACGATATTGACGACACCGTCCGGGAACCCGGCCGCCTGGATCAGCTCGCCGAGCCGCAACGCGCTCAGCGGCGTGTCTTCGGCAGGCTTCAGCACGACGGTGCAGCCGGTCGCGAGCGCCGGCGCGATTTTCCACGCGGCCATCAGCAGCGGGAAATTCCACGGAATGATCGCGCCGACCACGCCGACGGGTTCCTTGCGCGTATAGGCGAAGATCTCGCTGTCCGGTAGATACGGCACGCCGGCGTCGATCACGCTGCCTTCGATCTTCGTCGCCCAGCCGGCCATGTAGCGAAAACACTGCGCGGCCATCGCGACGTCGAGCCCTTGCGCGACCGCCACCGGCTTGCCGTTGTCGAGCGATTCGATTTCGGCGAGCTCGCGCGCGTTGGCTTCGATCAGGTCGGCGAGCCCCAGCATCAGGCGCTCGCGATCGGTGGTCTTCGCGCGGCGCCACGGGCCCGCATCGAATGCCTGGCGCGCGGCGGCGACGGCCTGCTGCACGTCGCGTTCGTCCGCTTCGGGCACGCGAGCGAGCACGGTGCCGTCGGCCGGGTTCACGACCTCGATCTGGCGGCCCGACGCGGCGTCGCTCCACTCGGCGCCGATCAGCATCTTCTTCGGCTTCGCGAGAAACGCGCGGGTTGCGTCGAGCAGCGGAAAGGTTTCGTTCGTCTCCATGTTCACGTTTCCCTGATTCGTTGAGTCAGTCGGTCAATAGCGATCCGCGACACCGTCGATCCCGCGCGCCTGCAACGCGCGGACGAGGCCGGCGCGCACGGTCGCGACGTCCGACAGCGCGGGACGGCGGTGCGCGGCAACTTCGGCGGCCGTATACGGTTTGAAGTCGCGTGGCAGCGCATCGCGGTTCGTCGTCGTGAGCAGCCAGTTCAGCACGTCGGCCAGTTCCCGATCCGACAGCGCCGAATTCGACGCGCCGGGCACGCGCATCAGGTACTCGCGCCCGGCCGGCAGATGCGTGAAATAGCCGAGCGAATTCGCGAGCGGCGGCACCTTGCCGGGAATGCCGCCGCCCGTCGCCGTGTGGCAGCCCATGCAGTTGAGCACCCAATGCTGTCGTGCCAGCGCCGCATCGGCTGCGCCGTCCGCATGGGCAGGCCCGGCAAACGCGCAAGCCGCGGCACCCGCCAGCAGCAGCCTGGACGACAGGCGACGCGACAGGCCGCCGAACCGCGACGACGGCGCGCAAGCGCCGTTCACAGGCCGAGCCCCTTGATCACCGCCGCGCGCTGCGCGTGCACGGCCGTGCCGTCCATCGGCTTCGCGCGCGCCGCGCGGATCTCGGCCGCCGTGAACGGCTTCGCATCGCCATGCTGCGCGTTGAGGTCGAATACGACGTAATTGAGCACGTGCGCGATGTCGTCGTCGCTCGCGCTCGCGAACGACGGCATCTTGAAGTTGTAGCGCTTGTCGTGCACCGCGATCTCGCCGAACATCCCGTGCAGCAGCGTCGCGATCAACTGCGCACGCCCGGCTTCCGCCGCCGCGTACTTGCCCGGATACTCGGTCAGCGGCGGCGCAAGGCCGTCCTGCCCTTTCCCGCCCGCCTGGTGACACACCGCGCACTGCGTGTCGAACACGCCTTTCCCGGCCGGGTAACGCACGGTGTCCTGTGCGCCGGCCGCGTCGGGTAACGCGATGGCCGCAATGGCCGTCATGCATGCCACGACGATTTTTCCCGCCTGCTTCACGCTCATTGTCTTGCCGCTCCCAGCAGAACCGAAACCGAACAGTGGTAATTCGAATTACCGTTCGCCATGCACCAGTTGATGTCGTTGTTCAGCGACAGCTTGTACAGCGGCTTCTCGCGCTCGTTGCGGTTGCAGAAGCACTTGCCGCACGAGGTCTTGCCGCAGCAATCGTTGTACGAAACGATGTAGTCCGAACCGTCGTGCGGATTGCGGCAGGTGCCGATCCACGTGATCGGCGAAGGCGTCGTGCCCGGCGGGCAACTGCTCGACGTGCCGCCGCAGCAACTGCACAGCCAGCCGTCGATCGCGCAGTATTTCCAGTAGTCGCAGCTCGTCGGGTCGTCGCTTGCGCCCGATGCGGCCGCGCCGGATGCGCCCGACGCCGCGGATGCCGCGTCGGCCGCGTACGCGGTGCGATCGACGGGCAGCAGCGGCAGCAGCGCCGAACCCACCAGCACCTTGCCGAGCTTCGCCATCGCGCTGCGCCGCGAACTGTGCTGCGCGACGCCGCGCGCCGACCGCTCGAACCATGAATCAAACACGCCCATGTCGTCGTTCTCCAATGACGTTGAAAAAGGTTCGGCCGGTCATGCGTGCTGCGCGTGCCCGTCGTGGGCATCGTGGCGCGGCGCGCCGTGCACGTACTGCTGCAGCGACGCGACGCCGCGCTCCTTCGCCTCGAACAGGCTCTCGAGATGCTCGCGCGTGTTGACGAGCCCCTTCGCGCGCACGGTGCCCGTTTCGTCGAGCAGCACCGCATACGGCAGCTTGCCGATCTGATACGCGAGGCCGAGCTCCTGCGACAGCACGTACGGGAAGCGCCCGAGATCGTGCTTTCGCGCGAAGCGCACGTGCTCGTCGGCATCGCCGTCGCTCGCGAGCACGATGTTCACCGGCGTCGCTTCGCTGGCCTGCAGCGACGGCAGCAGCGGCAGCAGCTTCTTGCAGACCGGGCACGTCGGCGACAGGAAGAACAGCAGCGTCGCCTTGCCCGATGCGTCGATGCCGCCGACCTTCACGTGAGAGCCGCGAATGTCGGTCAGTTCGAACGTCGGCGCGATCGCGCCGACCGCCGGCCCCTTGTCGATCATCAGCGCGCCGGCCGGCATGATGCGTTCGTACAGGATGCCGATCTGGCGCACCAGGGCGAGGCAGATCGCGCCGAGCGCGAGAACGGCCACCCACAGCAGGGCGGTGGAAACGGTGAGAGCGGTTTGCATCATGAATTCCTCAGGTGGGCAAGGCGCGGGACGTTGGCGAGCAGCACGTCGACGGTGAGCAGCGCGCAGACGATCAGCAGCACGGAAAAGAACAGCGTCAGGTAGTCGAGCCACACGACGGCGCGCGTGCCCGGCTCGACGAACGCGGTCGCGGCCAGCGCGACGAGCAGCAGCACGCGGCCGACATGCAACCAGCCGATGCCGCGCGGTGCGTCCGCACGGGCGGCGGTGAAGCCGGAACAGCCGCAGTCGATGTCGGTGTGGCCGCGCAGCAGGTTGATCGCGAGGCCGGCGGCGAACGCCAGGAGCAGCGCGATCAGCGCGATCGCGCCGGCCGTGCGCGTATCGGGAAACAGCAGCGCCGCGGCGCCGATCGCTTCTGCCAACGGAATCGCGAACGCGACCGGCGCATTTAGCGCATCGGGCAGCAGCCGGTAGCCGGCGAGCGCCTGGCGGAACGCGGCGGGCCGGCGCATCTTCGCGAAGGCGCCGAGCAGCACGACGGCGGCCGCGCCGGCCTGCGCGCTGGTGGCGAGTACGGGATCGAGGGTCATCGCGGCCTCACGGGTTGACGAGCAGCGACGACGTATTGCCGATCTGCTTCTCGACGTGCCGCAGCGCGCCGGTGCGCGCATCCATCACGACGAGGTCGGAGGTCGCCGTCAGCCCGTAGAACAGCGGCTTGTCGTCCTCGCTGACCTGGATCGACACGAGCGGATCGACCTTCTGCTGTGCGAGATCCCAGCGCGCGACGCGCTGCTTCGACTTCAGGTCATACACCCACACCTGCGTGCCGGGATCCTTGTGCGAGCCGTCGGCGCCCTTGTGCATCAGCACGTAATAACGGTTCTGCTTCGCGTGCACGGCCGTCTGCTGCATGCCGCCCGGGCGCCAGCCTTCCGCGCGCTCGGCGTCCGTCAACAGCGGCCACGGCTTGCCGAACGCCGGCTTGTCGCCGCTGAAATCGGCACTGCGCACGTTGCCGCCGTAGGTGGTGAACAGATAGTCGCCCTGGTACCGCGACGCGTTCACGAACGCCGGATCCTTGTCGACGTCGATGAACGCGTCCGACATCGTGCGCTTCGTTTCCTTGCCGTTCGCGTCGAGCGTGACGGTCAGCGCCTTGCCGCTTTCGCACAGCGCGGTGAAACGGTCGTTGCCCGACGGATACGCGAGCACGCACGCGGCCATGTCGATCTCCGACAGCACCCGCTTCGAGACGGCGTCGATCACCGTCACCGATGCGGCCGGCGTGATGTTCGCGACGTACAGCCGCTTGCCGTCGGCGCTGAACGCGGTGTTGTACGGCGACGGCACGTGCTGCGCATGCTTCGCCGGAATCACGATCTCGCCCGCGTGATCGAGGGTCGCGTTGTCGATCATCTCGACGACGTCGGTGCGCGTGCCGTGCGAGCCGCGCGAGAAGTAGGTCGTCGCGACGAAGCTGGTCTTGCGGTCGGGCGAGATCGCGAAGCCGGGGGCGAAGCCGCCGTCGATCTGGCCGAGCAGTTTCTTCGCATCGGCGTCGTATACGTAGATGCGCCCGTCGGTCATCGACGGCATCGAAATGTCGACGATGTAGAGCGCGTGCGGATGCCACGGCGGCATCTTCTGCACGACCAGTTCTTCGGGTTTTTCCGCCGCGTTCGCGCCGCCGGCCCATGCCGCCGCCAACGCCAGCGTCGCCGCGAGCGCCGCGGTTCGCCGCCTTGTCCTCATGCCGCCTCCAGTGGGGGTTCACGTGATGTGGAGCGACTGTAGTTCGACAATAAAGCCGGCCGGCACCCGGACCGGCAACGCGTGCGTGCCGATTCGGGATATTGGAAATGCGCGTGAAAGCCACGCGGGCGCGTGCCTTCCGACCCTCCGAAGCGCGGGCGCGGAATAGCGCTCCTCCGTATTGCGCCGACCGCCCGGTCGGTTTAGTCTTGCGCGGTCCGAACGATCGCCGGAGGCGCCATGCGTGTGTTACATCAGAGGTTCGACGACGCAGACCGGCATGCCGCGGCGCTGCGCGGCTGGGATCAGCGTTACGACCAGATCGGGGCCGGCCCGTATCGCAGCGTGGTCAAACACGCGGTGCTCGACGGCGTGCAACTGTTCCAGGAAACGGCGAACGTGCGCATCATCCAGCGCGGATGCTTGCCGCCCGGCCATACGGTATTCGGGATGCCGCTCGCCGGCTCGGGCGCCTTCGCCTTCGGCAATGCGCGCGTCGAGCCCGGTACGATCGTGATGGCGCGCGGCGGCGTACCGTTCGAACTCCATTCGCCCGACGACATGTCGATGATCGGCGTGGTCGTCGAACCCGAGTTGATGCAGCAGATCGAAGATGCCGCCGGCGTCCGGCTGGACGCACGCGCGCTGCGACGCGGCGTGGTCGAGGTGCCGGTCGCCGCGCGCGAGCGCGCGAGCGTGCAACTCGCCACGCTGCTCGAACGCGTGCTGTCGGCGCCCGATACGTTCGACGCGGCACGCGTGCAGCGCGCGATGCGCGCCGACATCGGCAACGTGCTGGTCGATCTCATGACCTACCGGATACCCGAGCCGCCGCACCGGCTCACGCACGCGTGCCACGCCGACATCGTGCGCCGCGTGCACGACTACGTGATCGACCACCCGGAAGCACCCGTCGACATCCTGAGCCTGTGCACGCAACTGCGCGTCAGCCGGCGCACGATGCAGAACAGTTTTCAATCGGTCGTGCAGACGACGCCGCTCAACTACACGCGCTCGCTGCGCCTCGCGCAGGTGCGACGCCTGCTGCTCGACACGCGGCAATCCGACCTGCCGATCAGCGAAGCGGCCGCACGCTGGGGCTTCATTCATCTCGGGCATTTCGCGAATGCTTACAAGGCCCAATTCGGCGAATTGCCGTCGACGACCGCGCGCCGGACGGTGCATCGTGCAAAAACGCGCTGAGCGCCCGCAAAACCCGCGATAATCCCGGCTCGAACGTCCGGCGCCCGCGAGCCGGGCGAGCCCGCGCCGGCCCGCTCGTCGCGACGCGCGGCACGCACCGATCACCTGCTTGCACCCCACACCCCGATGCCCGAGGATTTCCACTTCCTGTTGCTGCCCGGCTTCTCCGCGCTCGGCTTCATGTCCGCGGTCGAGCCGCTGCGCGTCGCGAACCGCTTTCGCACCGAGCTGTATCGCTGGCACGTGATCAGCCTGGACGGCGCCCCCGTCGCCGCGAGCAACGGCATTCCGGTCGCCGCCGAAGCCGCGTGCGCGGACGTCCCGCAGGTCGATACGGTGTTCGTCGTCGCGGGCTTCGATCCGCTCGTGTGCTACACGCGCACGCTCGGCGACTGGCTGCGCCGCCAGCACCGGCATGGCGCCACGCTGGGCGGCATCGATACGGGCAGCTTCGTGCTCGCGGAAGCCGGGTTGTTCGACGCATCGCAGCCGCTGACGCTGCATTGGGAAGCGCTGGCCGCGTTCCGCGAGCGCTATCCCGGCCTGAACGCGACGCAGGAGCTGTTCGAGATCGACGACCGGCGCATCACGTGCGCGGGCGGCACCGCGTCGATCGACATGATGCTCGACCTGATCGGCCGCCGGCACGGCGCCGACCTCGCGGCGGCGATCTCCGAGCAGTTCGTCGTCAGCCGCATCCGGCAGCGCTCGGACAGCCAGCGGCTCGAGATCGCCGCGCGCTACGGCGTGCACAACCGCAAGCTGATCCAGGTGATCGGAACGATGCAACGGCACATGGACACCCCGCTCGGCTCCGACGCGCTCGCGCGGGAAGTCTCAATCACGCGGCGCCAGCTCGAGCGGCTGTTCAGCGCGATGCTGAACGACACGCCGACGCGCTTCTACCTGAACCTGCGCCTCGATCGCGCACGCGAACTGCTGCAGCAGACCGACATGAGCATCACGTCGGTGTGCGTCGCGTGCGGCTTCGAATCGCCGTCGCATTTTTCGCGCACCTATCGCGCGCGATTCGGGATGAGCCCGCGCAGCGACCGGCGGCCGACGCGCTGATCGTCTCGGCTTTTGATCACAATCCGGCGCGGTATTGCGCGTTCCGGCGGCGTTTCCCACCGTTCGCTGAACAATGCCGGCGACTGGTCGACGAACCGAAGCGGTCATCGAAAATAATCTGGAATGTCGTTGAAAATATTCTGTAACATACCAAACAAAGTTAGATAGGCAGCCTAACGACTCGATCGACGGGCTCGACGGACGTCGGGTCACGCAGGCTGCCAACCGATATCCAATATCGATCCGAGGGGTATGACATGACGATGCTCGATTCGCCGTCGCCGCACCTGCCTGCCGTTCGCTTCTCCTCCGCTTCGCCTGCCCGCTTCTTTTCGACCTGACATTTAGGTTTCCTTAGTCAGTCGACACCCCAACACCGCTTCGCCGCACCGGTTCCATCGAACCGGCGCGCGGGCCGTGTCGTGCCTGCTCGCCACGAGCGCGCGGGCGTGTCCAACCGTTGAGATGAGGATCACGTATGCAGACATCACGCAAAGCATTGCCGCTCGCCCTGAGTCTCGCGCTCGGTTTCGGCATCGTCGGCGGCACCCTGGCCGATACGAAAGCGCCGAATCCGCAGGCCGCGAGCCTGCGCGAAAGCCTGACGCGCGGCGTCGCGCCGCCGGCCGCGAAGGCCGACACGGCCGTCGGGCAGTTCCGCGCGGACGGCGTCGCCGTCACGCTGTACAACCCGGCCTATCGCGCCAAGAAGGCCGCCGCGACGCCCGCGGCCACCGCGCGCGACTTCGTCGCATCGCAAGCGGCGCAGCTCGGACTCGACGCGACCGCGCTCGCGAGCCTCGTCGTCACGTCGGAACGCACCGACGCCGACTTCACCGTCGTGCGCCTGCAGCAGCAGGCGGCCGGCTTGCCCGTGTACGGCAGCGACATCGCGGTGACCGTCGCGAAGGACGGCCGCATCCTGTACGTCGCGAGCAACACGATCAACGGCGTGGTCGCGACGACGCGCAAGTCGCAGGCCGTCGACCAGCAACAGGCGTTCGACCGCGCCCGCGCGTATCTCGGCGCGAGCGGCTTCACGCATCTCGATGCGCAACTCGTCGCGTTCGTCGACAAGGCCGGCACGCATACCGCGTGGAAGGTGCGCGGCCGCCCGCAGGACGGCCCGAAAGGCGACTGGGAGCTGCTGATCGATTCGGGCAGCGGCGAAGTGCTGCGCGCCGAGGACAAGGCGTTCTACGCGACCGAAGGCACCGGCTTCGTGTTCCGCCCCGATCCGCTGTCGCCGACGAAGAGCAGCTACGGCAGCACGGGCTACAAGGACGGCAACGACGCCGATTCGACGCAGCTCACGGCCGCGCGCGTACGCGTGACGCTGAAGGATCTCGCGCAGTCGGGCACGCGCTACACGCTGACGGGCCCGTACGCGGCATGCGTCGATTTCGATGCGCCGCTCGACAAGGCCTGCCCGTCGCAATCCACGCCCGCGTTCGAATTCACGCGCGGCAACCTGTATTTCGAGGCCGTGAACGCGTACTACCACATCGACACGTTCCTGCGTTACGTGAACCAGACGCTCGGCATCAAGGCGCTGCCGTACCAGTACACGGGCGGCGTGCAGTACGACCCGCACGGCGAATCGGGCGACGACAACTCGTCGTACTCGTCGAGCAGCGGCCGGCTGACCTTCGGGCAAGGCGGCGTCGACGACGCGGAAGACGCGGACGTCGTGATCCACGAGCTCGGCCACGGCATTCACGACTGGATCACCAACGGCGGCCTGTCGCAACAGGAAGGCTTGTCGGAAGGCACCGGCGACTATCTCGCCGCCGCGTACAGCCGCGACTTCAACCAATGGAGCCCGACCGATGCGCAGTATCACTGGGTCTACAACTGGGACGGCCACAACGAGTTCTGGGGCGGCCGCGTGACCAACTGGAACGTCGGGCGCACCTATGCGCAGGCGCGCGGCGCGGAGATCCACACGGCCGGCCAGTACTGGGCGTCGTGCAACCTCGTCGCACGCGATGCGATCGGCGCGCAGGCGATGGACAAGGCGTTCCTGAAGGGGCTGTCGATGACCAACGGCTCGACCAACCAGAAGGCCGCCGCGCAAGCGGTGCTGACGGCCGCATCCGCGCTCGGCTACAGCAGCGCGCAGCTCGCCGCGATCGGCAACGCGTACAACAAGAGCTGCACGTACGGCGTGACCGTCCCGCAGAAGTCGTAACGCCCGCAGCAGGCGGGAGCGCATCGCACGATCTGCGGCGCGCTCCCTTCATCGACATCGCCATCCTCACGAGATCGAACATGCCTACTCTGAAATCGACCCGCCTGAGTGCCGCGCTGGGCGGCATGCTGCTGACCGCCGCCGCGCACGCGGCGCCCGTCTGGATCACGCTCGGCGACACCGCGTTGCGCCAGCTTCAACGTATCGACGCGACTGCAACCGCGCAATACAGCACGACCGTCGAAGCCGGCAAGGCCGACGACGGCGCCGCGCGTCGCGAAACCGTTCACGTCGTCGAGATCGACGATTCCCGCCTCGGCGAGCTGGCCCGCGCCGTCCACCGCACGCGCGGCCACGGGCCCGGCTACGTCGTGCACGACTCGTTCGACGACGCGCGGCAGGCGCTCCAGCCCTTGCCTGCGGCGCTCGCGAAACAGGCCGCCCCCGCGTACACGGTGTCGAACGTGCCGCAGATCGGCACGTGGGTCCAGCAACTGCAGGCCAGCAACATCGTCGGCACGATCACGTCGCTGTCGGGTTTCACGAACCGCTACTACACGACGTCGCACGGCGTCGCCGCGTCCGACTGGCTCGCGTTGCAGTGGAAGCAACTGGCGGCT